>JADHYG010000070.1 GCA_016782545.1 Candidatus Microgenomates bacterium
CGCACCTCTGCGCTTATTTTCCCGTTGTTAATCCTCAAAAAACGCAGATGTTTTTGGTGCATCATCGAAAATCAGGTTTGTGGCTACCAACTGGCGGTCATGTTGAAAAAGGGGAAAGTCTTGAAAAGACTGTTATTCGCGAACTTAAAGAAGAATTAGGGATATCTTGGAAAAAGAAGCTTAGGTCATTTTTCGTTAGTCGCATCACCACAGTCGGTAAAACCGCCGGCCATGTTCATAATGATATTTGGTTTCTAGTTGAAATTGATCAAAAGGCAGGCCTTAATCCTGATAAAAAAGAGTTTTTTAATTGGGGTTGGTTTGAGTTTGACAAGGCCGCTTTTAAATCCGCCGAGCCAAATATCAAGAGGGCAATTAAGAAGATTAATAGTAAAATTTTGTGTTAAGATTGAAAATATGACTTGGCAGGTTTTGATTTTAATCAGTGTTGTTTTGTATTCAGTGGCGACTTTGCTGCAGAGGGTGCTTTTAAAAGAAGAAAAAAGTGACCCAATGACTTATTTGGTTTTCTTTCAGGTTTCCACGGGATTAATGCTTGGAGTATTTGGTTTGCTTTTTAAGCAATTGTCTTTTCCTGATCTTAAGCCTTTACTGCCCAATCTTTTTTTAATGATGGTTCTTAATGGTATTGGCGCTATTTCTCAATTTAAAGCTTTAAAATATGTTGAAGCCTCAAGATATGCAGTTATTTTTTCTGCTCGGGTTTTTGTGACTATTTTGGCTTCCAGCTTCATTCTTAAAGAAGGCTTATCAGTCATGCAATGGCTGGGAACGCTTTTAATTGTCGCTGGAGTGACTTTGGTTAATATTAAATCGACCAGATTGTCTTTTTCCAAAAAAGAAGGCTTGGCTTTACTTTCAGCGGTTGTTTTTGGTTTAAGCAATACTAATGACCGTTTCTTACTAAAATCATTTAAGGTTTACCCTTATATTTTTTTAGGCTATATCTTGCCTGCCTTTTTTGTTGTGATGCTTAACCCCTACACGATTAGAAAAATGAAGGTATTTTTAAAATGGCAGTTGCTTAAGAAATTATTATTATTTTCTGTTCTTTTTGTGATTTCAGGTTTAGCCTTTTTTTCTGCTCTCCAATTGGTAGACAATTCATCAAAAGTGATTGTTATTAATTTAACACCGGTTATTCTGACTGTTCTATTAGCGGTTGTCTTTTTAAAGGAACGAGATAATTTGCTGGAAAAGATTCTAGGAGCAGTTTTGAGTTTTATTGGCTTGCTTTTGGTGAGTTAAAAATATGAAAATTCTTGTTACCGGACACAAAGGTTATTTAGGAAGAGAATTTATTAAAAGACATGGTAAAGACTATGAGGTGGTTGGTTTTGATTTAGTAGATGGAAATGACTTGCTTGATTATGAAAGACTTGCAGGCAAGATAAAAGGGTGTGAGCAAGTAGTTCATCTAGCCGCAATTCCTGCCCCCGTAGAGGGCAAGTCCATAGAAGATTATTTTGACAATAATGTCAGAGCGACATTTAATGTGGCTAAAGCCGCCTACGAAAATCGCTTAAAAAGAATTATTTATGCTAGTTCTACTACTTATTATGGAATAGAAAGAGGCATTCCCTTCAGCACTCCTATCAAAGAAGATCAGAAAATTGTCTCTCAATATATTCAAGTTGATCAACTATCCTGCCGAGAAGTAGATCTTTCTTATCACGTCAGCAAAGTCATGGCTGAGCAGGTTATGGCCTGGCACGGACTAAATAAAAAGATTCAGACAGTTGTTCTAAGATTCGGGCCAATCAATAAAGTGTTTTTGGGAACGAGCGTAAGTATTAATAATGCTGTCCAGGCAATCAAATTGGCGCTAGATTATGAGGATGAGTTATGGTATGAAGCTTTTAGCATTGTCGATGATCTTGAGCACATTAGCAATTTAAAAGCAAGAAAGATTTTAGGTTATAAGCCAGAAAAACCAAACTATTCTCAAGACCAAATTCATTCTTTGTTGGATGAGAGAGAAATCTAATAGATTTCTTGATCAACGGCCGTCGTCAAAAACGTTAAGGTAAAATTAAAATAATTTTTTTCATACAGTCAGTTGTAATAAAATTTTTTATTTGCTATATTAAGGAAAATTTATTAATTTAAAAGATAAAACTATGAGTATTAAAAACAAAGTTGCATTAGTTACTGGTGACGCCATGGGATATAAGGAAGGTGGTTCTTCTATAGGCGGAGCGATAGCTATTCGGCTTGCAAAGGACGGGTTTAAAGTTGTTGTCGTGGACCTTCTGAAAATGGGGCAAAGAACAGTAGAAATAATTAAAGAAAAGGGCGGTGAAGCTACTTTTATAAGAGCAAACGTTACTAATACAACAGAAGCAAAAAACATTATAAAGACTGCAGAAACAGAGTTTGGCGGTCTTAATTGCTTGGTAAATTGTGTGGCTCGATACAGCAAGGGCATGGCAAAAAATGTAGCGAAAATTTCAGAAGACGAGTGGAGAAAGACTCTTGACGTTAATCTTGGCGGTTATTTTAAGATGGCCAAATACTCAATTCCACTAATATTGAAATCAGGCGGCGGTACAATTATCAATATTTCTTCCATGGCTTCTTTTTCGGCACTGCCTGATTTTAGTGTCTATTCTGTTTCTAAAGGGGCAATAGATGGTTTAACAAGATCACTTGCAGTTGATTTTGCGCCGAAAATCAGAACAAATGCCATTTGTCCGGGTTTTGTCAAAATCGCAAATTCACAAGGCAATCGCCCTCCCAGAGAGTTAAAAGAATGGTACGCCAGAATTGCCAAACAATATCCAATGAAAAGAGTTTGTGAGGTTGAAGAAATCGCTAGTGTTGTTTCATTTTTAGCAAGTGATGATTCATCATATATCAATGGAGAAACAATAATGGTTGACGGTGGGAAATTTATTGCTGATCGTCATGAATTTTAAGTAAATGAAGTTAAACAATTCTTTAAAGGGTTAAGATCTTGAATAACGATGGAATTTGTTAAGAAATCAAAAGCAAAAAAGTTTAAAAGCGTTCCTTCAACTACTGTTTGGGAGTATGAGATGAAAGATGAGGAGATTAATGGCGCCATTGCCAAGATTAATGGCCGGTATCCGGAAAAAGGAAGAGTGGTTAATGAGGAATCGAAAGAATTAGTTTTTGTTCTTGAAGGAAAGGGAAGATTGGTAATTGAGGGAAAAGAGATTCAGTTTCAAAAAGGCGATTTTTTGTTAATCCTGCCTGGGGAAAGATATTTTTGGCAAGGAAAAATGAAAATCTTTATGGCCAATACGCCAAAATGGAAACCAGATCAGCACAAGTTTGTCAATAGCTTATAGCAAGTTTTTGATATAACTACCTCGTTCTGTCACCAAAAAACTCCTCCTTTTTGCCATTATAGGATATAATATAAGATATAAAAATTTCCCTCCAATTTTCATGTTGGGGGGTATCTCATTGCCTTTTATGGTAGAACAAAGACCAAGTCTGCGAAGATTAGCCATTCGCGCTGGAGATATCGTCTGTACTTCCCCGTTGGAGCGTGGTCAAGGAAGGCCTTTTGAACTTATGAAGGCCTTAATCCATCCAAGAACTCCAAAAGGGGCAAGGCTTAAGGATGGAATGCACTTGGCGGGCTCTGTTATTCCTGGCTTTGAGAGATTTTGTGCGAGACTTCTTACTTCAGTTGACAAGTTTCCCCTTTATCCAACTAAGTTGGAATTACTTGACTATGGTGGAGGAAATACTGTTTTTTTAGCAGAAACAATGGGCATGAAGAGAGTACTCAGAGTTAATCGTGAATCTATAGGGTTGCCAAAGAGAGAGCTTTTAGCAAAAGTTCAAGAAGTGAGGCAAGTTTATAGAACAATCCAGTCTTGCTATTCTGATATTCCTGGATTGGTACTTGATGAAGAATTTTTTATCGCTCATGGTCACCTTCTGGGAATGTCTGCGCTCGTCACCAGCCAGCCATATTTAGAAGGAGAGATAAAGTGTTTTTTTAATGATTATTCAGAAAAAGAGCTGCTTAGTTTAATGGCTGAAGATACTAATTTAAGAAAGACTTTTTCTCTTTTTGCCGATAAATTATTGCACGTATATTCAGAGACTGGTAGTTGTGTAGATATCTTGGGAAGCAAGAATCTTGCAATCGTGGAAGAAGATGATCAGCATCGCTTGGTCCTTTTGGACACCCATCTTATTTATGACCCGCAAATTTTAGCAGAGCGTCCTCTTGATACAACATTAAGATTAATGGACCATATTGAGTATATTGAAAAGCTATCTAGCAGTATTTAAATATGTCATTTCCCCCAAAATTTGCTAAAATTAAAAAATGAAAATATTTATTTCTTACAAATTCCGTGGTGTTGATAAGGCTGATTTAAGAAAAAAATTAGAACAGCTTTCTTCTATTTTAGAAAATAATGGTGATCAGACTTTTATTTATTTTCGCGATGGCAAGAATTGGGAAGAAAAAAATTATCCTCCAAAAAAGGCCTTTCGAGAAACCTTTGCGGCGATTAAAAAATGCGATGCGCTTTTAGCTTTTGTAGAGCACCCAGAAAAAAGCGAAGGCATGCTTTTAGAACTTGGTTATGCCAAGGCTTTGGATAAAAAAATAATTTTACTGATTTCCCAAAATTGCTCTAAACCAGACTTAGAAGCTCTGGCTGATCAAGTGATTGAGTTTAATTGTCTCGAAAGATGTGAGTGAGAAATTAAAGCTTTAAAATCGACATACGATCGTGTGCTAAAATTAAAGAATTAATTTTCTACAGTTCTACGTAGAGCAGGACAAATCTTAAGATGAGCTAAAAATGAGCAAAGACATTCAGACCACAGTTGAAGAATTTTTAAAAGTTCTAAAAAAGAGTGCCGATGAAAAGTATCGGAAAGGGAGTGTTGTTAGCACGCCTTCGAGCTTGAGGAAGCTTGGTGTTTCTGTTCCTATAAAGAGAAAAATTGCTCGAGAATGGCTTGAAGAAAATAGAGAGATGATCGAGGTTGACTTTTTGACTTTACTTAATACTCTTTTGCAACAGCCAATTTCTGAAATGCGTGGATTGGCTTTAGAGCTTTTA
>JADHYG010000071.1 GCA_016782545.1 Candidatus Microgenomates bacterium
CTTAAGTCCAACTGGAAAAACCCATGCTCGTTCAACTCTTAAGGGTAAATTGACAAAATAAAGAGTGCTTTTTTCAGGAAATTGTTTGTAATTAGTCGATAGGGCGCGTAAAATTTTATTGGACGCTTCTCCGGCTATTTCCCAAGTTGACTCTGATTTTCTTAATTCTAAATAATAGAATCTTGTCATGGTTATCACCATCATGATCGCTATCAGTTTAAAAATCAAACTCTTTTTTTCATATAATTTAATAATAATGATGGCCAGTAAAATAACAAAACCAATAGAAGGAATATAAAGATAGCGTTCGGCAATATTCCCTAAGCCAATTACCGGTAATAAAGCAATTAAAATCCAGCCAAAAGAAAATATTATCAGCTTATTTATTTTTATCTTCTTGAGTTCTTTTTTAAAATAGTAAATAAGACTCAAAACAACGATTAAAAATAAAGCGGCGATCAATTTTTGACCGCGAAGACTTTCTCTTAAAAAATCATAGAAAGGAATAAAGCGAAAACCTAAAATCAATTCACCTGAATAACCTATTAAGTTTCCAAAAAAATTAAAAACAGAATTGCCAAGATTGTAATTATAATCTCCGCTTAAAGGATGGGCGCGAGCAATAACATTTCTTAAAAAGAGGTAAAAAGCAAGAATACCGAAATAAGGCAATATTTTTTTGAAACTCTCTTTAAATCTTTTAATGCCTTTAAAAACAATCAGATAAAAACTCAAAATCAACGGCAGAGTAACCGCCAATTCATAAGAAGCCAGGCTCAAGATAAAGAAAAATGGGCCCCCCAGACAACACATTCGTTTAAACCAATTTTTTGCCTTTTCCTGTCTGAGAAATAAATAAACACTTAAAGAATAGAAAAAGGCACTGAAAAGTCCTGAATAGCCAGAGACCCAAAATATTGTTTCTCCGTGAATGGGATGAAGTAAAAAGAAAAATCCAGCAAGAAAAGCAATGAAAAAATTGTCCCGACGCCAGTCCCGACGAAGCGTCGGGACGGTACGGGACTTCGCCTCAGATGAAGACTCGCCCGCTAAGAAAAATGCCGTCAAATAAACCATCATGGAAGTTAAAAAATGAAGACCAAAACTAATTAAATGATAACCAAAAGACTTAAGGCCTAAAAACTGATAGAGAAAATAAAAAACACTTTTAATTAAAGGTCTATAAAAGAAACCAGCCGCATTAATAAAAAAGCCAGGAATATCAGCAAGATTAGTTGTCGCCGCCCATTTAAGCCAAGTAAAATCATCAGCAGTAAAATAATTAGCCAGGGCAGAATAAAAAACACTGATGGTGATTAAGGCTAATAAAATTATTGGCGTTATTGGCTTATTAAGAAAGTTTAGACCTTCCTTGATTAAAGATTCTTTTTTCTTAACCAAAGAAACATATAAAGCAGTCATTATGCCTATCATAATCCAAAAAATATAAGCTACTTTTGAGGCTTCAAAAACATCAATCAATAAAGCATTCAAAGACAAGCCAATAATGCCGCCAACAATGCCGATGACAACACTTCTGGCAAAAGAATTGTCTATTTTCCTAAGACTTTGTCGAGCAATAATTAAAGCAGTAAAAAGAATCAGTAAAAAACTTGAAAATCCTAAAATCCCTGTTTCTCCTAAAAGCCTTAAATAATCATTGTCTGTCGCTAAATCAATTGAAGAAAATCCGCTTCCCAAGAAAATATTTCTTTTAAAAGCTTTTATCGCTCTGGGCCAGCCGCCCTGAAAACGAGTCGTAAAAGAAATATCATAAACAATGGCTCTTTTTACTAAAAACTCACCAGAAATTGTTGCCAATTGGGCTGATTGCGAAGCCGTCTTAAGAGTAATTATTCTTATTTCTTTCAAAGCTGAAGAAGAGCTTTCTTTTTCAAGCAAAGGCACTTCTAAAAATCCGCTTCCCAAAGGGAGATCCTCTTGCTCTTTCTTAACAGAGTTTAGATCGGCCATTAATTCTTCAAGAGTGCCAATTGCCTTGCCTGTATTAACATCATAAACAACTTGTTCGACGCGTAATGTCTTGCTGAAACGATCCAAAGCCCCCGGCGACTCCTTCATTAAAAAAAGACTAATTAAAACAACAGGAATAATAAGCCATTTTCTGCGCTGTAAAAATAAAACCAAACTGATGATGATTAAATAAGCGGCAAAAGAAATTCTTGAAGCAGTAAAAAGCAAAAGAAAATAACCGCCTAAACCAATAAAGAGTAATCCTAATTTTTCCCACTTAGCTTTAAGACCAAATATTAAACTTAAAAACAACGACAAAGCAAGAATTAAGTAAGCAGATAAATCATAATGGCCAGCAAACGTAGAAGTGGCTCGAGCTCCAGAAGGAAGATAAAGAGGAATTCCTTTGGCAAATTCTTCGTTCATGGTCAAAAAAGCAGGAAATCCTAAAATTTTTTGCCCAAAGCCATAAATAACCACACCAAAAACGCCTAAAATAAAAAAAGCCAAACAATGATAAACATCTTTCCTCGTTTTAATAGCCGAAAAGGCAATGAAGAAAAGCATCATATATTCAATTCGACGTAGAAAATGAAGAATGGCTACTTTAGGAAAAAAATTGGCAAGATGAGGACCTAAAACTAAAATTGAAAAAACTAAAGAAATTCCCCCGATCAGCCAATAAACAAAAATAGGCAGTGATAATGGAGATTTAAAAGTTGCTTTTTTTCTTACTAATTGAAGAAAAAAAATAAAAATAAGAAAAGCGACAAATATATCTTCTAAACGAATATAAACCCAAGTATTTTCAACACTAAACAAAGGAAGTTTGGGATAAAGAGGAATAAAAAATAACAAAAAACAAATCCCAATTTTAAGAATATGATTATCTAACCAAGATAAAAGCTTGCGCATAAGTTTGTTTAAGATAATGATTATTGGTTAAAACACCCAATAAATAAGCTTCAATGGCTTTAATTTTGAGCATTAACTTTAAAAGAAAAAGCCGCCAGCCAGAATGATGTTTTTGATAAAAGTATAAAAGTCCGCGAAAAATATTGAGAACAGGCGCTTTTTTTTCTTTACTGCTGGCCGCCCCTAAATGAAAAAATTCTGCCTGAGGATAAAAAAATACTCTAAATCCTGTTTTTTTAGCTCGATATAAAAACTCTATCTCATCCATATACATAAAAATGTTTTCGTCAAAAGAAAGTTTTTCAAAAACAACTCTTTTCGCCATCAAACACGCCCCTGAAACCCAATCAACCTCACGAAGTTTTTTTGGTGACCAGCGAGTAAGATTTAATCTATCACCTTTTAAAAAAAGCATTAAAAAACAAATCGGCAATGAATAAAAAGGACCGCATGAAGCTTGAGCACTGCCATCTTTATTTAAAAGCCTGCCCCCAGCAATATCAACTTCTTTATTTTCTTTTATAAAAGTTAGTAATTGGTTAATACCATTATTAATAACCTCTGTGTCTGAATTTAAAAGTAAAATATATTCACCTTGAGCTTGCTCACCCTGAGTCTTGCCGAAGGGTTTAATGGCTTGATTATTAGCTCTTCCAAAACCTAAATTCTTTTTATTCTCAATTAACTTGATAGTTGATTTATTATTTATTAACGAGTTATTTATTAACGAGTTAATTCTCTTATTCTTCAACTCGTTAACTCGTGAACTCGTTAACCCGTTAACTTTTCTACTCGTTAACTCTTTAACTAACCCAACCGATCCATCCGTAGAATTATTATCAACAATAATGACTTCAAAACTCAACTTTGATTTTTCAAGACTCTTAAAAATCGAATTAAGACAATTTTTTAAAAGTTTTCTTGTATTGTAATTAACAATGATGATTGATAAGTCCATGATTTGCTACACAAGATATTGCTATATGACTGTGGCTGGAACATTATTCTTCGAGTAAGTCCCGTATTGCGGGACGAATCGAGAAGTTTCATTTTCGATTAGTTCTCGACTCCGTCGATGTTTCGACCTCGCTCGAACAATAATTTAGACAGTTATATCCCAATCATATAGCTATATGGTTAATTGCTAAATTGATAAGTCCATCATTGAAATAGTCGTGCCCGCCCTAAACAATAATGAGGATCTTTAATCTTTCTTTCTCCTATTTCTTTAGCAGGAACACCACCAACGACTTTAAATGGATCAACATCTTTAGCAACTACGGCGCCGGCGGCGACAATGGCTCCTTTACCAATTTTCACCCCTGGTTGAATTACTACTCTAGGGCCAATAAAAACATAGTCTTCGATTATTACTGGCTCACAAATAGCTCGAAAATCTTCGCTGTTAATATCGTGTTCGGAATTATAAATTAAAACATGAGAAGCAATGTCAACATGATTGCCGATCCTAAGTATTTCCCTGCCATCTAAAAAACAATGATCGCCAACAATAGTGTCTTTACCAATAGAAATCATGTGAGGATTAAAAAAACTAGCCCACATATGAATAACAGATCCTTTGCCAATCTTTGTTCCTGATAGTTGATAAAAAAACCTTCTTACAGAATGAAAAGGAATATGTCCCACCCAACGCAAAAGCATTAATTCAAAATCAAGAAAAATGTTAAAAAGACGATTGATTCCTTTTTTCATCACCTGTTGTGAAGTTAATGATTGACCCATTTTGTCTTTGAACATAAATAAAAAATTTCTAATTTCTAATTATCAAGCATCTAAAGTTCTCGACTTCGCTCGAACAGTAACTTCTTTCTATTCTTCGAGCGAACCCCGCACTGCGGGGCGAGTCGAGAAGCCATCATTGAACATTTAGCATTTCATTGGAAATTAAATCAATTTATTACCTTTACCTACTTCCACCAGAACCCCCAACGTCTCTTTCGCACACTTTTCCCAACTAAATTTTTTTACCTGTTCCAAACCTTTTTTTATCATCTCTTGACGTTTCAGCTCATTATAATTAAGAACTTCATTTATTCCCCGACTAATATCTTTTACATCACCAGGGTCAACTAAAACACCAGCCTTGCCTACTACTTCAGGCAGACTGCTAACATTACTCGCCACTACTGGCACGCCAAAACTC
>JADHYG010000015.1 GCA_016782545.1 Candidatus Microgenomates bacterium
ATCAAATATGTTAAATTAAAATATATGTTAATTAGATTGTATAGGCAAGCTTTTTTGTTTTGTAAAAAATTAACCATAGAGCTGGTTATATCAAGAAAGGCGAAAACCACCCCGCTGATCGGGATGGATGAGCCGATATAAATAAGTCACTCGCCGAAGGCGAGTGTACAGAGCGAAACAGAGAACCACGGGCTTTGCCCGTGGGTATCTATATTAACTGAACGACTTCAAGTTTAAACAGTATTAATATTTATGACTACACAAAAAGAAACTGATAACTTGGGAGGTGAAGAACCGGTTGATGAAAAACCCTCGCGTTTTGAGCGGTTAATGCTGGAAATGGCAAGACCAGGCATGACGGCAGGAGAGGCAATGAAAATAGTTGGTAATGAGATTTCGGCAGAACTGCAGAATCCGCAGAATCAAGAAGGGCAGAATCAAGAAGAGAGTGAAGCTTAGAGAGCAAGCTAAATAACAGAAATTTGAATATCGTTCATAGAAAAACAAGTAATTTACCTCTTCCCAAAACCCTCAATAGTGATTGTTTTTTCTAATTATTGATTTCCTCTTTACTTCTTTTTAAACGATCGTCGGGCTAGAGGTAAAGAGAGTCCACCTGATCTATCCGATGTGGCCTTACATATTTTATGGCATCTTCAATTTGTTTATTGATTTTATCAATTTTTGCTAAAATAATCTTATATGCTTGAGAGACTAAAGAAAACTATCACATTATCAAAAATAAATACACCTTATGTGTCTTTCCCTTGACACCTTGGGAAAATTTCTCCCCAAAAACCACAACGGTGATTGTTTTTTCTGTTAATTAAAATTTATTAAGCCATTCTTCGTTACAAATCGTAAACTTGACAAATAAAAAACTTAGTGATAGGGTAATTCTACTTTTTAATGTCCTGCCTCAATACAAGGCAGGACATTTTTTTATGAAAGTAAAAAAATTGACATTTTCAAAATTATTTAAACTGTTGATAATTTTAGCCATTCTTTTTATTGGCTATCAATTAATAGTTCGGCCGCGTCTTTTTCAAAAACCATTTTTTTCTCAAAAAACAACCTCAATTAGTTCAGTCATAGCAATAACAGATGTTAAAAAGAGCTTTGAATTTGAAGCCATTGTCGTTAAAGGGAAAGGAGCAGAAAGAATTGTTTTTACTATTGTTTCGGCTGAATTAAAAGAAGAAATTAAAGTTAAAGGAGAATCAAGAAAGGTTAATGAGGGAAAACAATTTTTACTTTTGCGACTGGAAATTGAAAATGACACTACAGAAAAACTAGCGATGATTACCAGTGATTTGATTCGTCTGGTTGATAACGAAGACAAAAAATATGCCCCTGATTTTCATAATGCCACTGTTGTTATTGATCCTCTTTCTGTCAGAAAAGATCTGGTTTCCTTTATTGTTGATGCAAAATTAAAAAGCTTTAAGTTGCTAGTGGGAGGATTAGAAAAGGAAAAAGAAACAGTTGAGATAAATTTCTAATCTGTTTCTACCCAAAACAATGGTTGATTATTTCACCAAAAAAATCAGCAATGATCTTTTATCAGAAATAAAATCCGCTTTAAAAAATATCCGTGGTTGGGGAAGTGTCGAGCTTTATGTTCAAGATTGGCGGGTAGTGCAGATAACCGAAAGAAATATAAAAAAGACAACTCATGCTTTAAGAAAGAAGCACAAATAAGGCACTTGACAAATTTTTGAGAATTATATATAAGTAATTCATCTAACCCATAAGAAAATTTAATAAGAAACTAAGCAATTATTGCTGACCGCACCCGGAGGCAATCCTGAAAAAGGATTGCCTTTTTTAGTTGACAATCGAATTTTTCTTTAACAATCAAATTATGAAGAATTTCTAACGAAAGGGGGTGAAAAAATAATATGGTTAAAAAAATTGTTGCTTTAACCGGTGCTGGAGCTGTTCTTTTATCCTTGGCTGTACCAGTATTTGGCTGGACCCCACGTAAGGATATCGCCATCATTGAGAACAATGAAATTAGTGCAAGCGCAAATACTGGCATGAATAGTCAAGATGTTACAGCTAAGGCTCAAAAAGGTGGTGATGTATACGCTAATGGTACCCGTACTATTTCTACCGGTAATGCTCACGCCAAGGCCAAAGGAGTCATTGTGGCTAACACTCACGTTGGTTGCGGTCCTTTCGGTGGAGAACCACGGCACAAAGACGTAGCTGTGGTTAAAAACAACGTAGTTTATGCCGATGCTAATACTGGACTTAACTGGCAGGATGTTGAAGCTAAGGCTCAAAAAGGTGGTGAGGTAAACGCTAGCGGTACGCGTACTATCTCCACTGGCCATGCTTGGGCAAAGGCTAAAGGTTATGTTGTTGTTAACACCCACTTGAGTTTGTAAAGTTGCGGTGGTGCTTCTAAACAGTCAACCCTTGACTGTTTAGGGCTTTTCGGAAGGAGAAGAATTCTTCTCCTTCCCATAAAGCCGGAGAACTAATTTTTACATAGATCCTGAATCAAGTTCAGGATGACAGAGGTACTATTTTAAAGTAAAAAACAAATGAATCTTAAAAAACTTTTAGCCGCAATTTTGGTTTTTCTTTTAATCTTCAATCCTTTTGTTATTCCTTTAGCTTTTGCTCAAGAAGAAAATCCTGAGGCGGCTACTCAAGAAGAACAGGGAGAGGAAGAGGAAGAAAAGGAGGAAGATAAGGGAGAAGGGGAAGAGGAAGAAGATGAAGAAGGTCAAGAAGAGCAAGAAAAAGAACAAGATCAGGAAGAAAAAGAGGCCCGAGATAATCAAGAAATTGAGGAAGAAGTAGAAGGAGATACTGATGGAATTGATACTCCAGAAGACTTTAAGACAACACCAACTCCTTTATCCAGCATTACTACCGGTGATACCGCTTCAGAGGCAGAGACAAAAACCATTCTTAATTACTATCAGGAAGAAGTAGAGGGAGAAATAACTGGTGGCGACTGCAGTCTTGAAGGAGAAATTGAATGCTCGATGGCGCATGCAAACGAGGCAGACTCAGAGTCTTCAGCCGACGCTCAAAGTACTACCGGCGAAAATGAAATTCTTAACACTCCCGGTGACGCTGTGATAGATTCAGGAACAGCCACTGCCATTGCCGAAGCTGAAAGCATCATTAATACTAATATTACTGAGTTAATACCGGCAGATAATCTGGAAGCTGATAGTTTTGGTGAACTTGAGGATGATGAGGAAGATGGTGGGCATTATGTAATCAATAACAACGAAGCGACGACTGAAGATACCAGTAATGTCGAGGCCAGCAGTGGTGATAATAAAGCCAACGGAAACCAGGGAGATGCCACGGTTACTACTGGTCCAGCCTATGCCTCAGCCAATCTTGTTGATATTATCAATACCAATATTTTGGGTTCCAATTTTGAGGTTCTTTTATTTGATATTAATGACGAAACCGGCGATATTAACTTATTGATGATTTGGAATCAGCTCGAGCAAGAAACAGGCAAGGATCTTTCCGGTGTTTTGGTTTTGAATTCAAATTCAACCAATCTCTTAATAGTCAATCACAACGAAGCTCAGTCAGACAGTTTAGCAACGGCCATTGCTGATTCGGGCGGCAACGAGGCGTCTAATAATGAAGGGAAAGCAACAATAGAAACCGGCGATGCTTATGCCAGCGCCAACATTTTTAAATTAGTTAACACCAACATTATTGGCGGAAAATTTCTTTTTGTCGTCATTAATATTTTTGGAGACTTTAGTGGTAATATTATTGTCCCCAGCCGCGAGCGATTTTTAGAGGGACAAAGTACTGATCTAGACAGTGATAGTGATGGGAGTTTTCCTCAAATAGTCAATCAAAATGAGGCAGTAGTTGAGGGTGGTGTTCTGGCGATTGCTGATAGCGGCAATAATGAAAGCAATAATAATGGTGGCGACAACATGATGGAAACTGGGTCGGCGGCGGCTCAGGCCAATGCCATCTCAGTAGTTAATCTTAATATTCATAAAGACAACTGGTACCAGATTCTTTTCAATAATCTTGGTGAGTGGTTGGGGAAGATCTCGGGTTGGTCAAGTCCAGATGCTCAAGAGACAGCTGAGGAGGGATTGATTGATCTAAGTTTTGACGGAAATCACGAAAATGGTGACTCAGGACAAGAAACTCAAGCCCAAAGTGGTGATAATGACAATGGCACTTCTCCTCTTTTTGTTTTTAATCAAAACAAGACCCAAAGTTCTGATCAGGTAATGGCTCAGGCTAAAACAGGAGGTAATCAGGTCAATAATAACGATGGAGGAGTGACGATAAAAACAGGGGCGGCTAAGGCAATTGCCAATCTTGTTCGTTTTGTTAACGTTAATATTTTAGGTGGTCGGTTTTTCTTTCCTATTATCAATCTTTTTGGACGCTGGACAGGGAATCTTATCTTTGCTTATCCTGAGATTGCCGTTAATTTGACCAATGGCATAGGTCGGGTTGTCCCCGGAGAAATATATCAATATACGGTTAATTTTGTTAACCAAGGATATGATAGAGCCAGTGATGTGTTTTTACAGCTTGAACTGCCTGATGGCGTCATTTTTCTTGGCGATTCAAGTGGAATAACTCCTCAAGTAATAGGAGGAACTTGTATTTGGTCTCTTGGCAGTCTTGAGGTAGGTGAAGCGGGAACTTTTAAAATTAAAGTTCAGATTGACTCCGAGTTTTCAGGTGAAGAGCCACTTTCTTTTTGGTCAAAGTTGATTCCTCAAGCCCATGCGGCGGAAAGTGAAAGAGAAAATGAAGTTATTACTACAGTTTCAATTGAGACAGTCGATCCCGAACCTGATTTTTCTAATAATGTTTCTTCAGCAAAAACCACAGTTTATTTTCCCATATCAGAAGAAGCAAAAGATGATATGAGTAACCAAGGAAAAAATCAGACGGGAGAGGAAAATGCTGATTCATTACTACCACTACCACAACTCGAAATTACCGCTTGGAATAATGTGGGTGAGTTTGTTTATCCTGGAGATACAGTTACTTTTGAAATCACAGTTAAAAATATAGGTGAAGGAATTTCTTATGATACTTATGTTACCCAAGAGCTTTTTAATGGCCTGCCAGAAAAAGATTTTGGGACAGCCAAATTTGAGATTGGAAAGCTTGATGTTGGCAAAGCGGCTAAGCTTACCTTCGGCTTAAAATTAGACAATGGTGAAATGTTATCAACAGGATTTTATCATACTGTGGCTCAAGCATATGGTTATAGCTTTAGCGGAGTTGAGGTTAAATCAAATGAGGCTAAGACGCAGTTTGAAATAAGAACTGGCAAAAATTCTTTTTTTCCAGGAAAAGTAAAAGCCGCTGAAGGAGAAATTCTTGCCAATACTATTGCTTGCCCTTCTTGTAAAAAAGAAGAAGACATTCTTCCTTATCTTTTGCTTTTTCTTTTAAGTTCTACTTGGCTTGTTAATTGGGGTAAAATGAAGTTGGCAAAAAAGGAGGTATCGGCCCAAAAAACATGAAGAAAATCTTAAGAAAACTTTCAGAGATAATATTTGTTGTTTTTATGCTGGCGGTTTTTCTTTACTCCGGCCATCGGGTTCTTTCTTATCTTAAAGTCATTAAGACCAAAAGCCTTGAGGCTTTTAGTGAAGACGTTTCTCAAGACGAAAATTGGAATTGTGGATGTTGTGGTTCTAATACTCGACCATGTGAATTGGGAGAGAGTTTGTGTGAACGATTAGAAGAATGGTGTGGAAAATTTTGTCATCGACCAACTCCCACTCCAACATCTACGACTGTTTTCACTCCTACGCCGACTTTTCCATCAGAAGAGCCAACTTCTACTCCAACACCGTCTCCTACAGCTACACTAGGATCAGGACCAACAGCAACCCCAGGACCGGCAGCTGACGGACCAGTAGGAGGAGGATGTGATGCAGGGGTACCAATTGCTCCAAAACTCATTTCAGCGATTAAAGTAGGAAGCGAAGCAAGTTTGCTTTGGAATCCTGTTTTACCCGTAACTCATTATGCTATTGCTTATGGAACTGTTTCTGGAAGCTACCAATATGGTGTTTCTAATACAGGTAATGTGACTGCTTATAAAGTGGGAGAATTAAATTCAGCTAGCGATTATTGTTTTGTAGTAGCGGCAGTCAATGACTGTGCTTCTTCACCTTACTCAAATGAAGTTTGCACCGGTGTTGCTATTGGCGAAGGGAAGGTTTTAGGCTTGGCGGTTACTAGCGGGGAAGAATGGATAGAGCTGGCCTTTTCTCTTATTGGTCTGGCATGTATTTTAAACGGCTTAAGATTAGTAAGGCCTTTAAGAAGAAGATAAAAAAGGCCAAGAAAAGATTTATTAAAGACAAAAAAATCTTTGGTATTATTTTAATCTTCGTTGGTCTTTTTTTCTTTCTTTTCTTTCCTTTTGTTAAATTTTTCTCAAAAATTTCTTTGGAGCCGAAAAGCGAGAAAGAATCAAAAACTGTAAAAAAAGAGATTCAAAGAGAAAATTTTAGTCCAATAAAAATCGATTCCCAACTTTTATCTTTAGAAGAACCTTATCAATTACCTCAAAGAATCATTATTCCTAATCTTAACATTGACCTTTCTATACGGTCCGCTTTTAGCGGACAGAGAACCACGGGCTATGCCCGTGGGTGAATGAGTGCGGCGACGATATGCGGTAAAATAGAAGAGTGAAGGTAATACATTCCGGCCATGGGGTATATACAGTAGAGTATCATGTTTGCTGGATAACTAAATATCGTAGACGCATCCTGAATCCTGGAGTTCAAGGATACCTAAAGAAACTTTTTCCTAAGGTATTAAGAAGCCTTCCAGGAGTAGAAATAGAGGTAGTTGGTATGGAAGTTGATCATATTCATCTGGTGATGATTATTCCACCAACAGTTTATGTTGTCAGTCAGGCAATAGGAAAGATAAAACAATTTACATCAAGTAAACTGAGGAAAAAGTTTCCTTTCATCAAGAAAGTTTATTGGAAAGAAGCTGTTGTTTGGTCACCTGGCTATTATGTTTCTACCATTGGTTTGGATGAGAAACGAATCAAAAAATACGTTGAATGGCAGGGAAGACAGGATTCAGGTCAACTTCAGCTGAAACTCAGCTGAAGTTGTAAAAAAGTGAAGAAGCCACGGGCTATGCCCGTGGAGCTTCACAGTAGAGGCAAAAGTAGTAGAAGGGTTTTGGGAACTTTCTAAAACTTCTGCTTCTCACGGAATTGGTTCAGCTAATCCCGGAGAAAAAGGCAATATCGTTATCTTTGCTCATACTAAAAAGGGACTCTTTCTTCCTTTAAAAAAGATCAGTCAAGAAGAAGTCATCTATATCCTAACAAAAGATCATTGGTATCGTTATCAAGTAAAAGAGATAAAAGACGTTTTTCCTGATCAAGTCGAAGTTATAAAGCCAACAGAAAAGGACACTCTTACTCTTTTTACCTGCACAGGCTTTGCCGACACCAAGCGTTTAATCGTCATTGCCGAAAGAATTGAGAATTAAATGATACACCAATGATACACCTTCAAGGTGTCTTCCCCTTGACACCTTGGGAAAATTAGATAATACTTAAACTAGAATGCCAGGAAGAAATGTAGTTTTAGCAACAGGAGAGATTTATCATATTTTTAATCGAGGCAATGCCTATCGGCCAACCTTTTTAAATATTAGAGATTATCAACGATTCTTAAAAACACTTACCTTTTATCGACACTTATCATTACCATTAAGACTTTCTAAATACCTTCTTCTTTCTCAAGAAAAAAGAATTTTGCTAGAAGATAAATTAACTGAAAAAGACAAGTCTCTTGTAGACATTTTCTGTTTTTGTCTTATGCCCAATCATTATCATTTACTCTTAAGACAAAAAGAAAAAGAAGGAATCTCTAAATACATGAGTCAATTACAAAATAGCTATACAAGATATTTAAACGTTAAAAGAAAACAAGTTGGTTCTATTTTTCAAGGCCATTTTAAAGCAGTAAGAATAGAAACCGATGAGCAATTAATTCATCTTTCAAGATATATTCATCTTAATCCCTATTCTTCTTTTGTTGTAAAATCAATAGAAAGACTTAAAACTTATCCATGGTCATCTTTGCCTGATTATTCAAACGATGGAAAACACTCTTTTCTTAAAAAGAGATTAATTCTTGATTTTTTCAAAAACATTGAAGACTATCAAAAATTTGTTTTTGATCAAGCTGATTATCAAAAGAATCTAGAAAAAATCAAACATTTGACTTGGGAAAAGAAGTAGTTTTACCAAGGTGTCCTACCTGAGACACCTTGAAGGTGTATCCCTGTATCCCTTTGTGTGTTCGAAATTTGGATGAGAGAAAAAGTGCAACCTCTAAAATTATTTACGCACTTTTTCTTGAACCTCATATACTTTGTTGTTTAATGCAATCAAAAGCCGGCTTAGGGCAAGAATGCAGCAAACGGCCAATAAATTAAAGACGCCAGTACGACAAAGCCTAGTTTACCAACTTTGTTTCGTTTTAAAACAATAATTGAGGAAATAATAATGAATAGTTCGGGTGGTACTGTAACATAGTCACAATAAGGTTTGCACCACCGATGAGGGCCGCTTGGTGTGGTAAGGAGGTTGTCAATATCAAAAATTTGCAGGATATCTCGAACGAAGTGGATTGTAAAAACGATTATCAGAACTGTAAAAATCGTTTTCCATGTTTTGTTCATCTTAGGCTTTTGATTATTTCCAGACAACTTGTTTTTATATGAAATGTTTTCGTAATTTCAACTAATTCCTGTGTATTATAGCAAGAACGGTAAAGTCATACACTGCGGCGAGAATTTATATTCTGGCTTGACCTTATGACCCCACCTTCTCTATAATAAATCTTATGAAGACTTTGGCAATGCATCTTTTTTTACCTCATCATTCTAATAATCATCGGCCAAAGGTTTTACAGCCTCAAGCGGTAATGCTTTATGTGGTTTTCTTTTTTATTCTCCAAATGGGTTTTCGGGTGGGGAAATTTATCTACCCGAATATTTTAGGAATAGCGACTAATATTACTGCTAATGATTTACTTTCTTTAACTAATCAAAAAAGGCAGGAAAATGGACTTTCCTCTCTTAATTTAGACAACACTCTTTCTATGGCGGCGGCAAAAAAAGCCCAAGACATGTTTATGAAAAACTATTGGGCTCATATTTCTCCTGATGGAACAACGCCCTGGCAGTTTATTGAGGGAAGCGGCTATGTTTATCTTTTTGCCGGCGAAAACCTGGCTAAAGATTTTGCTGATTCTCATGGTGTTGTTGCCGCTTGGATGGCCTCTCCAACCCACAAAGACAATATTTTAAAAAGTGAATATCAAGATATTGGCTTTGCTATTGTCAATGGTCAGCTTAACGGTGAAGAAACAACTTTGGTTGTCCAGATGTTTGGGCAGAAAAAGAGTGCTTTAGCCTCTAAACCATTGCTTGTGCCGGCGAAAGCAGCCATTGCTCAAAGTCCTTTAGAAAGCCCTTCGCAGCCAAAGCCGACTTTAGTGCCGACGATGATTACGCCAACGCCAGTATTAGTAAAGATTTCGCCAGTTGTTTTTTCTTCTTCAATAGAAGCGGCGGTAATTAAAAAACCATTAATTGACATTCTTAGTTTAGAAAGAGTTCTTTCTTTAGGTTTAGTCAGTCTTTTGCTTTTTGTTTTAATAGTTGATGGTGTTTTTATGTTAAAAAGAAAAACAGTCAGAGTAGTTGGTCATAACATTGCTCACATTGTTTTCTTAATTACTCTTATCAGTTTAATATTCTTAACTAATCAAGGAGTGATCTTATGATTACGAGGATAAAAAATCATTTTTTTCCATATTTGATTCTTTTCAGTCTTTTAAGCTTGGGAGCAATAAGTTTTCTTTTATCTGCCGGCAATAAACATTCGCAGTTCAAAATCGTTGTTCTCACATCTTTTTTTTATGTAGTTTGGGGGATGATTCATCATTTTTTGGACAAGACGCTTTACCTTAAAATTGTGATAGAATATATTGCTGTGGCCATGTTGGCGATAGTTGTTTTAGGAGGACTTTTATTATGAAAGGCGTTATTTTAGCTGGCGGCAAAGGGACAAGACTTTATCCTTTGACTTATGCTACCAACAAACATCTTCTTCCCATTTACAATAAACCAATGATTTTTTATCCAATTAATACTTTAGTTCAGGCGGGAATAAAAGAAATCATGATCGTTACCGGCGGTCCTCATGCTGGTCATTTTATCCGCGTTTTAAGAAATGGAAAAGAGTTGGGAGTTAAACATTTAGAATTTGCTTATCAGGAAAACGAAGGCGGCATTGCTGAAGCCCTTTCTTTAGCAGAAGATTTTTCTGATCAAGGACCATTGGCAGTTATTTTAGCAGACAATACGACTGATGCTGATATTTCTAGAGAAGTTTCTTCATTTAAAACAGGGGCGACTATTTTTATCAAAAAAGTGCCAGACCCCGAACGTTTTGGCGTGCCTGTTTTTGATGAAAAAAATCCTCAGAAAATTATTAAAATTGAAGAAAAACCTAAAAATCCCAAGTCTTCATATGCAGTGACTGGTCTTTATATTTATGACAAAAAAGTCTTTGACTATATTAAGAAAACTAAGCCTTCGCAAAGAGGAGAATTAGAAATTACTGACGTTAATAATCTTTATATTAGAGATAAAAAGCTTAAATGGGCTGAGCTTGGAGGATTTTGGTCTGATGCTGGTAAGTTTAAAACTCTTTTTTTAGCTAATAAATATTGGGCGGAGAAAGGAGATAGATGATGATTAAAGGTGTGGTTTTAAAAAAAATAGTTCGTCATCCTGACGAGCGGGGATTTTTTGAAGAGTTAATTAAAACAACCGACCCTTTTTTTAAAGAAGGTTTTGGTCAATGGAGTCATTCTTTTAAAAAAAAGGGAGTTGTTGTTGCTTGGCACTATCATCCTACTCAGATTGACTGGTGGTTTGTTTCTCGAGGAACATTAAAGGTTGGCCTTTATGATCTACGGGAAAAATCAAAGACTGAAAATGAGATTAATGAGTTTGTTTTAGGCGAAGAGGGAAAGAATGTGATTTTGAAGATTCCGGCTATGGTGGCTCACGGTTTTAAGGTTTTAAAAGGACCAGCCGAACTTTTTTATATTACCTCCAAAATTTACAATCCTAAAGAAGAGGGAAGAATTGCTTGTAACGATCCTAAAATTAATTATGAGTGGTAAAAAATGGAAAACTCTATCTTCTAAAATTGTTTATAAAAATCCCTTTATGAAAATAAGGGAAGACAGTGTGCTGAGACCGAATGGCAAAGCAGCCCCTTTTTATGTTTTGGACAGGTTTGGTCCTTTTTCAGTCGTTATTCCTTTAGAGAACAACTTAACCACCTATCTTGTTGGTCAATACCGCTATTCAACTCAATATTATTCTTGGGAGTTTCCGATGGGAGGGGTAATTGGTCTTTCTCCTTTAGCAATAGCTAAACAAGAATTAAAAGAAGAAACAGGTTTATCAGCAAAAAAATGGCAGCAACTGGGAAAGTTTCAGGTTTCTCCAGGCCACTCAAGTCAAGAGGGTTTTGTTTTTTTAGCTCAAGATTTAAAAGAAGGGGAGTTTGAACCTGAAGAAGATGAGTTTTTAGAGATTAAAAAAACACCCATCCAAAAAGTAGGCGAAATGATTAAAAAAGAAGAAATTTTAGATGGGCCAACCATTATTGCTTATCATTTCTTAGAACAACATTTACAGATATGAAGATTTTAGTCACTGGCGGGGCAGGTTTTATCGGCAGTAATTTTGTTCTTTATTGGCTGAAAAAATATCCAAAAGACAAGATTATTAATTTGGATAAATTAACTTATGCTGGTAATTTAGAAAATCTTAAAGAGTTAGAAAGTAATTCAAATTATCAGTTTATTAAGGGTGATATTTGTGATCCCCAAACAGTTGATCAGGCGATGGAAGGTGTAGAAATAGTTATTCATTTTGCCGCCGAATCTCATGTTGATCGATCAATTTTAAATCCAGCCGAATTTATCATGAGCAATGTGGTAGGAACACAGGTTTTATTAGATGCGGCTTTAAAATATAAGCTTAAAAAATTTCATCATATTTCTACTGACGAAGTTTTTGGCAGTTTAAAACTTGATGATGCTGAAAAATTTAATGAAGAAACAATTTATAGTCCTCGCAGTCCTTATGCGGCCAGCAAAGCCGCCTCAGATCATTTAGTCAGGGCCTATCATATAACTTATGGTCTGCCAATAACCATTACTAATTGTTCTAATAATTATGGACCATTTCAATTTCCAGAAAAGCTAATCCCTTTGGCGGTGACTAATATTTTGGAAGGTAAAAAAGTACCTATTTATGGAGATGGACTTTATGTTCGTGATTGGCTTTATGTTGAAGACCATTGTCAAGCTATTGATTTAGTTTTAGAAAAAGGCAAAGCAGGAGAGACTTATTGTGTGGGGGGATTAACAGAAGATATTAACAATTTAACCGTGATTAAGAAAATTTTAGAAATTTTAGGAAAAGATGAAAGTTGTCTTGAATTTGTTAAAGACAGACCCGGTCATGACCGAAAATATGCTCTTGATTGGTCAAAAATCAAAAAAGAACTCGGTTGGCAGCCCAAATATGATTTTGATACTTATCTTGAAAGAACAGTGAACTGGTACAAAGAGAATGATAATTGGTGGAGAAGAGTAAAATCAGGAGAATATCAAGAATATTATAAAAGACAGTACAATCAGCAATAGTTTGTTAATGTCATCCTGAATTTATTTCAGGATCTCGAAATTTAGAAGATATAGATTCTGAAACGAGTTCAGAATGACGTTTGTAATGAATATGAAACAAAAGATTATTGGTATTGGACTTTCAGGTATGGTGGGTTCAAGAATAGTTGATCTTTTAAAAGATCAATATCAATTTGAAAATTTAAGTCTAGAAACAGGAGTTGATATTAGGGACAAAGAGCAGGTAAAAGAAAAGATATCTAAATCAACCGCTCAAATCATCCTTCATTTAGCCGCCAAAACTGATGTTGATTCATGTGAGAAAGATAAAAAAGAAGATATTAGGATATTAAAATATCAAGATATTAAGAAAAAGCAGGAGTATTTTAGAACAACTAATAGTGCCTGGGCGGTTAATGTTATCGGCACAAAAAATATTGTTGATGCTTGTAAGAAATTTGACAAAAGAATGATTTATATTTCCACTGATTTTGTTTTTGACGGCAAAAATCCGCCAACTGGTGGATATACAGAAAAAGATAGTCCTCATCCAATCAATTGGTATGCACAAACCAAATATGAAGGAGAGAAGATTGTCAGAAAATCAAAATCTTCTTATCTTATTTTGCGCATTGCTTTTCCATTTAGAGCCTTTTTTGCCCAAAAAAAAGACTTTGTGAGGAGCATTTTAGAAAAATTAAAAAAAGGAGAAAAAATCAAAGCTTTTTCTGATCAGATTATTACGCCTACTTTTATTGATGATATTGCTTATGCTTTAAATTTTTTGATTCAGAAAAATGCAATTGGAGTTTATCATTTAGTTGGCAGTCAATCTTTAATACCATATAAAGCAGTTTGTTTAATTGCTTCACAATTTAATCTTGACACCAAGCTTGTCAGCTGTGTTAGAATAGATGATTATTATAAAAATAAAGCGTCAAGACCAAGAAAATTGGTTTTGAGCAACGATAAGATAAAAAAAATAGGCGTGAAAATGAGGAGTTTTGAAGAGGGAATAAGAGAAGTTAAGAAACAAAGATTAAAATTTTCAATTTCTAATTTTTAATTTTCATTGAATTTTCAATGATTCAATTTACAAACTTACCTACCGGCAGGCAGACTGTTTGAAAATTGTAAATTGCGAATTATATGACAATTACTTTTATTGGTCATGGTTATGTAGGCTTGGTAACAGCAGCAGTTTTTGCTGATTTAGGCAATACTGTTTGGTGTGTGGGTAGAACCAAAGAAAAGATTAAGAAATTAAACAAAGGAGAGGTTCTTTTTTTTGAACCCGGGTTGGCGGAAATAGTGAAAAGAAATCTTCAAGCCGGCAGACTTAAATTTACCTTAGATTATACCCAAGCCGTTCCACCCGCAGAAGTTGTTTTTATTTGTGTGGGCACACCGTCAAAAGAAAACGGTGAGGCAGATTTATCTCAAGTTTTTTCAGCCGCTTCGGAGATTGCCAAAAATTTAACCAATTACACGGTTGTTGTGACCAAGAGCACTGTTCCAGTTGGAACCAATGAAAAAGTTAAAGATTTAATTTCTAAGTTAAAGAAAAAAGAGGCAAAATTTAATGTTGCTTCTTGTCCTGAATTTTTACGTGAAGGAACGGCTATTGCTGATACTTCTCATCCCGACAGGATTGTGATTGGCACCGATTCAAAAAAAGCTCAGAAAATTCTTCTTGAACTTCACAAGCATGTTAATGGTGAACGGGTTCTACTTTCTACTAAAGAAGCAGAAATGATTAAGTATGTTTCCAATACTCTTTTGGCAACAAAAATTTCTTTTGCCAATATGATTGCTTTTTTATGTGAAAAAGTGGGTATTGATGTTGAAAAAGTCCTTGATGGTGTTGGTTTAGATAGAAGATTGGGGCGGGTTTTTCTTTATCCCGGTGTTGGCTATGGAGGTTCTTGTTTTCCTAAAGATGTTAAGGCTTTAATTAAAACCGGTCATCAATTTGGAGAAACAATGAATCTTATCAAAGAAGTAGAAAATATCAACCAGGAAGCGGTTAATAGATTTTGTCAAAAAATCATTGACACATTTAAGGATAATAAAAAAAAGAAAACAATTGCTGTTTTGGGTCTTGCTTTTAAACCAAACACCGATGATCTTCGGGAAGCGCCTTCTTTAAAAATATTGATGGCTTTAAAAAGAAGACGGCCCGATTTTAAAATTAAGGTTTATGATCCTCAAGCAATGGAAAAAGCTCAAGATTATTTAAAAGATGTGGTATACTGTAAAAATCCTTATCAAACAGCACAAGATGCTCATGTTTTGGTAATTTTTACTGAATGGAATGAGTTTCGTCAGCTTGATCTTAAGAAGATTAAAAAATTAATGCAGACACCAATAATTCTGGACGGAAGAAATATTTATGATCCAGAAAAAATGAAAAAAATTGGCTTTAAATATTTAGGAGTTGGCAGGAGGTAAAAAATGAAAAAAAAAGCTTTGATTACTGGTATTACTGGTTTTGTTGGTTCACACTTAGCTGAATTATTGCTTAAAAAAGATTTTATGGTTTATGGAACAACAAGACCACGAAGTAAAACAGAAAATATTGATCATATTGAAAACAAGCTTGAGCTTTACGATGCCGATCTTTTAGATTCTCATAGTTTTTATTCATTAGTAGTTAAAATTAAGCCTGATTTTATTTTTCACTTGGCCGCTCAGAGCTTTGTGCCGACTTCATGGGCTTCACCAGCCAATACTTTGGAAACTAATATTCTTGGCTCGGTTAATCTTTTTGAGGCAGTGAGAAGAGCAGAAATTAACCCCGTCATTCAAATTGCTTGTTCTTCAGAAGAATATGGCTTAGTGCGTAAAGATGAAGTCCCGGTCAAAGAAACTAATCCGTTGAGACCTTTATCACCCTATGCAGTTTCAAAAGTAGCCATGGATTATTTAGGCTATCAATATCATCAAAGCTATCAGATGAAAATTATTATGACGAGGGCTTTTAATCATACTGGTCCGCGGCGAGGAGATGTTTTTGTTTGTTCAAATTTTGCCAAACAAATCGCCTTGATAGAAAAAGGAAAACAATCATCAACAATTTTTGTTGGCGACCTTTCTTCTCAAAGAGATTTTACTGATGTACGTGATGTTGTTAAGGCCTATCTTTTGTCTGTTCAAAAATGCACGCCAGGAGAAGTTTATAATATTGCTTCAGGCAAGACCTGGGAAATAAAAAAAGTTTTAGAAATACTTCTCTCTTTTTCTAAAGTAAAAATAGATATTAAAAAAGATCCTGAAAGGTTTAGACCTTCAGATGTGCCTATTCTTTTAGGCGATTCAACTAAGTTTAGAAAAAAAACCGGTTGGCAGCCGGAAATTTCTTTTGAAAAAACCTTAAAAGACCTTCTTAATTATTGGCGTGAAAGAGTTTAACTTTAATGAAGGTTGTTTACATTCTCCCCACTTATAACGAAAAGGACAATATTGCTTCAATGTTAGAGGCACTCCTCAAAATTTTTAAGAAAAATTCTCAATATCAATTTCAAATTTTAGTTGTTGATGACAATTCTCCTGACGGAACAGGAGAATTAGTTAAACAATATATTAAAAAACACTCTTTAATTCATCTGATGACCGGTCCTAAAAAAGGCTTGGGCTTTGCTTATATCAGGGGAATGAAGTATGCGGTTAATAAATTAAAGGCAGATATTTTTTTTGAAATAGACTCAGATTTATCTCATGATCCTAAACTCATTCCTTCTTTTTTAAAAGAAATAGAGAAAGGAGCTGATTTAGTCATTGGCAGTCGTTATATTAAAGGTGGATCAATTCCTCGGGAATGGGCTTGGCAGCGCAAGGTTTTTTCCATTTTTGGCAATTTAATTGCTCGATTTGGACTAATGATTCCAAGAGTGCATGAATGGAGTAGTGGTTATCGGGCGATCAAAGCTGAAGTTTTTAAAAAAGTTGGTGCTGATTTAGAGAAATATACTGGCTATACTTTTCAAATTGCTTTTTTGCATCGTACTATTCAAGCGGGTTTTAAAGTCGTGGAAATTCCTTTGAATTTTATTGATAGAAGGCATGGCAAGTCTAAATTTATTCCTCTTGATTATATTATCAATGTCTTGCTTTACATTTTTTTAAACTCAAGCTTTATTCGTTTTTGTTTGGTGGGCACCATTGGTTTTATTATTAATCTTATTGGTCTGGAAATTTTTTATCGTTTAGGCATGAGTCCTGGAACTGCGGCGGCTTTAGGGGCGGAGTTTTCAATTATTTCCAACTTTCTTTTTAATAATTTTTGGGCTTTTGCTCATAAAAAGATTGAAAAAGAAGAAAGTCTTTTGAAGAAATTTTTACAGTTTAACACTGTTTCTATTGGAGCAGTTATTATTCAATTCATAGTAGTTAGTTTGGGAACCTCTATTTTTGGCGATCAAACAAGGTTTATTTTTCTGGTTTTAGCCGTAGGAGTTTTTATTATTCCTTATAGCTATTTTATGTACAATAAGTTTATATGGAAGACAAAACATTAAAGAGAGAAAAATATATAAAGAAAGTGCAAGCGAGCCAAGGGAAAAAGCTTAGCTTTAATATAAAAAAGCTAAGCTTTGAGGAATTGGCAAGCGGTAAAATCATTATTTTAATCATTATTTTACTGATTGGCGCCTACTTGAGACTTTATCGGATTGCGGATTATTTAACTTTTCTAGGCGATGAGGGAAGAGATGTTCTAGTGGTAAAGAGGATGATTGTTGATAAAAAGTTTACTCTTCTGGGACCCACTGCCTCAGTCGGCGGCTTTTTCTTGGGACCAATTTATTATTATTTTATGCTGCCGTTTTTATGGCTTTGGCGTCTTGATCCAGTCGGCCCGGCGATAATGGTGGCTTTATTTGGCGTGGCGACTATTTTTTTGATCTATCAAGTCGGTAAGGAATTTTTTAATGAAAAAACAGGTTTATTGGCTTCGTCTTTATATGCTTTTTCTCCTTTAGTGATTGCTTATTCTCGTTCTTCTTGGAATCCCAATCTGGTGCCGTTTTTTTCTCTTTTGTATATTTATAGTTTGGGTAAATTAGTTAAAGAAAAAAGATGGTTTTGGTGGTTTTTAGCAGGTTTAACGGTTGGTATTGGTCTTCAGCTTCACTATCTTTTTACTTTTCTTATTCCAATTGGATTTTCTTATATTTTTCTCTTTAAAAGAGGGAAGCCTTTTATAAAAAAATATGGCTTATTTATTTTAGGATTTTTAATTGGACTAGCTCCATTTTTAGCTTTTGAAATCCGCCATCGTTTTACTAACATTCAAACGATTATTAAATTTTTATTCACCGGCAAAGAAACAGGATTTGCCGAAATCAAAACAATCGTTATTCTTGGTGATTTGATCTTTAGACTTTTTGGCCGTTTAATTTTTTATTTTCCTCCTCCAGAACAGTTTTCTCTTTATTCTAAAAACATTCTTTTTTGGTGGAGATTTTTTGTTATTATGGCCGTTATTAGCTCATTAGCTTATTTGGTTGTGAGAATAATTAAAGATAAAAAAGCAGTTCATATTTTAATTTTGCTTTGGTTTGTCTTTGGGATAGGACTTTTTTCTTTTTACAAGAAGGATATTTATGATTATTATCTAGGTATTTTGTTTCCCTTGCCTTTTTTGCTTTTAGGAAACTTATTTTCTTTTTTTTGGCAAAAAAAGATTTTAAAACTATTTGTTGGTATTGGCTTCACTGCTCTTTTAATTTTTAATTGGTCTGGAAGACCTTTCAAGTTTCCTGCTAATCGTCAGCTTGAGCAGGCAAAAACAATTTCCCGTTTTGTTTTGGAAAAAACAGAAAACAAGCCTTTTAATTTTGCTTTGATCACAGCGCAAAATTCAGATCATGCTTATCGTTATTTTCTGGAAATTTGGGACAGAAAACCAATCATTATTGAAAATTCTCAGATTGATCCAGAAAAAAAGACAGTTGCTGATCAGCTTTTAATAGTTTGTGAAGATATAAATTGTCAGCCCTTGGGTCATTCCCTTTGGGAAGTGGCTGGTTTTGGCAGGGCAGAAATTGCTGGTCAATGGGATGTTTCAGTAGTGAAAATTTATAAATTAATTCATTATCAAGAAGAATCTTTATGAGGTTGGACCTCCAGGAGGTCCAACCTCTATAGAAAAATTATGACTATTATCATTGATAAAATTTTTGCTTCCATTAAGACTTATGGTGTTTTTAGTGTTTTTTTAGGAGGAGTAATTGAAGAAATTATTGTGCCTATTCCTTCACCTTTGATTTGTATGGGGGCCGGTTATCTTTTAATTGAACCAAACTTATCTTTAGGAGCAGCTATTTTTAAGATTGTAAGTGTTATTTCTATTCCATTTGCGCTTGGAGCCACTTTAGGCTCACTACTTGTTTATGGGATAGCTTTTATAGGCGGTAAAACTTTGATTGATCGATTTGGAAAGTTTTTTGATTTTTCTTGGAAAACAATTGAAATCGTGGAAAAACGCTTTACTAAGGGTAAAAGAGATGAGTTTTTAATTTTTATTACTAGAGCGATACCTGTTGTTCCTGTTTCTGTGATTTCAGCCACTTGCGGTTTTTTACGCATTCCTCCTAAAGAATTTCTTCTTTTTACTTTTTTGGGTATTGTTGTTCGTTCTTTTGTTTTGGCTTTATTGGGCTGGCAAGTAGGGGAGGTTTATCATAATTTAGCAGAGGGGATTGACACGGTTGAAAGCATGGTGACTATTTTTCTTTTAGCGCTAGCAGGAATTCTTTTAGGGTTTTTATATTTAAAAAGAGAAAAGATTTTAAACAAATGAAGGTGGATCATAATGAATAAAACCATTTTTCTGTCTGTGGTCATTCCTTGCTATAACGAAGAAAGAAATTTACAGCGCGATGTGCTGGAAACGGTTGGTAAATTTTTGAAAAACAAAGAGTATTTATGGGAAGTGATTATTGTTGATGATGGTTCAGAAGATAAAAGCAGGGAAATTATAAAAAAGTTTCTGAAGACAAATTCTCGGTTTACTTTAATTGAAAATCCTCATCAAGGTAAAGGGGCAACCGTGATTGCTGGCATCTTAGAAAGCAAAGGCAAATACGTTTTATTTACTGACCTTGATCAAGCAACGCCAATTTCTGAAATTGACAATTTTCTGCCTTGGTTTGAAAAAGGCTTTGACATTGTGATTGGTTCAAGAAAAGAAAAAAGAAAAGGAGCGCCTTTTTTTAGATTGTTGATGGCTAGAGGTTTTTCTGTGCTTCGTAATCTTATTTTAGGCCTTAAGGGAAT
>JADHYG010000016.1 GCA_016782545.1 Candidatus Microgenomates bacterium
AATTGGATGAAGTAATTGTTGAAATATCCATGATTTTGTTGGAAAAGAAAAATTGTTCTGAATTTTGTTTAGTTTCTCTCCTGCTGATTTATTATTGGTAATCACCATACCGCCAAAAACAGAAGAAATTATTTTGTCCCTGCCAAAACTGAAAAACCCAACATCACCAAAAGTGCCCAATTTTTTCCCTTGATATTCTCCTCCTAGGGCCTGAGCACAATCTTCAATAACAAATAGATTATATTTTTTAGCAATTTTAATAATTTTTTTTATTTCCGCAGCCTGGCCAAAAGTGTACTGAACAACAACTGCTTTTGTCTTTTCAGTAATTTTCTTTTCAAAATCATCAACATCCATATTAAAAGTTTCTTGATTAATATCCACCCAAACAGGTTTTGCTCCAAGAGAAATAATCGCATTTGGCACCACCACACAGGTGTAGGCTTGAAGTAAGATTTCATCATTCTCTTTAACTCCCAATGCATTTAAAATCGCCCAAAGGCTTGTTCTAGCGCTTAAAAAGCTAACAGCATAGTCAGATTGAAAATAACTCTTAAAAGCCTTTTCTAATTTCTTTGTCTCTTTCCCTCTTTGCCACTTTTTTGGAGAAAAAAGCAATTTTAGAGCAAGAATTATATCTTCTTTTTGGGTGTTTGGTGAAAGAGCAATAAAAATTGGCTTCATCTTAAACTTTTACACTTTTAAACTTTTAAACTTCTAGTGATTATCTTCGGCAATCTTCCTTCCAAAAGAACAATATCGTCTTTTTTTAGTTCTCTTTTCAAAAACCCTAAAACTTTCGCTGGATCTTCCTCTATAATAATTTTATCGCTTTTTGTTTCTAAATAATTAACCCAATCTTTCTTTGTAGTAATTACTAAATCACAAACAGAAAGTAACTTTTCAGCAATCTGGCGATGAATCCTGACTGATGCCTTTCCTAATTCTATCATCCCCGGAGTAATGACTATCTTTTTTCCTTTTTGATTTTCTAAGTAAGAAAGAGCTGCCTTGAAGCCCTCGGGATTGCAGCTATAAGTATCATCAATAAAAAGCGCCTGGTTAATACCCAAAAACGGCCTCATTATGCCTTCAAAGGATCCAATTTTCCCAACTGTTTCTGCTATTTCCTGAGATGAAAAACCAATATCTTTGGCAACGAAAAAAGCAGCCAAAAAATTAGCAACATTATGAGAGCCAAGCAGGTTGAGCTGAAAACGCTGCTTTTCAAAATCAAAAGAAGTCCTCTTTTTTCCCACCCGAATATTTTTTACTTCTTTAAGTAAATAGACTCTTTTTTTCAATTTTGTCTTTTCTGCCATTTTCCGACAATAAAAATTATCACCATTGAAAACTGCCAAACCATCTTTGGGAAGAGATTCAATTAGTTCATATTTGGCCTTAATCGTATTTTCCAGGCTGCCGAAAAGAGCCAAATGCTGTTCGTTAATACCGGTGATAACACCAATCTTAGGCTGAACCATTCCACAAATCGCTTTAATTTCTCCTCTTTTATAAGCTGCCATTTCGACAACAAAAATTTGATGCTCTTTTTTCAAAAAACGAAGAATGGTTTTTGCCACTCCAATCTCGGTATTCCAGTTTTTGGGAGTTTTTAAAACCTTCAATTTTCCCGCCAAAATCGTAGTTAAAATTTCTTTGGTTGAAGTCTTCCCATAGCTACCAGTAACACCAATTACCAAAATATCAGAAAATTGGGCTCTTTTTCTTTTGGCCAAAAAAATAATCAACTTCTTTAAAAAATAAGTAATAGGTTGAAAAATGAAAATACTGAAGCTGGTCAAAACTGGTGCTAATGTATTTATTAAAAGAATAATTATTAAAATCCGCAGATAGAAATCATAGGGAAAATTTTTTAACAAGAAAAACCAAAGATTAAATTCCAAAATTAAAGTTAAAAAGAAAATAAGGACAACCTTAAAAGTAAAAACCGGCCTTCTTATACCTTTCCATTTTAAAATATTTAAGTAGGAAAGCACTTGCCTTTTTCCAACTGTTGTTCTTAAATGGCAAAGAAGCCTGTCGATTCGATACTCCTTAATTTGCCAAAGATAAACATAAAAAATAAGGCTTAAAACTGACTGAAAAAAAAGATAAAGAAAAAACAAAAAAACAAAAAAACCAGTCATTTAACTTCTCTTATAAACTTAACTATCTCTTGAGCTACTTCTTCCGGCATTTTTAAAGGCAAACTATGATTTGCTTTAGAAAAAATCAAAAGGCTTGAGCCTGAAATTAACCTATTCATCAATTCCCCGTCTGCGAGCGGAGTCAAAGAGTCTCTTTCTCCCCATAAAATAAGCGTGGGAATTTTAATCCTTTTTAAATCTTTTTTCAAGTCTTCTCCAATCACTTTTTTCATTGTTTTTCTCATTACACCTTTCGCTTGATAATAATCTTTTTCTCTGGCGAGCTTATAAAGAATTTTTCTACTGAAATCTTTAAAAAATAAAAATGGTGGCAGGTCAAAAAACAGTTTACCCATTTTAGCCAGGACAAGAAAAAAAACTCGTTTTAGGCTATTTTTAGGTTTAATTCCCGCGCTATTAATAAGAATTAATCCTTTAAGGTTTTTGGGGTTTTCGCTGGCCAGCTTAATAGCAATCCGACCGCCAAAAGAATGACCTATTAAAAAATAATTCTCCGGCAATGTTTTATTCTTTACCCATTGGGCATAATCAGAAACGCTCCAAGCCTGTTGAGAAGGATCCGCTTGACCAAAACCGGGCAAATGAGGCAAGAAAACTTCAAAACCAGCTTTTTCCAATTCTTTTTTAAAGGGATTCCATTTCTCTATCTCGCTCCCCCACCCATGAAGAATGACTATTGCCACCATCTCTTTTATTATACTATAATTCTTTCTTAAAACTTAACCCCAAAAAACCCAGGACTGTCCTAGCTTAGGCACGGTTCCAGAACCATCCTGAAATTACTGAATTCTTTCAATTTTAGCGCCTAAGGCTCGCAAGCGGCCATCTAAATTTTCATAACCCCGATCAATATGGTCAATATTAGAAAGAATTGTTTTACCTCGAGCGATCAGCGCTGATAGAATCAAAGTTGCTCCAGCCCTAATATCAGGAATAGAAATTTTAGCTCCGTTTAATAAGGTTGGTCCCGTGATCCGAATAGCGTGAAAATAACCTGTTTGATTGTCTTCAAGATTGAAATTATAAAACTTTTGCGGATTTTTTACTTGTGGATGAAAAAACTTAATCTTGGCTCCCATTTTTTGCAAATAAGAAACATAACCAAAACGATTCTCGAAGATTGTCTCATGGACAACAGATGTCCCTTTTGCCTGAGTCATTAAAACCGTCCATAAAGCCTGCCAATCAGTCATAAATCCAGGATGAGGTTTAGTAACAATATTAGATGCCTTTAGAAGTGTTTTATAAAAAAATCTAATACCAGAATCTTTTATTTCTATTCCTGCCCCAATTTTTTTTAGATTTTCCAAAAAGGCAGTTAAATATTTGCTTTCAGCGTTTTTAACAAAAATGTCGCCTTTAGTGCTCAAAGCGGCACAAGCAAAAGTCACTGCCTCATTACGATCAAACATCATCTTGTGAACTGCGCCGTGCAATTTTTTCACGCCTTCAATTTCAATCACTCTGGGTTTAATTCTTTCAATTTTGGCACCCATTTTACTTAAAAAAGAAATTAAATCATCAACTTCCGGCTCTTGAGCTGCATTTTCCAAAACTGTTTTACCTTCAGCTAAGACAGCCGCTATAATAAGAGTTTCTGTGCCAGAATGAGTATTTTTAGGAAAAGCGTAAGTTATTCCCTTCATTTTTTCAGCCTTAGCTCGATAGGTACCGGACTCAAAATTAATTTTTATTCCCATTTTTTTCAGTCCCTCTAAATGGCGCTCAATCGGCCGGCGGCCAATTTGACAACCACCTGGCTGGGGCCAAACCGCCTGACCAAAACGACTAATTAATGGACCGACAAATATGCTGGCAGATCGCGATTTTTGGCCAAGGTTCGCAGGCACTTCAAAAGAAGTTAAATTTCGATTAATCAAAGAAAAAGTATGATTGTCTCTTTTTTTTACTTTTCCTCCAAAGGCTTGAATAATAGCGGCCGTTGTTTTTACATCACCAATATCCGGCATTCGGAAAAACCGACATTCTTCTTTTGTTAAAAGAGAGGCAATTAAAAGTTTGATGCTCGCGTTTTTAGCGCCTAAAAGAGAAACCGTTCCTTTCAGAGAATAGCCTCCTTCAATTAAAAGTTTTGTCATTCTAAGTCTCCCATCTTGATTATTTCTAATTCAAGATTGATATTAAATTTTTCTTTTACCTTTTTTTTACAAAGAGCAATTACGTTCATTACGTCTTGACAGGTAGCTCCACCAGTATTGACAATAAAATTGGCGTGCTTTGGGGAAACCATTGCTTTTCCAATCTTTTCTCCTTTCAAACCACATTGGTCAATTAAATAACCAGCCGGTTGAAAGTCTGGGTTCTTAAAGATACAGCCTGCGCTGGAAAAATTCAAGGGTTGAGTTTTTTGACGATATTCTAGAGCTTCTTTAGCAATCTTCCAAAGTTCTTTTTTGTCACCTGGCTTAAGTTTAAAAGTGATTGATAGAATAACATTGTCAATTTTATTAATTTTGACAATAACTTTCATAATATTTTTTCCCTGAAAATGAGCATTACCATGAACCGCACCGCCAATACTACCCGGAAGGCCCCAAAAATGTTCTAAACCAACCAGTCCTTTACCTAAAGTAGATTTAACTAACCTACTCACTAAAACTCCTGAATCAGCCTCTACTTTTTCTCCAGAAATGTTAATTTTTGAAGATTGATTCTTAATTGCCAATCCTCTAAACCCCTTATCGCTAACTAAGACATTACTTCCTCCACTCAAAATAAAATAAGAAATTTTTAATTTTTTTGCCGCTTGAACAACTTTTTTTAGATCCTGGCTATTTTTCGCTCTAAAAAATAAATCCGCCGGCCCGCCAATTCTAAAAGTGGTGTGCTTTTCTAGCAATTCGTTTAATCGAACTGCATTTTTTCCTAAAATTTTGATTATTTTTTTATATTTAATTTTCATTCTCTAACATCCGTTTCAAGTTTATTGCTAAATTATCCAAACCACCAACAGACATAATAATCACCACATCGTCTTTTCTAACTTCTCCAACAAGATATTCTAAAATTTTTAATGACTGAGGTATCAGCTTAACATTGGAGTTATATTTCTTAATCGCCCGAGCCACTTCTTGACTGGAAATACTCGGCTTTTGGCCTGCTTCCCTAGATGGCATTAGTTTGGCAATAACCACCTCGTCTGCTTGCTTAAAGGCTTGAGCATAATCAGCTAGTAAAGTTTTTGTTCGACTGTAGGTATGTGGCTCAAAAATACAGTAAATCTTGTTTTTCCTATATCTTGTTCTAGCGGCAGCAAGGGTTTTTCTGATCTTGGTGGGATGATGAGCATAATCGTCAATTACTGCAACCCCTTTTACCTGACCAACAATTTCAAATCTCCTTTTTACTCCCTTAAAGCTGGAAATCCCTTTTTGAATTTTTTCAATATCAATGCCCAAATGATGAGCGACAGCTATAGCCGCTAGCGCATTTTGAATATTAATCTTTCCGGGAAGAAAAATCTTAAATTCACCTAAAAACTCATCGCCTATTCTTACTTTAAATTTGGCCGGCGTTCCATATTCAATATCAAAACCCCTGCACTGCGCTTTCTCGTTCAAACCATAGGAAATTTTTGGCCTATCAACACCTTTTTGAATTTTAAAAATATCCGAATCATCCACTCCTAAAACAATCAAACCATCTTCAGGAACTAAATTTAAAAATTTTAAAAAAACTTTTTTCACTTCTAAAAAACTTTCAAAATAATCAGGATGGTCAAATTCACAAGTAGTGAAAATGGCAATATCAGGCTTGTAATGAAAAAATTTCGGTCTTTGATCAAAAAAGGCTGTCCGATATTCATCTCCCTCAATAACAAAAAAATCTCCTTTTCCTAATTTAAAACCCTGACCAGTATTTTGCATAATCCCGCCAATTAAATATGATGGATTGAAGTTAGCAGTTTCCAGAACCCAAGCAATTAAAGAACTAGTTGTTGTTTTACCGTGAGTACCGGCAATGACAATTCTTTTTTTATCAGCAAAAATTTTAGCGATCAGCTCAGGTAGAGAAACAACTGCTAACTTTTTTTTAATCGCTGTTTGGGCTTCAGAATTATCACTTTTGATATGATTGCCAACAACCACTAAATCAGGACTATCAAGATTAGAAGAAGAATATTTTCTAAACCATTTAATTCCGGCTTTATCTATCATCTCTGTGCCTGGCGGGTAAGCATCTTGATCCGAACCGGTTATTTTATAACCCATCTTTTTCAACATCACTGCGGCAGCGCTCATAATATAACCGCAGATACCAATAAAATGAATACTCCTGATATTTTTTAATTGCTTCATTTATATAATATTATTATATAGCATTATTTTAAACTAAAAATAGCCGCTAATCTTCCTTCGGGTTCACTTTTAAATTTACTTCTTCGATGAGAATAAAAATCTCTATTTTCAAAAGTGCAAATATTTGATTCTTCGATATTCTCTTTTTTAATTCCTTTTTTCAGAAAATCAGACACTACCGAACCTGCTAGGTCTATTCCATCATAACAGCAATCGCAAATGGCTGGACCAATTCCTATTAAAAGCTCTCCTGGATAACAACCAAAATCCTCTTTCATCTTAATAATCGCCTTAATATGAACACCAAGAAAAACTCCTTTTCTGCCGGCATGAACTAAACCGATAATTTCTTTTTTTGGGTTAAAAAAAAGAATCGGTAAACAATCAGCCGTTTTGATAAGCAAGACAATATTCTTCTGGTTAGTCATTAATCCATCCGCGATTATTTTCTCACTTTGATTAATCAAAGTATCTGAATTAACTATCAAAACTTCCTTTCCGTGTTTTTGATTAACAGAAACCAATTTTTTTGGGTTGATTCCTACTGCCTGAGCAAACCGAACCCTGTTTTCTAAAACCTTACTTTTCTTGCCATGAATAAAGCTCATATTGCCAAACTCAACCGTAGAAAATCCGTGAACCAACCCATGAATTCTTGAAAGTTTCTCCAAAACATAAAAACCTTTTTTGGTTTTCCGAAGCATGGAACTCATTATATCATTTCCTATTGCCGATCCGATAAAACCTGTAATAATTCTTCGTGAATTCCTGTCCCATTAGTGGCAAGAAAAATGCTGTTTTTATCATTTGTTTCTTTATTGCCTTGAAAATCTGTTATTTTTGACGATATTTCAAAGGACCTATTAGTCTAATCACGGAGATAATTTTTCTGATTTATTGTAAAAGAAAATAGCCCCATAACATTGACTTCTTCTTTCATTTTGGTAAAATATCCTTAGTTTTTATATTTAAGTTTTCAAAAAATGACACAAAGAGAAACATTCCAGGATCTTTTACAAGAAAGGGGGGTTGACTTGGACGCTATTGCCAGGGATAGAGAAATATTGGAATCAGGTTGTGTTATTAGATCTTTAGAGTCTGTGACAAATCAGAGAGCGACTGATGAAGAAATGGATCTGAGACTAAGGACACTGAGGGAAAGCCCTACATTCGTACAGATTATTTCAGATTCTTGGGAAAACCCTAGGCAAGGTAGAGCAAAATTAAGGCAAGCATTACGTCAAGATCATCAACAAATAAAGACGTTAATTAGGGATTTGCGTGCTCACGACACTCCTCTTGGAAAAGTCTTACAGAGCCAAGAAGTGAAGTTTGTTTATATGAACACAGGTCAGATTCATGAGATCCTAAGAGATGGGAAAAAAGCGATAGTTTGCGGTGCCCTGCATGCTTGCCATGTAGAGATTGGCTCTGGAGAGACACTTATTTCTAAAAGTGATGGCGACCTTCCAATGGCTTTTGATAAAGAAAGCTACTGGACTATAACCTTTAAAGAAAGCGAAAGGTAATATTTTCCCGATCCTGGATCGGTTTCCTATTGCCGATCCGGTAAAATTACTTAACCGTTACTGACTTAGCCAAGTTTCTCGGTTTGTCCGGATCAGCGCCCCGGCCTACGCTTAAGTAATATCCTAAAAGTTGTCCCACAATAACATTGGGAATGAAGGTTAATTGGCCGGCGTCAAAAGTTTGGATATAATCATCAAATTCAGCAGCTGGAAAAGGAGAAATACCAATAATTCTTGCGCCTCTCGCTTTTAATTCAGCCGCAGCCGACAAAACCTCTCCTTTCGTTTCATCATCGGCTGCAAGAACAATACAAGGAGTGCCCTTTTGAATAAGGCTGATCACCCCATGCTTAAGTTCTCCTGAAGCAAATCCTTCAGAATGGATATAACTTGCCTCTTTAATTTTCAAAGCACACTCAAGAGCAGCCGGATAATTAAGATGCTTACCAACACAATATATATCTTCTTTGTTCATCAGCGACTTAGCTAATTTCATTATTTTAGTTTGAAGTTTTTTTGTCAACCATCGACTAAGGTTTTTACCCAAAGATTTAATATTTTTTCGCGCCTGAATGTATTGACCGCTAACTGTATTCGCCAATAAATACAATATTGCCAATTGGGCGGTATAAGCTTTTGTAGAAATAACGGCAATTTCTGGTCCTGCACCAACAGGAAGAACATAATCAGCCAATCTTTCTAAAGTAGAACCAAAAGTATTAACAACCGCAACAATGCTGGCACCACGAGCTTTTACTTTTTTGGCGGCAATCAAAGTATCGGCTGTTTCTCCGCTTTGGGAAACAGCAATGGCAATCGTTTTCTGATTGCAAAACTTGGCAAAAGGCAAAAACTCATAAGCTCCATAAACCTGGGTTTCAATTCCATTTTCGGCAAAAAAATATTTTCCTGCCAAAGTACAATATGAAGCAGTACCACAAGCAAACATCACCACTTTATTTTTTTGATTAATTTTTTCCGCTAAGTTTCTAATCTCTTTTTCATTTAAATTTGCTGTTTTGGGAATAGTAATTTTTTGCTCGATAATCTCTTTGAGTAAAAAGTGCGAATAGCCGCCTTTTTGAGCATCTTCGATTTTCCAGTCAATTAACTTTTCTTCTGTTTTTTCCTTTTTCCCTGTTTTTAGGTCATAAATCTTCGCTCCTTTTTTTGTCAACAAAACTCCCTGACCGTCTTTGATGAAAACTACACGGTTAGTGCTTTTTAAAAAAGGCGTTACATCCGAAGCCAAGAAATATTCCTTTTTTCCCAAACCAACTACTAAAGGAGAACCGTCTCGACAAGCAACAACAGTTTCATTTTCTAAATCAAGAACGGTAATTGCATTAGAACCGACTAAACTATTAAAAGCGGAAAACACTGCCTGCTTGATCGGCTTAATCTTAAGATTATCTTCAATAAGATGAGCAATTACTTCCGTATCTGTCTCCGAAGAAAAACGATGTCCCCTAGATTTTAGCTTCTCCCTTATTCCTCGGTGATTTTCCACAATACCATTGTGAATAACCGCTATTTTCTTACTGCAATCCAGGTGAGGATGAGCGTTTTCGTCAGTCACGCCCCCGTGAGTGGCCCAACGCGTATGTCCTATCGCTATTGAACCATCGGGTAGGGTAATGGTTGCTCCACCAATCTTACCAACACGCTTCTCGACACAAATCTCCGATACTCCAACTGGTCTGACGGCAATACCCCAAGAATCATAACCTCGATATTCGAGTTTTTTTAATCCGCTAAGAACAATCTGGGCTGCATTCTGTTTTTTACCAATATAAGCGAAGATGCCGCACATTTAAAGTTTCTTTTTAAACTTATCTCTTGTCTCTAAATCTATTTTACGAAGATTTTCCCTGACAACAACTTTTTGCTCTAAGTAACAAAACTTATTTTCTTTAAGATTCTCTTCCAGAACTAGACCCGAACCAACAAAAGAGTTACTGCCAATCTGGACGCCGGGCATAATGCTGGTATTAATCCCCACTCGCACACCAGAACCGATAATCGCTCCCATTTTAACACGGCCAGGCACAATTTCTTTTTCATCTAATCTTAAGTTAGCTGTTCTGGCGCCTGAACCAAAGCTAATATTTTCTTCTAAAATAGAATCACCAATATAATTAGCGTGAAACCAACAATTGGGACCAACATATGAACGAGCAATTTCTGTGTTATAACCAATAACACAACCGTCTTCAATAATCGAATCTCGCACTAAGGCATTATTGCCCACAATCACATTTTTGCCTAAATAAGAATTTTTCACTACTGCTCCCTCAAAAATTTTAACCCCTTCCCCTGCTATTATTGGCTTTTTCTTTTTTTCATTTAAAAAGAAAGCGGCTGTTTCTAAAATATCCCAAGGATATTTAATTGTCGCCCAAGAATCATTATATTTAACCAACTCAAATTTAATTCCTTTTTTCATCATTTTAGCCATTGCTACCTCGTAAACATCATCTCGATTGCTCTTTGTTTTTTCAAGAAACTGTAAAAGGATCTTTGGTTTTTGATAAAAATCAACCACCAGCTTAATCATATCGCTCGGCTCTCTGCCCTTACCGGGTTTTTCAACAACCCTTTCTACCAAACCATTTTTAACTACAAGATAACCCATCGATAGATAACAATCTGTTTTCAAACCAACAAGTAAAGCATCAGGATTGTTTTTTATTTTTCTATTAAACTCGACAAATAAACTTGGCTGAAAAAAGTCATTAGCATTAACGATTAAAAGAGGTCTGTCTTTAATCTCTTTTTCAGCACTCAAAATGGCATCTGCTTGGCCTAAGGGCCTTTTTTGAACAACTACTTTAACGTTGCCTAAGTATTTTTTGACTTCTTCTTTTATTTGAGGATTAACAACAACAATGAAATCTTTAAAGCCTGACTTTTTCAGATTTTCAATCGCATGAACAATCAAAGGCCTGCCAAAAAACGGCAATAAATTTTTGTTGGCGGTTATTGGCCGCATACGCTTGGCCTCTCCACCAGCTAAAACTAAAACTTGAATATTTTTCATTTTTCTAAAATTTTCCTCACTTCCTTTTGATCCGACCAAGAAATTTCTTTACCGCCAATATTTAGGCTATTTTGATGACCAACGCCTGTAACTAAAACTATATCACCTTTTTCTGCCATTTCGATTGCTTTTTTTATCGCTTCTCTCCTGTCTTCAATTTTCCAGTAGTTCTTAGCTAAAATTTTTCCTCCCTTTTCCACTCCGGGCTCGATTTCAGCGATAATCTTTTTAGGATCTTCACTGTATGTATCCTCGTGAGTTAAGATAATTTTATCAGAAAACTTAGCCGAAATCTCACCCATTATTGGCCGTTTCGTTCTTTCCCGATCGCCAGTACAACCGAAAACGTGAATAATTTTTCCTTGAGTAATTTTTTTAAGAGCAGGAAGGATTTGCCTGAAAGCATTGGGAGTATGAGCAAAATCAATAAAAATCTTGAAATCCTGCCCTTCATCAATTTCTTCCAGCCGTCCGGAAACTGGCTCAAAAGAAAGCAAGGATTGCCTGATCTTTTTATCTGGAATTCCCAAGATTTTTACTGCGCTAATCGCCGCCAAACAGTTATAAAGATTAAATTCTCCCAAAAGATTAGTCTTAAACTTGAAAGCCCTGGGCGTTAAATCCGCTTTTCTTTTAAGACTATAAGTAACGACTCGTGATTGATTACTAGTGATTTGTGATTTTAAATACTTATAGGAAGCATCGTCTCGGTTTAAAATCGCCCATTTTACGCCATTAAATAACCTTGCTTTAGCTTTTAAATAATTCTTCCAAGTTCCATGATAATCCAAATGCTCATAGGTAACATTAGTGATTACTCCCATCTTAAAATTACAGCCGAAAAGTCGATACTGATCCAAACCATGAGAAGTGGCTTCTAAAATCACATATTCTTTTTTTTCATCAACCGCTTTTCTTAGAAATCCTTGCAATTGCCAGGAATCCGGCGTGGTCACATGAAATCCAGGCGCTGATACGGTCGAAATCATGGCTGTTTTTTTACCAGCAGCCTTTAAAATGTGGGTGATAAGATGAACCGTCGTTGTCTTGCCATCGGTACCGGTAACACCAATGACAAAAAGGTTTTTAGCAGGAAAGCGAAAAAAAATCGTCGCCAAAACAGCTCTCAGTAGATGATAAAAATTCTTCAAACTCCGAACCACAGAAGATATTATACCACCTGCTGTAGTATAATTTCAGACATAAGAGGTTTTTTATGGATTTTGTCAGCCATTCCCTTTGGGGGCTAACCGTTGTCAGAAAAAAGAACTTATTTTGGTTAACGGTTTTTTTTAGTGTTTTACCAGATATTGCCTATTTCCTTTATTTTCTTGATAAAAGATTTTCTCTTGGTATTGGAGTAACGGAACCTAGCCTCGTCAGTTTTTACTATTTTACCCATAGCTTCTTGACTGCCTTCTTAATTTTTACCATTCTTTATTTTTTCAAAAGAAATTACCTCACCTTGGCTCTCCCCTACTTCTTTCACGTTTTACTTGATATCCCTGTTCATTGTGGTCTTTTTTCTACGCGTTTTTTATATCCTTTTTCCGATTTTCATTTCTGTGGTTTTAGGTTTGAAGAACACATGCTGCCCATTCTCTTAATAAACTACTTAGTCTTGATTGGAATTAATCTCTTAATTTGGCGAAGAAAATAAAAAGACGAAATGATCCGGGATCGATAGCTACTTACGATCCGGTAAAACCTGCAATAATTCTTCGTGAATTTCTGTCCCATTAGTGGCAAGGAAAATGCTGTTTTTATCATTTGTTTCTTTATTGCCTTGAAAATCTGTTATTTGCGCCCTGGCTTCCCTGGCAATTAATTTTCCCGCTATGAAGTCGTAAATTTCATTATCATTATTAATTATTGCTTCGATTTTTCCTGAAGCTAAAAGACAAAAGTCTAAAGTAGGACACCAATTAGTTAAAATCCTTTTAACTTTTTTCTCATTTAATCTTTTTATTAAACAATTCACATAATCCAATGGCGTTTTGTAATTGCAAGTATAAACAACACTTGCTTTTTTGATATCGCTTTCATTATTTACTCTCAATTTTTTATCTTTTAACCATGCACCTCGTCCCTTTTCTGCATAATAAGTATTATCAAGAATCGGATTATAAATAACAGCCAGAATCGCTTCATTATTTTTTAACAAAGCAATGGCAACAGAAAAATAAGGAATTCCTAAAATAAAATTATTTGAACCATCAAGTGGATCAATAATAAATGTATATTCTGATTTTTTATCAAAAAAATCACTTTCTTCTGTAAAAACATTATATTGAGGAAAGCTCTGCAAAAGAATTTTAAGAATCGTTTCTTCTGAGCTAATATCTGCTTTTGTAACAAAATCAGCGGCTGTAGATTTCTCTTTAATTTTTAAATCTTGACCAAAATACTTACGAAGCACTTGACCGCCACTTTTAGCCGCCTGAATTATCTTTTCTAAATCAGAACTCAATCCTCGAATCATAATAGAAGATATTATATCACCATCCCCCGTCCATCCCGACCCCGTCCCGATCCACGATCGGTTTCCTATTGCCGATCCGGTAAAATGTTCTCATTCTTTAGGAGAAATGCCGTAATATAAAAATAGTTCTTTGGCAATATCAAACCATAGGGGCGCAGCCGTGTTGGCTCCCCATGGAGAAGATGTTGGTTCTGCCAAAGTTACGAGCATGACAAATTTTGGTTTTTCTGCCGGTGCAAAACCAACAAAAGAAACAATCGTTTTTTTCTCATCATAGTGGCCGGCAATAGGAATCTGGGCCGTTCCCGTTTTGCCGGCAATACGAAAACCAGAAATACCATATTTCTCCCAATGAGGAAAACCGTTCTCCACTGCTGATACCATCATTTCAGTTAATGTTTTCGCTGTCTCAGGCTTGATTACCCTATCAGTCACCTCTGGTTTTATTTCTACCTCTCTTTCCCCATCCACTACCCGAGCAACCACTCGCGGCACAACTAGCTTTCCATCATTAGCGATAACAGCTGCCGCTCTTATCATTTGAATAGAAGTAACAGCAATTCCTTGACCAAATGAGGCGGCCGCTAAATCAATCTCTCGCCACTCTTTATCAGACCGCAACTCCGGCGTTGCCTCTTCTTCAAGATCAATTCCTGTCAAATTACTAAAACCAAATTTTCTAACGTATCTTAAAAAGTTTTCTTTACCAAGTTTTTCTGCTATAAAAACCATGCCTACATTATCCGAATGCTCTAAAATCTCCTTCATTGTTGAATCAGGACGATATTTATCGTCATAGGTATGAATTACATAGGAGCCTATTTTTCTCGGGCCGGCACATTTATCACAACGCGTTTCTGGTTCAATCACTCCTTCATCGAGAGCAGCAGCCATAGTAATAATCTTAAAAACCGAGCCAGGTTCGAACGATTCAGTTACAACAGGATTTTTATAAAAAACTTTATCATAGTTTTGAAAGTTACCTTGCTCATAAGAAGGAAACGATATCATCGCCAAGATTGCTCCGCTTTGAGGCTCCATAATCACTATCGAACCTGATTTCGCTCCATATTTTTCTATCCCTTCCCTGAGTCCTTTTTCAGTCATAAACTGGACTGCCCTATCAAGATGTAAAATCAAATTACGCCCATCACAAGCTTCCTCTCTTTCAAAACGACCCATCAGAATCGGCTTGCCCCTGGCATCTTTCTCCTGATAAAGTAAACCTGGCCGCCCTTTCAATTCTAGGTCATAGTATCCTTCAACCCCAAAATAGCCTTTATCTCCACCGCCTTCATCGCTGCCAACAAAACCCAAAAGATGAGCTGAAAGCGAAGCTTCAGGATAAAAACGAATATTTTCTTTTTCAAAACCGATACCGGCAATGTTCAATTCTTCAATTTCTTCTTTGATTTCCTTTTTTACTTTATGTTTGAGGTCTGCCCAAACCAAGTCCGGATTGTCTAACCTTTTTTTAAGTTTTACTTCTGCGTTTTTTAAAAGCCGCAATTCCTCTTTTGCTGAAGAAGTGGCCACATTATCACTTAAAAAAGGAGCAAGTTTCGCAGCGATTCCTGATGTTTCCTCCGATATTTTCGTTAAATCGACATAAATAAGATAGGCCTCCTGATTATCAACTAAGGGAAAATTATCAGCAGTAAGAATTTTTCCTCTCTGGGCAGGTAATTCTATTTTAGAAGCATGTTGGCTTTCGGCCAAAATCGCCAGTCTCTCACCGGACTTGATTTGCCATCCAAAAAGCCGATAAATCACTAAAAGAGCGAAAAAAAGAAAGGCAAAAAACAAAAAATTGAGCCGCCTCATTTCATGGCCACGGGAACATCCCCTTTTAGATAAAAAACCTTTGGGGAACGAACAAAACCAAGGCTATCAGCTTTTTTAATAACCCCAGAAATTGAACTCGTACGAGCAATTTCCAACTCCAAAGAAGAATTCTCTGAATTCAACTCCTTCATTTCTTCCTCTAACGCTTTAATTCCTTTTCCTGTCGTGGACAACTTGTTTGAAGCTATCAAATTAGCAAAAGTCAAAAAAATAATAATGGATAAAAGTAAAAAAGAAAGTCTGTTTTTCATATTTTTTCCCCTGCTCTTAACTTGGCACTCCTCGAACGAGGATTGATTCTTATTTCTTCCTCGCTAGGAGTAATCGGTTTCTTGGTTAAAATTTGTATTTTTTTTTCGTTTTTTAAAAACCTTTTGACAATCCTATCTTCCGATTCGTGAAAACTAATAACTACTAATCTTCCGTTTGGTTTTAAAAGATCAAGCACTTGAGACAAAACAATCTTAAGATTCTCCAACTCACTATTGACTACAATCCGCAACGCCAAAAATACCTTTGTCGCCGGATGGATAGCACGAATTTTCCTTTTTCCACCATAAACGCTCGTCACTAAATCGGCCAGCTCTTTAGTGGTCTCAATTGGTTTTATCCGACGGGCGCGGACAATAGCATCAGCAATCGCCCGAGCACGCTTCTCTTGAGCAAATCTAGTAAAAAGTACATTCAACTGTTTTTTTGACAAAACCTTTAATAAATCGGCGGCGGTGATGGCCAATCTTGGATCCATCCTCATGTCTAAAGACGCATCTTTCTGAAAAGAAAAACCACGCTCGGAAGTCTTAAGCTGATAACTGGAAACACCAAGGTCAAAAAGAATTCCAGAAACTTTTCCAAATCCTTCTTTGTTAGCAATTTCCTCCAAGTTTGCAAAATTGCCTCGAGTAATTTTCCAAGAAGTATCAGGGCAGGCTTTTTTAAGATACTCCTTGGCATATCTTACTGCCTCAGGATCCCAGTCAATACCTAAAACTCTACCGCCTGCTTTTAAAACAGCTTCCGCATGACCTCCACCGCCAACGGTAGCGTCAATATATTTTCTTTCTTTTTTAATGTTCAATAATTTAATTGCTTCGTTCAAAAGAACAGGTTGATGAAACACCATTAAAGACCTAATTCTTCCAAACGCTCGGCAATTTTTTCACTGTTTTTTTCAACTTTAGTCAAGTAGTTATTAAATCGTTTTTGATCCCAAATCTCAATTCTTTCTAAAGCACCGGCAATAACCACATTTTTTCTAATTCCAGCAAACTTTCTCAAATGATTAGGTATTAAAGCTCGTCCTTGCCTATCAAGTGTAATTTCCGCGGCTGAAAAGCTTAAAAATCTAGCAAAAGAGCGTGAATCTTTCTTGGTTAATGACATTTTGGCCAGCTTGTTTGTAAATTCTTGCCATTTTTCAAAAGCAAACAAAAACAAACAACCATCAAGACCTTTTGTCAAAACCGCTTTTTTGCCTAATCTTTTTCTAAGGCTATTCGGAATTGCCAATCTGCCTTTTTTCTCTAATGAATGTAAATATTGACCAACAAACATTTCCTATCGGATATTTCACCACTTTTCACCACTCGTATCCATTTTGAAATATTCTATAAAGCTTGTCAAGAGGCAATTTGTGCAATATTTCCGCTTTGCCCGTCATTCTGAGCGCTAGCGATTTTTCAAACCGTCATTCTGAGGAGAGGAGCGACGAAGAATCCCCTGGTTTTCCAATTTACGAATAAAAACGAAGAAAATTACTTCAATTCAAAAGTTCCAGCAGCTATTTGTTTTAATCGTTCTCTATTTATTACACTAAATTTTTTTTCTACTCTTCCGTCATCAACTTGTCTTTCAGCTCCTGAAAGAGCTTCTGACTCTACTAAATCTCGAAGCGCTCTATGAGTTGCCGCCAACTCTCTTGGAAAAACTTCGCGAACTCTCGCTCCTACTGACAACGAAACATGTCCCATGTTTTTAACAACGGTGTCAGCAGAAAATGAAGCTCCTTGCTCTCTACCGGCTCGACTTATATTTCCAATATCCCTTGCAATAACTCCTGCTACGGTTGAAGAACTAATATCCTTTAAAGGAATCTGAGGTCTAACCTCTGGCAAAACCCCAACCTCACCTAATGCTTTTCTTGCTTGTCTAGCGAAATTTACGACTAAACTAGATATTGCTTCTGCCATTTGAGAATATTATATCAAATTCAAGAAAAAACTTCTTTCTCTGGATATTTTTTCTTGTTCTTTTTCATTTTTCTCTCAAAAGCTTTTGGTATGTCAATTTCAAAATCATGAACAATTAGCAAGACCCAATAAAGAACATCAACTAATTCTTCTTCCAATTCTTTTCTTTTCTCTTGAGGAATTTGATTGTCTTTTGTCCATTGAAAAACTTCTAGAAACTCGGCCGCTTCAAGCAGCAAGGAAATAGCCATATTTTTCGGCACATGCTGTTTAACCCATCCCCTGCTCTTTCTGAACTCTAAAATTTTCTCGGTTAAATCTTGAAAATCAGTCATATTAAAAAGTTTTCTGAAGCAAAATTATTCCATCACTACAACTGTCTTATTCTTTTCTTTTTCCAGGGTGAAATCTTTTATAAGCTTGTAGTTCTTTTCAGCGCGGAAAATGACAGTCAGAGTACCGCCGGTGACGCCTTCATCATAGCGGCAAACACCGCTAGAGCAAGTACCTAAAAGCAGCTTTCGAGAAAAACTATCTTCATCCGGTTTTAGATTAATAGTACCAATTAATCCCGGTCGGCCCCCTTCTGTAAAATAAATTAACTCATACTCAACCACACTTATATTCTGAAGATTGTTCACTTCTAGAGTCAATTCTTTACCGTCCGGCCGCGAACTTAAAATAATAACCGGCCTTTCATCTTCCGAAAGCTCGTCAATAGAAAAAACACTAGAAACTTTTTCTTTTTTAACCTCTTGCACTGGTTCTTTTTTAGAACGAGAGACAACAACAAAACCCAAAATTAAAATTAATATCAGAGCAATGGCACCGTAAACTAATTTTTTGTTCATTTCAATTTTTTAATAAAATAGTTAACCAATTTATCAATTTTTACTCTCACCTGTTTCATCGTATCACGATCGCGAATCGTAACAGTGTTGTTTTTTAGTGTATCATAATCAATGGTAACGCACCAAGGTGTTCCAATCTCATCCTGTCTTCGGTAGCGCTTGCCAATGTTGCCAATATCATCAAACGCCGCGGAAAAATGATTTTTTAAATCTTGATAAACCTTTTCCGCTTTTTTGACTAACTTGGGTTTATTGGCCAAAAGCGGAAAAACAGCCACCTTAAAAGGAGATAGCTTAGGATGAAGTTTTAAAACAACTCGTTTGCCATTTTTAATTTTTTCCTCATGATAAGCATCACATAAAACCACTAAAACCATCCTCTCTACCCCCAATGACGGTTCGACAACATAAGGATAAAACTTTTTTCCTTTCTCATCTTGTAAAGAAAGATCATGGCCAGAAAACTTACTGTGATTTTTAGTGTCAAAGTCCGTTCTATTGGCAATTCCTTCAAGCTCATTCCAACCGAATGGATACTCATATTCGATATCAACTGTTCTTTTGGAATAGTGAGCCAAAGACTTTTTCGGATGATCGAAAAAACGTAACTTTTTAGGGTTGATGCCTAAACTCTCATGCCATTTAAGCCTTTCCTTTAACCAATATTCGTGCCATTTTTCATCTTCACCCGGCTTAACAAAAAATTCCAGCTCCATCATGTCAAATTCTCTGTCCCGAAAAATAAAATTACCAGTAGTGATCTCATTTCTAAAACCTTTACCGATTTGAGCAATACCAAAAGGAAGTTTGGGCTGCATCGTATCAACCACATTTTTAAAATTGATAAAAATTCCCTGACAGGTTTCAGGCCGGAGATAGGCTTTGTTGGCCGTCTCTTTTGCTGGGCCAACATGGGTCTCGAACATCAAATTGAACTGTTTGGCTTCAGTCAGCTCTCCTTGACAAACCGGACATTGATTAATTTTTAATTTATCTACCCGAAATCGTTTATGACACTTTTTACACTCTTTAAGAGAATCCGTAAAAGAAGTAATGTGACCTGAAGCTTGCCAAACCTTCGGATGGTGAATAATCGTCGAATCAATCGGA
>JADHYG010000002.1 GCA_016782545.1 Candidatus Microgenomates bacterium
TTTTAATCTTGTTAAAATACTTAGCTAATGTTTTTTTATCAATTTTTTCATTTTTCAGACCAAAATTAATAAGTTGTTCTAATTTCCAAATTGCGAATTGAACAGGGTCTTTTTTTAAAATTTTTGTATCTGTTGACCAATTATACATAATGATTCTATTATACTATAAAATTTGTATTTTGGGCTTATGGTAAGATATTGAAAATGAAAAAAACTAAAAGACAAGTAAAATATTTAGTTGTTTTGGGAATAGTTTTTGACAAAAAGAAAAGAATTCTTTTGACAAAAAGACATGATCCAAAACATCCTCTTTGGCATAATAAATGGCAGTCTCCAGGAGGAACAATGGAATTTGGAGAAACAGCAGAACAAACTCTTGTTCGCGAAGTCAAAGAAGAAACCGGCGTCAAGATTAAAATTTTAACTAATCGTCCGATTGTAAAGAATAATACTTGGAGAATTGATAATAAAGAAATTCAGGCGACCATTCTTGCTTATCCTGCTTTATATGTTTCTGGTGATTTACAGACCACAGATAGCGAAACCTCTGAAGTTGAATGGTTTTCTTACGAAGAAATAGATTTTTCAAAATGCCTTCCCAAAACAAAAACAACCATTGACCAAGCTTGTAAGTTGTATCCATAGAAATTATTTTTAATTTCAAAATCAATCATCCCGAGACTGTTGAATAGACAATCTCTATCTGTCATCCTGAACTTGATTCAGGATCTATCCAAGAACATTTCAGATTCTGAAATGAATTCAGAATGACGTTTTTTTGTTTAAAGTTCAAATAGTTGTCTGTTCAACTTGACATTAATAAGAATAGTGTTTTAGAATGAGAGTATGAATTGGGTTAAGAAAAATAAATTAACTACTGTTTTAATAATTATCGTCCTTTATTTTCTCTTCAAGAGTCTTGTTACGAGTTTTTTTGGCGTGAATATCACTGGTTCAAGACAGATGATACCGGTGCCGGCGTATGAAAAAGTTTCTTTTGGTGAGATTAGTGCTCCTTCTTTAGATTCTGGCAGAGGTGGTATGGTTCCGCCTATGGAAAGTTCATATCCGCCCAGTGAAAGAGAAGAAAGAATAGTGGTGGAAGAATCTTCAATGTCTTTGGTTGTTTCTGAAGTTCAAGAAACAGCCAATAAAGTCACTGACAAGGCAAAAGCAGTGGGCGGTTTTATGGTGAATTCTTCGTTGAATCATCCTGAAGAAGCTCCTTTTGCAACCGTAGTTATTCGAGTACCAGCCGATAAATTTCGTGACACTCTTGAGTATTTCCGCACTTTAGCCGTTAAAGTTTCTTCTGAAAATATCCGCGGCACTGATGTTACTGATCAATATGTGGATATTGAAGCGCGCTTGGCTACTTTAGAGAAAACTAAAGCAAAATTTGAATCAATCATGGATCAGGCGATTGAGATTAATGACATTCTCCAAATTCAAAGGGAATTGATCAATCTTCAAAGCCAGATTGACGATTTAAAAGGCAAGGAAAAATATCTTGAGCAGACGGCTAAATTAGCCAAAATCACTGTTTATTTATCCAGCGATGAGTTTGCTCTGCCTTATACTCCAGCCACGCCATTCAGGCCATCAGTTATCTTTAAATTGGCCGTTCGTTCTCTAATTCTCACTCTTAGAGGTTTGGCGAGTCGTTTAATTTGGATCGCTGTTTACTCAGTTATTTGGCTGCCAATTATTTTAATTATTCTCTTCATTAAAAAACGAAAGGGTAAAAGCAATAAAATTCTCCCTCCCCAAATTAAAGCTTAATAAATTTCTTCCTTTTCTTTTTATCATTGTTTTAGCTGTAGGTTTTAGTTATTTTTTTCCTCGTCAGCCCCTTGTTCAAGAACCAACGGTTCTTTCCAAAGTGGTGAAGATTATTGACGGCGACACGATTGAGGTTGAGTTGAATGGCAAGGTGGAGAGAATAAGATTGATTGGCATTGATGCGCCTGAGGTGGCGCATCCAGAAAAAGAAGCTCAATGTTTTGGCGACGAAGCCGCGCAAAAAACTAAAGAGCTTTTGGCTGGCCATGATGTTTTGCTTGCTCCTGATCCTTTATGTTCAGATAAAGATCAATACAACCGACTTTTACGCTATGTTTATTTGGAAGACGGCACTTTAATTAATAGCAGTTTGATCGAAGAAGGCTATGCCTTAAATTACACCTATAAACAATTCCAACTAATGGAACAGTTTGATCTTTTAGAAAAACAGGCGAGAGCGGAGTCCCTCGGCCTCTGGGGGAAGTGTGATTTTTAGATTGTCAAAAATAGCCTTTTGAGGTAGAATTGGGGTAGAATGGCGAAAACGCAAGTAAATAAAAAATACTTATTTGGATTTATGGATGAGACAGGATTACTCCATACACCAATTACTGATAGAGTTTTTGCGCTTGGTCTTTTGAAGCTTCATCATCCAAGACACCTACATAGAGCAATTATTGACTTTAAAAATAAAAAAAGGTTTTTTAATGAATTTCACTTTACCAATGTTTCTGGGAGAAATTGGAGAATGTATGACGAATTTGTGGAATTATTTTTATCCATTCCGGGATGCACTTTTTCTTCCATAGTGTTTGATAAGGAATTACTAGATCTCGATAAATTTTTCAAAGGAAATCACGCTCAGGTGTATAATTCTTATGTTGCCAAGTTAATTTCAGAGAGTTTAGGTCAAGGCGAATATATTGCAATTATTGCCGATGATGTTAGCACGCCTAAGAAGGATAATTTCGAAAAACAAATTAAGAAAAAGGTTAAACGGAAAACAAAAAGAAATGCGCTTTTTGGAATAGCACGTGTTGAATCGCATGCGGTTAGTGAAATACAAATGACAGATGTTCTTTTGGGCTTGGTTGGGTATTCGTTTAAGATTAAATATAAACTTATCTCAAAACCCAGTCTAAATAAAATTCGTCTTCTTCGGTCTTTTCAAAAACGACTTGGGACAGAAGCTTTATCCGAAAGTTTCGAGAAAAAAATTAAGGGTGGAGGGAAATTCAAGGTTAAAGAATTTTCTCCTATTAAAAAATAAAAAAGACAGCGCTTTGGGATCTACTGGGAACTAGCCCAATCCCACGCATTCTGTCTTGATTTTATTTTACCAAAAAACAATTATTTGTCAATGGGCAAAAAACAGCATCCTAACGCCCCAATTTCGACTGTATTTCTTTTTTTTCTTAGAGGTCGGACCTTGAGAAAGGTCCGACCTCACCAAGGATTCTTTTTCTCTTTTTACTGAGCTTGTTTATCCTGAGTCTTATCGAAGGACCGAAGGGCCCTTAAAAACCCTTAATTTCCCTTAACCTCCTCTATTTTCCTTTATCTTTCTCTAATATCTTCTAGATTTCCTCAGGGTTTAACTCTTAAGGAAAATGTTAAACAATTAGAAATGTTACTCATAAATATGAGTATAGTTCTTTAGACAAAAGAAGTCTTCATTTAAAAAATAGTTTAAAACATTCCGAAACTTGACAGTAAGGTGTATAATTAAGAGAAGGATAAAAACAAAAATGTATAACTTTAAGAAATTTACCAAAACAAGCAGCAGAACGGAGGACAGAATTAGCGTGACCTCCTCTTATTCTTTTGGCTTTCCAAGAAAGTTTTACAAAGATAATAATATTGGGAAGTTTAAATTTGTGAGCCTTTACTATGACAAAAAGAATAAAGCGGTAGGATTTCAATTTACCAACGATGAGGAAGAAAGACATAAATTTTCAATTATTAAAAGTAAAAAGAATTATGGTGGTGGAATTGTGGCTACAAGTTTTTTTAAAACTAACGATCTAAATCCAAGAGACTATAAGGGGAAGTACGAATGGCAAAAACAAAAAATTGAGAATGTTGGTGTTTTATTTATTATTGATTTAAAAAAAAAGGACCAGGAAGGTCTTGCCCCCGAAAAAAGTTAGGGTTAATTCCGTTTTTTCTAGGATAAGGTAGTTCATTTCTGGCTCAGAATTAGGAATGAAATCTTATCCTAAAAGTGACTTTATTAAAGACAAGAAAAAGCTAATAAATTCGTTTTGGAAGTGGGTTCCGCCAAAGTTGAGAGCTCTAATTATAATTGTTGGAGCTATTTTCTTTTTTCTCCTGGCTTACATATTATGTCCTATCATTTCAGCTCAAATAAATAAAAAAGTTGGCCATGCTAAAAATGATCAAGCAAGTGAGAGACAAATTTCTCAGAGCATCATAGAAAAAACAGACAATAATTCTGATCGATATCCTTCCAGTTGTATGACAGGTAACAATAAAGAGTGGTTACCGTTTTCAGTTGAGCACTGGCAAGGTTTAAATGCTAATTTTCTCAAAATTAACGATAGCCTGTATTCACTCTCAAGTCCAAGCAAAGGTGTTGATGCGATAGCATTTTATTCAAAGCCCTGCGCTGATGCGTTTACCGTAGAGTTTAAAATAATTCCCTATTCTGAAAATTTAATGAACTTTAATTTGTATTATGAGTCTTGGTTTAGATGGGAAATAGGCGGAAACGACATGAGATCAGTAAGACTTTTTAAAAATTCCGAAGGTTGTAGAGCAATGAAAAGAGTAAAAAAGATAAAAACTAAAGAAGAATATTTACCCGATCACGACAAAATCATGCCAGAACAGCCAGTTTTAATAACTTTTTCAGTTTTCCCAACAAAATCGGGAAAGCTCAAAACACAAATTGATTTAGAATATATTTCGGCCATAACTAAGGAAGAGGTGACAGTGAATGGTAGATTCTACTATGAATTTGACATGAGTTGGAACTGCGACGAAAATACAGTATTAGATATTAATACTGATACTTATAGGATTGGGGTAGGACTACAGAGGTCGAGCTTAGAAAATAGAGAGATTCCCAAAATTGGTCTAGAGAAATTCCGGATTAAACCTTTTAGGAAATTAAATTAAATTAATTTTTGAAATTTTTTTTATGAATGCACCATTAGGAATTACTTTTTTGAAGAAAGCAGAACTTTATAACTTAGCCTTGAGTTTAGATAAAGAATATAAACAATCTAAACAACCAGATAATACATCTAAATCTTTGTGGCCTGTTGAGAAAGTTATTTTAAGATGGACTCATCAAGGTCATCGGCATTTAGGCTCAGCGATTAAGACAGACCATTTAACTTTAGAGCATAAAGATAGTAAATTAAGTGATTTTGGAATGTTTGATTCTCAAAAACAACTTAAGCCTGAATTCAAAGTTATGCAAAAAACAGCCCTCCATAAGCCATTAGAGAACCTTGTTGTTAGAGGATTTGCAGAATATTTTGATAAAAGCCATGCTCATACAGCTATTATTATCAATAAAGAGGGTTTGTTATTTGGAAATGTGTTGACTGAACTTGAAAAAGACGACTGGTTAATAAACTTTAATTACAAAGTTTATGGCAAGATAATGGATCATCTAGGGGCTTTTATTTTGTTTTGGGTTACAGTTATTACTTTATTAACACTATTATTTTCTTTTGTCGAAAAGGTAGTTTCTTTATCTGCGGGTTGTTTTTAATAAACCTATCCCCAAAATCTCTTTCCCGTCTGTATTTTCAAATTCAATCAAATATTTATTAAAGGCTTAGCCATTAATAACGCCGCAACAAAGCTCTAAATTAAAATAAACAGTAATACTCTTTGCTTCAATGAATTAATCCTGCCTGCCGGCAGGCAGGTCATTGAAGCATTTAGTTTTGGTAAATACGCTTCCAAAATCTCTTTCCCTTGACACCTTGGGAAATTCCATCAAAAATCTTTCTCGAGAATTTGGTAGAATTGGAGAAATTGAGATTGTAATAGAGTCTGAGTCCTCTTGGGGGAGCTAATTCGTTCTTAATTTAACCTCTATCATTTTGCGGTATAATTTGTTTGCTGCTCTAAGTAAAATATATACATATGAAAATTAAAATTAAAGATAAAATCTTAAACCATTATCTTCAGTTTAGTCAGTATACAAATCCTGGTCTTTATAGGGAAATTCTCCAGAAAGCTTTACCCGATGATGTTAGAAAAGTAGGGTTATTGGTTAGAAAGCAACTTATTCACAGAATGATTTTGAAAAATGGAAACACGGGGTCAAATAAAGACCTAAGGTATGGGGATGTAACCAAGGTGCCTTGGTATAGACAAGCGGAAGATGATGTATTTCTAACAGCTTCTGCGATGTTGGCTGAGTTGTTTAGGAGAGATACCGAAGGACTTACGTTATCTAGAGCACCTGAGAACAAGCTCATTCTTACTTGCAGGTATACAGCAATTTTGATGGCTTCGCTTTTGAAAATTAAAGGTATTCCAACCCGTGTTCGCTCAGGATTCGCACAATATTTTGAAGTAGAAGGATTGCCAGTTGGAAAAAGTGATGACCACTGGATTAACCAATATTGGAACAAACAAGAATCTCGATGGGTAACGATTGATGTTGATGGTAGTTTAGAAGATTATCTTAAGTTTGATCCCTACGATATTTCAAAAGGAACTTTCGACTTTCCTGCCGATGCTTGGTTAGCAATAAGAAGCGGTAGAGTTGATGGGCAACATTTTTGGAATGCAGGAGGAAATGGTGGGTTGATAGTTGTTGCTTGGGAATTGTTTTATGACTTTCATTGTCTGATGAATGATGAAGTTATTTATCTCCATACTCCAGAAATAACCCATTTTGGCAATTTTGATAAGCTATCTAAAGAAAAAATGGCAGAAATCGACAGATTGGCGAGATTAATGCAAAATCCAGACGGCAATTTTAAAGAGTTACAAAAGATTTGGAATACTAAAAAAGAATTTAGATTACTAAAAGGCGGGTTGCTTTAATTATCTTTCTTTCATTAAGTATAGGTGTTAAGAAAATTATTAATTTACTTCATCATAAACTCTGAATATTCAAAGTGGGTTGCCCAGTCTGTTTTTTGAAAATAGTTTCATTAAACCTCACCCCCAAAATCTCTTTCCTTTGATTTATTGTTTTAATGTTTTTATGATCTCGTGTTTTAATGATTCTAATCCCCATCAAAAATCTTTCTCAAGAATTTGGTAAAATTGGAGGAATTGAGATTTATTTTAAATATTTAAGTAAATTCAATAAAAACACTTCGCATGAACATTAGTTATACGCCATAATAAATCTATGAAAAAAACACTGCTTATTTTAGTATTAAGTTTTCCGGTTTTGCTTTATATTCTATCAGTTAAAACGCAAGAAAAATTACCCAAGATTAATCTACCGGTTCCATCTGAAAGGATAGAAATACACAACCAACCCTCTGAAGTTCCAAAGAGTAGTGTTGATATTTACCAGTGTAATATCAATGATGATTGTGTTGTGGTTTCTGTAGGAAAGTGTTGTGATTTTACTTCGGTAAACAAGAAATATCGCAATGAGATTGAATTTGTTCCCATGGTATGCACTCAATATTGTCCAGTTACGGCAGCTTGCAAGAATAACGCTTGTCAAGTAATGTGGGCTAAATGAAAGATGATTTATTACGGCGCACAACACGGACTATACAGAAAATTAAACAAACCCACCCCCAAAATCTCTTTACCTGGAATTTAAAACTCAGGATAGTCCTAGAATCGTGCCTGACTTAGGATAGTCCTAGGTTTGTAACTTTCCACTGTGATTGTTTTTTTGATTTGATATAATAATAATATGAAAATAAAGATTCGTCCAGTAACTTCCGACGATATTGGAGAAGTTTTATCTCTTCTTAAGGATCTCAAGATTAGCGGTTATCAGGAGATGGGACTTAAAGATATAAAAGTTAAAATTGCCCCCAATGCTTCGGATTTTTACAAAAAAATAATTAAGCGACCTGATATTTTATACTTATTAGCTGAATGTAATGGGAAAATTTGTGGTCTGTGTTTTGGTTATTTAATCCCTAAAATACTAGAAGGGGGACACCGTTTGGTAATTGAGGAAATGGTTGTAAGAGAAAGATTTCGTGGCAAAGGCGTAGGAGGTGTTTTACTTGAGACTATTGAAAAAAAGGCGAAAAAAAGAGGTCTTAGTTTGATAAAAATAACTTCAGGAACAAAACTGAAAGCTAACCAGTTTTATAAAAAACATGGCTATATTCACTTCGAAAATGCCTACAGAAAGAAATTGTAGTGAGAAAACTTTAAATACACCTTCAAGGTGTTTTGCCCCGAAATCCAGAGCCCCCTCATCAAAAATCTTTCTCAAGAATTTGGTAAAATTACCTCAGTTATTAAATTTCTTGATTTTATCTTTCTTAAAATGCAAGTAAAGCAAAAGTTTAATTTTTGAAGATAAAAATGAATAAGAAAAAAAATTATGCATTTATAGACAGCCAAAATCTCAACTTAGGTGTTTTAAGTCAGGGTTGGAGACTGGATTTTGCTCGCTTTCGAGTTTATCTCAAGGAAAAATACAAAGTAGAAAAAATTGAGGAAACGTAAAAAATAAAGAGAGGCATTCCCGCGGGATGAAACCCTTTGGTAGTCCTCTCATCGTGATGAAATTAATATAACATTTTATTGTTTCTTTGTCAATTGGCCTTTTTAACGTTAATTTTCCGCACTCCAGTGTCCCAATTTCTCAATTTTCACTGTATTTCTATTGTATTTACCCTTTTTTGTTTATGATAGAATGAATTTATGTCAAATAAATCTGTGGTAATGCTCGGAATGATTGTTGGTTCTCTTATAGGAGGATATTTACCGACATTTTTTGGAGTCAGCATGTTTTCATTCACTTCAATTATTACCAGTGGAATAGGGAGCATAATTGGTATTGTGATTGCTTATAATTTAACTAATTCCTAATTATTCCCAGCAGAAAGGCGACTAAAAAATATATAATTAAAGGAGGTAATTAAAATGAAATATTTTGAACTAACCAAAGAAGAAAAGAAAATTTTAGAGGATTTTGAAAAGGACAAGCTTGTGAGCATTAAAGATATTAAGAAAAACAAGAAATTATATGAAAAGTATGCCAAGAATACTCTTAAAAAAGCCAAAAATATCAACATCAGGCTTTCAGAAAGGGTTTTGGCGAGGTTAAAATCTAAAGCAGCTGATCAAGGTATCCCTTACCAAACCTTGGCTTCTTCGTTATTGCATCGTTTTGCAACAAAATATTTTTTGAAGAACATATTAAGGGCTAAGCTTTTAATAACGCCGCAACAAAGCCTTGATTCTTCAATTTCTTAGTCTTTTGATTTTGTATCAATGAATTGAATCATTGATACAAAAAATATTGATCTTGAAAGAAAAAAAAACAAGGGCTTAATCCTTGATAATGCCGTTGACAAAATAGTGTATAATTAAAATGAGCGCGAAAAAGCAAATTGCTTTCACGAGTGAGAAGCTTTTAGCGCTCACTTTTTTAATAATTATTTGTAACTCACCCCCAAAATCTCTTTCCCATTTCTAAAACTCAGGATAGTCCTGGAATCGCGCCTGGTTTAGGACAGTCCTAGGTTTACAACGAGAGATATTTTTTTAAAAAATCTATTGACCTTTGCATGGCCATACCAAATGAATTGTCGCTGAAATTATGATCAGCGCCATCATATTGATACAGCTCTACTATTTTTCCTTCTTTTTCCAAGGCGTCCTTGAGATGGATTGATAATTCTACTGGCACACTGCTATCTGCTGTACCATGATGAAGCTGAATTGGTCCGGAGACATCACCAAGATATGAGTAAGGGTCAAGCTTGTTCCAAAAAGTTGGATTAGCACTGGGGCTGCCGTATTTAATAACCAGATCAGGAGCTTTTCTTCTCATAAAAGGAATACGAGAATTATATGTTTCCAGCATATCTTGAAAACTGCCAACAACCCCTGCCCAAAATACACCTGCTTTAATTTCTTTTGACACCACCATGGCTCTTAGTCCGATTTCACCTCCATTTGAATGCCCCCAGATACCTATTTTTTCTGAATCAACATTTTTATAAATTTTTAATGCAGAAAAGGCGTTTAGGGTATCAACGATATAGCTTTCCGAAAAATGAGCACCAGTGGCATCTCCTTGAGATTTTCCGTGACCTCTTAGGTCGGGTTTAAAAGTAATGAATCCACTTCTGGCTAAACCATCCTGGGTGGCCACATAATCATTGGTCGTCACATATGTTTGAGGAGAAACATATCCATGTAAGAAAATGATCGTAGGATAACCATTTACTGGTTTAGGAAGATCTGGTATCGTCAGTAGTCCGTAGATTTTTAATTCGTCTGATTTATAAGAGGCAATATATCTTTGGTAATTAATTCCTGCTGTTAATGTTTCCTCGATTATTATTTCACTGGCAGGATAACTTCTTTTTCGCAGTAACTCAATAAATACTGGCAATTCTTGTACATTATTATTGTTTTCTGTTAAGTATCCAGGAGAAGCAAGATTATTTTTTGAAGTTTTTCTAATAACAATGCCAATAATGGCCAGCAGAATAATAGTTAGTATAAAAATAAATAAGAGTGCAATTCGTTTAGACATGGTAAGTATTTTATCATTAATTTATTTTTTAAACAGTGTTTGTACAGTACTAACACTATAGGTTCTTGACAAGGTGAGAATTATATGGTAAAAAAGAAATTAACTTAATACCCAAAAGGCGTACAAAGAAGGTAAGTACGCTTCTTTTTGTTGTTCCTAAAAATAAAAATCCTCCTAATGATTAAGACTAAAAACTCGTCATTTGCAAAGAGACTTTTTTGGGGAAAGACGCCCAAAAATCTTATAGAGCCTAATTTAATTATTATGCAGCTTGAGTCTTATCAATGGTTTTTAGAAGAGGGCCTCAAACAAATCTTAAGTCAAATTTCTCCTGTTGAAGATTTTACTGGCAAAAATTGGATTTTAAATTTTGGCGAACTTCTTTTTGGCAAACCCAAATATACTTCAGAAGAGGCTTTAGATAAAGGAGTAACTTATGATTTTCCTCTTAAGGTTGAAGCAACTCTCGTCAATAAAAAAACAGGCAAAAAAGCATCCCAGGAAGTTTTTTTAGGAGACATCCCTCAAATGACAGTCAGAGGGACTTTTATTATTAACGGAGTAGAAAGATGTATTGTCAATCAAATTATTCGTTCTCCGGGAGTATTTTTTACTGGTGAGCTTGACCCAGCCAGTGGAAGAATATTTTATAATGCTGAACTTCGTCCTCTTCATGGTTCATGGTTGGATTTTTCTATGAGTAGAAACAATATTTTAAGTGCTCGGATTGACAAAAGGAGAAAATTTCCAGCGACAGTACTTTTACGGGCAATGGGTATTGGTGGAGATAAAGAGCTTTTAGAGCTATTTAAGAAAAATGATGTTCATCCTCAGTATCAATTTATTTCTTCGACAATTGAGAAAGATTCGACTAATTCTTCTGAAGAAGGAGCGATGGAAGTTTTTAGGAAAATGCGCCCAGGAGAACCAGTAGTTTTGGATAATGCCCGAGAATTTTTTTCCAATATGTTTTCTAATACTAAGCGATATCAGTTGGGAAAAGTGGGAAGATTTAAAATTAATCAAAAGCTTGGTCTTGCCATTCCCAATACAAAAGAAAATTGGGTTTTAAAAAAAGAAGATATTATTGGAACAATTGCCTATCTTATTGATTTAGTCAATGGAAAAGGGAAAGTTGATGATATTGATCATTTATCTAATAGAAGAGTCAGAAGAGTGGGAGAAATTGTTTCTGACACTGTTTTTCGAACAGGTGCGCTTCGTTTGGAAAGATCAATTAAGGAACGAATGAGTATGGCTGGAACTGAAGTTGAACTTATTCCCTCTCAGGTGGTTAATGCTCGGCCAATAATTGCGGTTATTAATAACTTTTTCCGCACCAGTCGACTTTCGTCAATTTTAGACCAAAATAATCCTCTATCCGAACTTGACAATCTTAGAAGATTAACAGTCATGGGCCCGGGCGGAATATCTCGTGAAAGAGCTGCTTTTTCTATTCGAGACATTAATTCTTCTCAATATGGCAGGATTTGTCCAATCAGAAGTCCTGAAGGGCCGAATATTGGACTAGTCACTTATCTTGCTTTATTTACTCGGATAAATGAATATGGATTTTTAGAAGCGCCTTATAGGAAGATAAAGAAAATAAAAAAAGGAAAAAAAGTAAAAGTTAAAATTACTGATGAAGTAGTTTATTTATCTGCCGATGAAGAAGAAAAATATCATATTACTCATGCTGGAGTTAAAATTGATCAAGAAGATTATATTATCCAAGAAAGAATTCCGGTTCGTCATCAGGGAGACTTTTTTGAAGTTTCTACTGACATGGTTGATTTTATTGATCTTATTCCTCGTCAAGTAGTGGGTGCTTCTGCTTCTTTAATTCCTTTTTTAGCTCATGATGAGGCAAATAGGGCATTAATGGGCACACACATGCAATGTCAGGCAGTGCCTCTGCTTTTACCTGAATCTCCGATCATTGGAACGGGAATGGAAGAACAAATTGCGAAAGCAATGGGGTGGGTAAGAAAGGCAAAAGTTGATGGTAAAGTAACTTTTGTTGATGCCGAAAAGATAATCATCAAGGAAAAAAATAAAGAAGTTGTTTATCCAATTCAAAAATTCAGAAGAACATCTCAATCTACTTGTTACAGTCAAAAACCAGTTGTCTCTCCAGGTCAAAAAATAAAAAAAGACCAATTAATTATTGATGGCCCTGCTTGTGATAATGGAGAAATAGCCCTAGGACAAAATTTACTGATTGCCTATATGTCATTTGAAGGACTAGGTTATGAAGACGCGATTGTTGTTTCTGACAAGCTGGTTAAGGACGATTTATTAACATCCATTAATATAGAGGAGTATGATGCCTCTGTTGTTGACACAAAACTCGGTCCAGAGGAAACAACTCGAGATATACCTAATGTAGGAGAAGAATCACTGGCAAATTTAGACAAAGAAGGAATTATTGTTGTTGGTTCTGAGGTTGGGCCAAATGATATTTTAGTTGGTAAAATCGCCCCCAAAGGAGAAACAGAGCTTACTGCCGAAGAAAGATTGCTGAGGGCAATCTTCGGAGAAAAGGCTCGAGAAGTCAGAGATACTTCACTTCGTATTCCTCATGGAGAGAGAGGTACGGTGGTTGACATTAAAATTTTAGACAGAGAAAAAGGAGATGAGTTAGAACCTGGAACCTTAAGAAAAATTATTGTTAAAGTAGCTCAAATAAGAAAAGTAGTTGTTGGTGATAAAGTTGCTGGTCGTCATGGTAATAAGGGAGTTATCTCTAAGATTGTTCCTCAAGCTGACATGCCTTATTTATCTGATGGAACGCCGATAGATATTATTATTTCTCCAATTTCGGTTTTGTCTAGAATGAATTTAGGTCAGCTTTTAGAAACTCATTTGGGATGGGCAGGATTAAAACTCGGCGAAAAATATGCTCTGCCTGTTTTTGAGAAAATAAAAGAGGAAAGAATTACTAAAGAACTTCAAAAAGCTGGATTGCCTGTTGATGGTAAAGCCATTCTATATAATGGTAAAACAGGATTGCCTTTTAAAAACGAAATTGTTGTGGGGATTGAATATATAATGAAGCTTATTCATATGGTTGAAGATAAGACTCATGCTCGTTCAACAGGACCATATTCTTTAGTTACTCAACAGCCCTTAGGAGGAAAAGCACAAATGGGTGGTCAGCGATTGGGCGAGATGGAGGTTTGGGCTCTTGAAGCTCATCAAGCGGCTTATATTTTACAAGAAATGTTAACGACAAAGAGTGATGATGTTATTGGAAGAGCTCGTGCTTTTGAAGCAATTGTCAAAGGAAAAGACATTCCTGCTCCTACAATTCCTGAATCATTTAAGGTTTTAGTTAAAGAGCTTCAAGCGTTAAGTTTAGATGTTTTTCCTACGGGTGTCATTACAAAAGGAGAAAGATTATTTCTTAAAGAAAAAGAAGCTGAAGAAACACAAAAAACAGAAGAAAAAACAGAAGGAAAGACTGAAAAACTAGTTAAAACAAGTGTTAAGGAAGTTTCTCAAGAAGACAATGAACAAGAAAAGGATAAAAATAATAAAAAGAAGAAAAAAAAGGAGAAAAAAAATGATTAAAGACTCATTTACCAATGTTATTGATTTTTCCGGACTTAAAATCAATCTTGCTTCTCCTGAAAAGATTCAATCTTGGTCTTATGGGGAAATAACAAAACCTGAGACAATAAATTATCGAACTTTAAAACCCGAAAAAGATGGTCTTTTTGATGAAAGAATTTTTGGACCCACTAAAGACTGGGAGTGTTTTTGTGGTAAATATAAAAGAATAAGATATCGAGGAATAATTTGTGATAAATGTGGAGTTGAAGTCACTCAGTCAAAAGTAAGAAGAGAGCGTATGGGTCATATTGAATTGGCTACGCCCATTGCTCATGTTTGGTTTTTTAAAGGCATACCTTCGACACTTTCTTTGCTTTTAAATATCAGTCCGCGCAATCTTGAAGGGGTTATTTATTTTGCTCAATATTTAGTTATTGAGGTTGATAAAGAAAAAAGAACGAAAGTTCTTTCTGAATTTGAAAAAAGATTAGAAGATAAAAAAGAAAATATTTCAAAAGAATTTAAGACTAAGAGAGAGAAAATAAAGAAAGAAATGGAGATTGAGGAGAAACGGTTAAAAAAGAAACTCAAAGGAGAAACTTTTGAATTGGCGATTTCTGAACTTAAAATCAACAAAAGAAATCGTTTGGCCACTTTAGAAGATGAATTAATTATTAACTTAAAAAAAGCAGAAGAACTTTTTAATAATTTAACTAAGATTGTAAAAAGACTAAAACCTCTAGGTGTTTTAACAGAAGAAGAATATTTTAAGCTTCAAGATTATCAAGCAGAAGATTTTTTTGAAATGGGCATGGGTGCTGAGGCTTTGTTGACAATGATAAGAAATCTTGATCTTGATAAGCTTGCTAATAATCTACGGAAAAAAGCGCAGGAAACAAGCGGCGCAGCTCATGTGCGAGCCACAAAGAGATTAAGAATTATTGAATCTCTTAAAAAAGCAGAAATTGATCCTTCTTGGATGGTGATGAGAGTTTTACCTGTTTTACCTCCCAATTTAAGACCGATGGTTCAGCTTTCTGGGGGAAGATTTGCTACTTCAGATTTAAATGATCTTTATCGTCGGGTTATTAATAGAAACAATCGTCTTAAACATTTAATTAACCTTGGTACGCCGGAGATAATTTTAAGAAATGAAAAAAGAATGCTTCAGGAAGCAGTTGATTCTTTAATTGAATCTAATAAAGTTTCTTCTAGAGGAAGAACAAGGAGACGTCCATTAAGAGCTCTTTCAGACATGTTAAGAGGTAAACAAGGTCGATTCAGGCAGAATCTTTTGGGAAAAAGAGTAGATTATTCAGGTCGTTCAGTAATTGTTGTTGGCCCAGAACTTAAACTTAATCAATGTGGATTGCCAAAGGCAATGGCTTTAGAGCTTTTTAAGCCTTTTGTATTAAGAGAGTTGATCATTAGAGGGATTTCACCTAATGTTAAGTCAGCAAAAAATCTTTTAGATACCCAGCCGCCTCAAGTTTTTGATATTTTAGAAGAAATTATTCATGATCACCCAGTTCTTTTGAATCGTGCTCCAACTTTGCATAAATTAGGAATTCAAGCTTTTTATCCCATTTTAATAGAAGGTTCGGCGATTAGAATTCATCCCTGTGTTTGTGCAGGATACAACGCTGATTTTGACGGAGATCAAATGGCAGTTCATGTAACTTTATCTAAAGAAGCCCAAAAAGAAGCCGAAGAACTGATGCTTCCAGAAGTTAATCTTTTAAAACCAGCTGATGGTTCTCCAATTACCTTACCCAATAAAGAAATGGCTCTTGGTTGTTTTTGGTTGACAAGCATAATAGAGGGACAAAAGGAAAAAGAAATAATTTTTTCTAACACTCAAGAAGCAATTCTTGCTTATCAACTAGAAAAGGTTGATTTAAGAGAACCCATAAAAATTTTTCTAAAAGAAAAGATAGTAAAAACTACAGTAGGAAGAATTATTTTGAATAATTCACTTCCAGAAGAACTGAGATTCATTAACAGAGAAGTGAAGGCAGTGACTTTGAAAAGAATTATTACTAAGGCTTTAAATTTTCTTCCTTCAAGTAAAGTAGCAGAATTGATTGATAAAATTAAAGAGATTGGTTTTTGGGCGGCGACATTAGCTGGTGGAGCTTCTCTTTCTGTGTTTGATTGTCGGCCAATTTCCAAAAAAGAGGAAATGATTAAAAGAGCAGAAAAGAATGAGGGCGAAATTGAGAAAAATTTTGAGCAAGGACTAATTACTGAAGAAGAAAAGAGACGACTTAAAAACGAGATTTGGATTGATATGACCGAGGAATTAGCTGATGCTACCTGGAAGAATCTAAAAAATGACAATCCTGTCAAGGTTATTATTAATTCAGGTGGAGCGAGAGCTTCTCGAGATCAGCTTAAACAATTGGCGGCCATGAGAGGACTAGTGGTTGATCCTTTAGGTAAGATTGTTGAATTGCCAACCAAAAGCAATTTTAGAGAGGGGCTCTCAATTTTTGAATATGTAACTTCAACTCGAGGTTCAAGAAAAGGACTAACAGATTCTGCTTTAAAAACAGCTAACGCTGGTTATTTAACACGAAGATTGGTAGACGTAGCTCATGACGCCATTATTAGAATAGAAGATTGTGGCACTGACAAAGGAATAGAAATATTGAGAGAAGAAGCAAGAAAAGCTTCTTTTGAAGAGAGAATTTTAGGAAGAGTTTTGGTTAGGAAAGTGATTGATCCAAAAACAAAAAAAGTGGTTATTAAAGAAGGAGAGATAATTACTGAAGAAAATATTAATTTTTTAACAAATATCAAAAAAATAAAAGTAAGATCACCATTAATGTGTGAGGCGCTTTTTGGTCTCTGTAAAAAATGTTATGGAAAAGACTTTAGTACTCAAAAATATGTTGAAATAGGGACTCCGGTTGGAGTTATTGCCGCTCAATCGATTGGAGAACCAGGAACTCAATTAACAATGAGAGTAAAACACACTGGTGGAATTGTTGGACTAGATGTTACTCAAGGATTGCCTCGTGTAGAAGAGCTTTTTGAAGCGAGGACTCCTAAAATTTTATCTCCGATTGCGGAAATCTCTGGAAAGATTGAAATAACAGAAACTTCGAAAGGATTTAAAGTAAGAATAAGAAATGAGGAAATTAAACCTATTGAAGAAGTAGAATATTTAGTTCCTTTGACATCTGAACTTAAAGTTAAAAACAATCAAAAGATTAGAGTAGGAGAACAGTTGGCCAGCGGCTTTTTGTCAACTCAAGAAGTTTTAAATGTAAGAGGTTTAAGAGAAACTCAAAAATATCTTCTTATTGAAATTCAACGAGTTTATGAATCTCAAGGAATTCCCATCAATGACAAGCATTTTGAAGTTATAATAAGAAAAATGAGTGAGAAAGTTAAATTGGAAACAACTGGTGATACAAACTTTCTACCGGGAGAATTTGTCGAACAATCAAAATTTGAAATAGAAAATGCCAGAGTTTTATCTCAAGGTGGAGAACCAGCCACTGCTCAAGTAATCATTTTAGGGATTACCAAGGCCGCTTTGTTTACTTCATCTTGGCTTTCAGCCGCTTCGTTTCAGAATACAACCAGCGTTTTAACAAAAGCAGCTATTTGTGGACAAGAAGATAAACTTTTAGGACTTAAAGAAAATGTGATTATTGGCAGACTTATTCCAACCGGTAAAGAGCGAGCTCAAATTGAAAAGTAAAAATATGATAAGATACCCAAATAAATTATCCAATTATCAAATTATCCAATTACCAAATTTCAAAATATTATGCCTACAGTTTCTCAGTTAATCAGAAAACCAAGAAAAAGGACAAAAAAGAAAGTTAAGACAGTGGTCCTGCGTAAATTTTTTAATGCAAAAAAAGGAGTTTTTAAAAATATTTCTTCTCCGCAAAAAAGAGGCGTAGTAACAGTAGTCAAGACAATGACGCCTAAAAAACCTCATTCTGCTTTAAGAAAGGTGGCTAAAGTTCGTCTTTCAAATAAGCAGGAGATTACTGCGTATATTCCGGGAATTGGTCATGAATTAGCAGAACATGCTATTGTGATGCTTCGTGGAGGAAGAGTAAGAGATTTGCCGGGAGTAAGATATCATCTTGTCCGAGGTAAATATGATGCCACAGGTGTTGTCGGCAGAAAAAAGGCCAGATCAAAATACGGCACTAAAAAAGGAGCAACAAAGACAGTTACAAAAAAAATTGAAACAACTAGTGAGAAAGCTTCTGAAAAAGCTTCAGAAGGAAAGGAGAAAGAAAATGTCTAGATCAGGACGAGTAAAAAAAAGAATTTTACTGCCAGATCCTATTTACAATAGTAGCTTGGTAACAAGACTTGTTAATAAAGTGATGAAACAAGGCAAGAAAACAGTCGCTCAAAAATTAGTTTATAAAGCTTTAGAACAAATTAAAGAAAAAGATAAAGATCCGGTGGAAATTTTTAAAGAAGCCATTAAAAACATTCAACCGCAAATGCAGGTAAAATCAAGAAGAGTTGGCGGTGCTTCTTATCAAGTCCCTATTCCTGTTAAAGGAGATAAAAAAATAGCCTTAGCTTTAAGATGGTTGATCTTAGAAGCAAGAAAGCGGTCTAATAGCCAATATCATACTTTTGATCAAAAATTAGCCGCTGAAATTTCAGATGCGGCTAAAAATGAAGGTAGTGCCGTTAAGAAAAAGGAAATGATCCATAAAACAGCCGAGGCTAACAAAGCTTTTGCTCACTTTCGTTGGTAGAGTTGATTTTGAAGCGAGGTGTGTTATAATAATAATAGTTTTTCAAGCAAGACTGCTTTGAAGAAAGCAGTTTTTTGTTTTGTATTTGGATATTATAGAAAATAAATTATGGTTGATCAAAAAAAACAGACCACAGGAAAAAGAATAGCTTCTTTAGATAAAGTCCGCAACATCGGCATTATTGCTCATATTGATGCAGGAAAAACAACCACGACAGAGAGAGTTCTTTTTTATACAGGTAGAACCTATAAAATCGGCAATATTGATGATGGTACAACCGTGATGGATTGGATGGAACAGGAAAAAGAACGAGGGATAACCATTATGGCGGCGGCGACAACTTGTTTTTGGACGCCTACATATGGAGGAGAAGAATATAGATTTAACATTATTGACACGCCAGGCCATGTAGATTTTACTGCTGAGGTTGAGCGATCTTTGCGGGTACTAGACGGAGGAATTGTTGTTTTTGATGCCGAGGAAGGAGTTCAATCTCAATCAGAAACTGTTTGGCGTCAGGCAGATAAGTATAGAGTGCCTAGGATTTGTTTTATTAATAAAATGGATAAGCTTGGCGCTGATTTTCACATGACCGTAGGTATGATTAAGGATCGTTTAGAAGTAAAACCAGCCGTGATGGTATTACCGATTGGTAAAGAAGATACCTTTAAAGGCGTCATTGATCTTTTAACTAAAAAGGCTTTGATATGGGAAAAAGATAAATTAGGGTCAGAATATAAAACCAGTGATGAAATTCCTCAAGAATTAGAAAAAGATGTTGAAAAATATCGTCAAAAATTAATTGAACAGATTTGTGAAAAAGACGATCAGCTTTTAGAAAAATATTTAAATGGTGAGACACCTTCTTTAGAAGAACTTAAAAAAGCTTTAAGGCAGGCAACAATAAACTATCAATTAGTACCTATTTATTGTGGTTCTTCTTTAAGAAATAAAGGCGTTCAACCCATTTTAGACGCGGTGGTAGATTTTCTTCCATCTCCTTTGGACTTACCTCCTGTTGAAGGTTCTCATCCAAAAACTAATGAAATTGAGAAAAGAACAGTTGAAAATAACGAGCCGTTTTCTGGTTTGGCTTTTAAGATTCAACTTGATCCTCATGTAGGCAGATTAACATATGTGAGAGTTTATTCTGGAACTTTGGAAACAGGGTCTTCAGTTTTAAATGTGGCTAAAGGAGAGAAAGAAAGAGTGGGCAGGCTTCTTTTGATGCATGCTAATAGTCGGGAGGAGATAAAAAAAGCTTTTGCCGGAGAAATTGTGGCCATGGTGGGTTTTAAAAATACGGCGACCGGAGATACTTTAACTGATTCTGATCACCCTCTACTTTTTGAAACCATTTCTTTTCCTGATCCGGTTATTTCTTTAGCCATTGAACCAAAGACACGAGCTGATCAGGAAAAACTAGGTTATGCTTTGAAAAAATTATCTGAAGAAGATCCCACCTTTCAAATCAAAAGCAATTTGGAAACAGGCCAAACAATTATTTGGGGTATGGGAGAGCTTCATCTTGAAATTTTGGTTGACCGAATGTTTAGAGAATTTAAAGTGGCTGCCAATGTAGGCATTCCTCAAGTAGCTTATAAAGAAACAATTAAAAAAGAGGCAGAAGGTGAAGGAAAATATATTCATCAGTCGGGGGGCAGGGGTCAATACGGGCATTGTTTTTTGAGGATTATGCCTTTACCGCGGGGAGATGGATATAAATTCAAGAATGCCATTAAAGGAGCGGCCATTCCTTCTGAATTTATTCCTTCAGTGAAAAAAGGAGTTGAGGAAGCAATGCAAAAAGGTGTTTTGGCAAATTTTCCTTTGGTAGATATGGAAGTAACTCTTTATGACGGCAGCTATCACGATGTAGATTCTTCTGATATTGCTTTTAAAATAGCTGGTTCAGATGCTCTTCAAAAAGCAGTTAGAAAAGCTAATCCTACTTTACTTGAACCAATAATGAAGGTTGAAGTAACGACTCCAAGAGAATTTATGGGAGAAGTTATCGGCGATCTGTCTGCTAAAAGAGCTCAAATTTCAGGGACGAAAGTTAGGGGAGAGACAAGGCTGATTTTAGCTCAAGTTCCTTTGGCAGAAATGGCTGGTTATGCCACCACCGTAAGGTCTTTGAGTAAGGGAAGAGCCAGTTTTTATATGGAAACCAGTCATTATCAGGAAGTGCCTAAAAATATTCAGGCAAAGATAGTTGAGGGAGGAGTTGAAAAAAAAGAAGATAGGAATTAAAATGGAAAGTTGCAATTTTAGAGAAAATTTGGTATAAGTTTCTTAATAAAAGGCGAAAAGCCTTAATCTATTTGTTTTTACTAAAAGGAGGTAAAAATGGCTCAAGGAACTAAGCAAAAGTTCGAAAGAACAAAACCCCATATTAATATTGGGACGATTGGTCATGTTGATCATGGCAAGACCAGTTTAACTTCGGCAATTACCAAAGTTTTGGCTGATGAGGGTTTGTCAGGCAAATTTTATAAATTTGATGAAATTGATAATGCGCCTGAAGAAAAAGCCCGTGGTTTGACAATTTCTATCACTCATGTTGAGTATGAAACCAAAAAGCGTCATTATGCTCACATTGATTGTCCAGGCCATGCTGATTATGTGAAAAACATGATTACTGGTGCCGCTCAAATGGATGGGGCTATTTTGGTTGTCTCCGCTCCTGATGGAGTGATGCCTCAGACCAGAGAACATGTTCTTTTAGCGCGTCAGGTTAATGTACCAGCCTTAGTAGTTTTCATGAATAAATGTGACATGGTTGATGATGCTGAACTTTTAGACCTTGTTGAAGAAGAGATAAAAGAACTTTTGACTAAATATAAATTTCCTGCTGACAAGATTCCTGTTATCAGAGGATCGGCCACTCAGGCCTTAAAAGGTGATGAAGATGGTAAAAAAGCGATTTTAAAACTCATGGAAGCAGTTGATGAAGCTATTCCTACTCCGGTCAGAGTTTTAGATAAGCCGTTTTTAATGCCTGTTGAAGATGTCTTTTCAATCAAAGGAAGGGGAACAGTGGTCACGGGGAGAATTGGAAGGGGACAAGTAAAAGTGAATGAAGAAATTGAAATTGTCGGTATTAAAGACACTAAAAAAACAGTTGTCACTGGAGTTGAAATGTTCAGGAAAATCTTAGATGAAGGTCAAGCTGGTGATAATGTAGGAATTTTACTTCGAGGTGTTGATAAGGATGCTGTCGAGCGAGGTCAAGTTTTGGCTAAGCCTGGAACAATTACTCCTCACACTCAGTTTGAGGCTGAAGTTTATATTTTAAACAAAGATGAGGGTGGCCGTCATACACCTTTCTTTTCAGGATATAGACCTCAATTTTACATTAGAACAACAGATGTTACAGGAGAAGCTCTTTTACCTAAAGGAGTAGAAATGGTTATGCCTGGTGACAATATTAAAATGAACGTGAAATTAATTGTTCCTGTTGCTGTAGAAGAAGGATTGAGATTTGCTATTAGAGAAGGCGGTAAAACAGTAGGAGCAGGAGTAATTTCTAAAATTATTGCTTAACATTTAAAATAAAATAATGCCTAAAGGCAGAATCAGAGTACGTTTAAAAGCTTACGATAGCAGAATAATTGACAGCTGTTGTCAGCAGATTCTAGACACAGCTATTCGAACCGGAGCCAAAATCTCTGGGCCTGTTCCTTTGCCAACAGGAAAAAAGTATTTTTCTGTTCAGCGTTCTCCTTTTATTGATAAGGATTCCCGTGAAGATTTTATCATTAAAACCCATAAAAGATTAATTGACATTATTAATCCTACCGATAAAACCATTGATGCTCTTATGAATCTTGATCTGCCGGCCGGTGTGGGGATAGAGATTAAGATGTAATTTTGATATCATGAATAAACTTCTTGTCGTTGCTCTTGGGGGAAATGCCATTAAAAGTGCCAAAGAGCGTGGTACTAATGAAGAGCAGTTTAGGAATGTCAGGAAAACAACTGCTCATCTGGCAAAACTTGTTAAAGAAGGTTATGGATTGGTTATTACTCATGGAAATGGTCCCCAGGTTGGTAATATTTTAATTCAGAACGAAGCGGCAAAAGAACTTGTTCCTCCACTGCCAATGGATGTCTGCGGGGCTGAGAGTCAGGGCCAGATTGGTTATATGATTCAGCAAACTTTGATTAATCATTTTCAGAAGATGAATGTTAAAAAATCAGTGGCGACGGTTATTACTCAAGTAGAAGTTAGTCTAAAAGATAAAGCCTTTCAAAATCCGACCAAGCCGGTTGGACCTTTTTATGACAAAGAGGATGGCGAGAAGCTTAAGGAAAAAGGTTATACAGTAATAGAAGATAGTGGTCGCGGTTATCGTCGAGTTGTTCCTTCACCTATTCCTATTCATATTGCCGAAATTGAGGCTGTTAAGACTCTTATTGCGAATGGTGTGATTGTTGTTGCTTCAGGCGGCGGCGGCATTCCTGTAATCAAAAAAGAAAATCAATACATTGGCGTTGAGGCGGTAGTTGATAAAGACTTTGCTGGCGAGCTTTTAGCTCAGGAAGTTAAGGCTGATATTTTTGTTATTTTAACTGATGTAGAAAAAGCAGCTTTAAATTATAATAAACCCAGTCAGAAAGATCTTGATAGAATGACAGTTGATGAGGCACAAAAATATTTTGATCAAGGCCATTTTGCTCCTGGTTCAATGGGGCCAAAAGTAAGAGCGGCGGTAAAGTTTATTCAACAAGGGGGCGAAAAAGTAATTATTACTCACCCGCTTAAAATCCTTGAGGCTCTAAAAGGAAAAACAGGAACTTTGATTATAAAAAACTAAAGAGGAGAAAATATGAAGAAAAAAGTCATTATCATGGGTGCCGCCGGTAGAGATTTTCATAATTTCAATTGCGCCTTTCGCGACAATGAAAATTATGAAGTTATTGCTTTTACCGCTTTTCAGATTCCTAATATTTCTGACAGAAAATATCCTTCTGCTTTAGCCGGCAAACTGTATCCTGAGGGAATTCCGATTTATCCTGAGAAAGATTTGACTGAATTGATTAAAAAATATCAGATTGATCAAGCCGTCTTTTCTTATTCTGATGTTTCTCACGAGTATGTGATGCATGAAACTTCAATTGTTAACACTGCAGGAGCAGATTTTGTTCTTTTAGGCACAGATAAAACAATGCTTAAATCAAAAAGAAAAGTTATCTCAATCTGCGCTGTTCGCACTGGCTCAGGAAAAAGCCAAGTTTCAAGGAAAGTTTTTCGTTTTCTTAAAGACAAAGGAATTAAGACAGCAGCTATTCGTCACCCAATGCCTTATGGAGACTTAGAAAAACAAGCAGTTCAGCGTTTTGCCTCTTATGAAGATTTTACCAAGCATGAATGTACTATTGAAGAAAGAGAAGAATATGAGCCCTATATTGAACAAGGATTAATTATTTATGCCGGTGTTGATTATGAAAAAATTCTAAAAGAAGCAGAAGAAGAAGCAGAAGTAATTGTTTGGGATGGTGGCAACAATGACACTCCATTTTATAAGCCTGATTTAAATATCGTTGTTGTTGATCCTCACAGACCAGGACACGAGCTAAAATACTATCCTGGCGAGACCAATTTTAGAATGGCAGATATTCTTATTATTAATAAAATCAATACGGCTAAACCCGAGAATGTAAAGTTAGTTGAAGAAAACATTCATCAAACAAATCCTGAAGCAGCTGTCATTCGCGCTAATTCTGTGGTTAGGGTTGAAGATCCTAATTTAATTAAAGATAAAAAAGTTTTAGTTGTTGAGGATGGACCAACCCTTACTCATGGAGGCATGGCTTATGGAGCGGGAATCGTGGCTGCCAAAAAATATCAAGCAAAAGAGATTATTGATCCGCGGCCTTATGCGGTTGGCACTTTAAAAGAAACCTTTAAGGAGTTTAATCACTTAACTAATTTGCTTCCAGCCATGGGTTATGGTGAGAAACAATTAAAAGAACTTGAGGAAACAATTAATGCGGCTGATTGTGATACGGTAGTGGTGGGAACACCCATTGATTTAGGAAGACTTTTAAAAATAGATAAGCCAGCCGTTAGAATAACTTATGACATTGAAGAAATTGGCCATCCGAATTTAGAAGATGTTTTAGAAAAATTTATTAAATTTAAAAAGGAGGGAGTATGAAACATTTACTTACATTGAAAGATTATACAAAAGAAGAAATTAAACATTTAATAGATCTTGCAATTAAGATAAAGAAAAATTCCGAGGAATATTCAAACGTACTAAAGAATAAAACTTTAGTCATGTTATTTGAAAAATCTTCAACCAGAACAAGACTGTCATTTGAATCTGGTATGACTCAACTAGGCGGGCATGCTATATTTTTGGATTGGCAATCTTCACAATTGTCAATTGGTGCAGAACTTAGGGATGAAGTAAGATCAATTGAGAGATATTGTGAGATTATCGCCGCCAGAGTTAAAAAACACAGAACACTTCAAGAAATAGCTGAATGTGTGAAAAAACCGGTTATTAACATGCTTTGTGAAAAATATCATCCTTGTCAAGGATTAGGCGATATGATGACGATTAAAGAGAAATTCGGAAAGTTAAAAGGGCTTAAATTAGTGTTTACAGGCATTGCTAATAATGTTAGTAATTCCCTTATTGTTGCAGGAACAAAATTAGGTATGAAAGTTATTCTTGCTGTTCCAGAAAGACATCCCATTTCATTAGACGAAGAACTTATAGAGAATGCAAAAGCTACCGGGTTATTTGAGCAAACAAAAGATTTGAAAGGTTCAATAAAGGACGCAGATGTTATTTATACAGATACGTGGATTGATATGGAGTTCATGACTGACCCCAAGTTTGCAAAAGAAAAGGAAAGAAGATTAAAGACATTTATGCCTTATCAAGTTAACGCGAAATTATTAGAAGAAACAGGAAGTAAAGCTAAAATCATGCATTGTTTGGCGGCACATGTTGGTTATGAGATAACCAGAGATGCAATTGATCATCCTAATTCAATTATTTTCGATCAAGCAGAAAATAGAATGCACATCCAAAAAGCGATACTTCTTACTCTTATTAAGTTAGCAGAAAAATAGGGAAAATAGACTCAGACTTCAAAGAAAATTTTTCTTTAAAGTTAGACTTCTACGTGTTATCATTAAAATATGAAAATTAGATATATTATTTCCCTTTTAGCTCCTCAATATATAAACTTTAGGAATGGGTTTTATAAAATTTCGAGCTAAAGAAAAGGCATAGGCACCTTGATAGGGAACCAACAAAATATCCCCTTCCTCAACTTTTTTGGCATAACAATAATAACCCCAAATATCATGTGGTGTACAAAGTGAACCGTACAATCTAAAGGGAATTTCTCTCCTTGTCGATGGATGTGTTAGATTAATGAGCGGATAATACTCATGTTCAAATCGCTCCCAGCCCACCATATTAGTTCCTCCATCCGTTATGGCTAAGTTCGAATTTTTGATATCTACGATCTTTAAAACGATATGCATTGCTTTGTGACAAATAATGCGGCCCGGTTCTGTAAAATACTCGCATCTTATGAGCGGTTCCAAGTATTTTTTAATGGCTGCTGAGATTTTTTGGGCAAATTCCTCAATTCCAATTGCTTCGCTGATAAAATATCTGTTAATAAATTGAGTCTTTTTACCAAAATATTCATCTGCTAGCTGGATTAACTTTCCCTGAGGAAGATTCCAAGGATAATAACCTTCTGACCAAGATGGTAAAAAGCCTCCACCAAAATCAATAAACTTTATTGATCTTAACATTGCCGCATCACATTTCTTTCTTAGATAATCAGATATTTCTTTAATATTTTTTTCGTAGAGAGTAGCATCTTTATTCCAACTAATATGAAATTGGATTCCCTGAAGGTTGACACCGGAATATTTTTTTGCTTTATGCCAAATTTTTTTTAATTCGGCAAGAGGAATCCCAAATTTCGACCATGAACCATGGTGATTAGTAAAGATTCTCACGCCAGCGTTTATTCTCTTCTTTCTTTTTCTGGTAATGTAAGCTAATTTTTCTAACTCTCTAAAGCTGTCAATATTAACTATTGTTGTGGCATTATTTTTAACAGCAAACTCGAGTTCAGAGAGAGTTTTTCCGGGACCAGAAAAAAGTATGTTTTGAGCTTTGTGATTAATTGCTATTTTTAATTCGCGGCCACTTGAAACATCAAGACCTAATCCATGTTTTAAGACGGTCTCAATTACATAAGGATGATGGTTTGGCTTCATGGCAAAGAAAACTTTACATTGAGGCAGTGTGGTCTTGAAAGCATTCAAAAAACACATGACACTTTTTGTTAACTCGTCTTGATCGAAGAGATAAAAGGGAGTAGCATGTCTATACGATAATTCTAAAATCTTTTTTCTTTTTTTTAGTAAATATTTGACAATTGGCAAAAGACTCCCTTTAAGATACGAAGGTTTTTGGTCAATAAGTTTTATGATTCGCTCTTTTGATCCTCTAAAGTCTTTCACCAACATAGTATTCAATATTTAAATTTTCTGAATAGTTTATTACCATTTTTGTTAAGGCTGCCTTTGAAATCAAAGAGAGGAAAATTAGAAATAATGGTTGCTATAGTGGTAAATTTCGTATAAACTTCGCCACGTCGTGCATCAGAATAAAAAATAAGCTCCTTTTGTTTGTTTGAAAACATCCGAATGTCAGAACTTTTAAACCGCAAATTGCCATTTTTATAGACATAAACTCCATTATTAAATTCTTTTTTAATTGTTATTTCAGAGTTTGATATTTCTGGATGAAGTTGAATTTCTAATAAAGATCCGCGGAAGGTACTATTAGGATAGGCAAAAAATTTAAATTGTTGATTATATGATGTTGGTTTTACAGAATTTTCAACAAAAAATTTTCCTATGTTAATATCCGAGATAACTTCCGGAAATTTCAATATTTGTGTTGTTCCTGCCGAAAAACGAGGATTACATTCTAATAAAAAAAATTTATCCTTCCGATCGACAATAAAGTCGATGTTGAAGCACCCCCAAAATTTTTGCCTATAGAAAATTTTTCCGATTTTAAAGAAAACTCCATTAATCCTTCTTTTGATATCAGCATTAAGCCTGTTGCTCGGGATCCATTGAATACCAACGAAAATTTTCTTATTGGTTAATGGATAATTCATAAAACACTGAAGTCTCATTGCGGAAATGGTCGCAATGCCTGGAGCGATAAATAAAGTTATACCATAAGGTTTACCACTAATATATTGGCGAAGAAGATATTTTTCTCCCGTATTAATTTCATTTAATCCAATTAACTTTTTTATCTCGCTGTGATTTTTAATGTAATAAGTACCTTCACCGCCCGAGGAATTACTTTTTTGTAAAACCAGTTTTCCTTTAATTGGCGTTGATGCGGGATACTTATAAATTGCACTGATGGGTTTTGGAAGATTGTGACCATCTAAAAATTTATCAAACCACAACTTATTTTCAAAATCTTTGTATTTCCAATATGCGTGAGAAATGATTTTAATTTTATTTTTCTCACTCCATCTTTTAACTAGATCGGTGTATCTTGAGGTAGTTAGCAAAGCGTTTATGCTGTATTTCTTCACCACTGTCGACAAATTAGAATCCTCAAGTAAATCGTCAAATTCTTTATCAGTCAAATAACCTTTTTTGGGAGACACCTCATAAGATGCAATTTTTTTCGCATTTAAAAATTTTTTGGCCCATTTTTCCTCAGTAGTATTTTTTACAACAAGATATAACAATTTTCTCTCTGGTATCCATTTTGTAAACATTAAACTGGAAACGTCTCTTGGAAATACACCGATATAGGTACAATTTTTTTTGTTGAGTTTATTCATTGAGAGTAAGTGGTTTCTTTATGACAAGTTTACCATTTTTTATACTAGCACCACCTTTCGTTGGATCGTCATAAAAATCAAGAGGTCCACTATCTAAATCAACATAATCTATTGGCAGCGCCAATGCAAGGAGTGCTCCGGTTGTTATAGAAATGTTTGACTCATACATACATCCAATCATAATAATTTTATGGAGACTTTTTGCCAGATGAAAAATTTTTAGAAAGTTAATTGGTCCACCACACTTCATTATTTTTATATTTACTCCATCAACATAATCACCTAAAAGTAAATTGTAAGCATCCTGAACAGTGACTACAGACTCATCAGCGATAATGGGCACTAATTTCAAAGCATGCAATTCCTTTAAGCCTTTTAGATTTTCAGCTTTAATCGGCTGTTCAATTAAACTAATCCCTAAATTTTTTATAACTAAAAGCAGCTTCTTGGCTTCAGGCAAAGAATAGCCCTGGTTAGCATCTAAAATTAGCTGCGAGGAGGAAGGAATAACTTTTATAACAGCTTTGATTCTCTCAATATCCTCTCTCAGGTCAAGTCCGCATTTTAACTTAATTATCTTAAATCCTTCTTTTAATCTTTGCTTCACTTCTCCCACCGCTTCTTCCGTACTCTTGATACCAATAGTAATCATTGTTTCAACTTGTTCGCAATAACCACCAAAAAAATGAGAAAGTGAGATTTTATAATTTTGAGACCATAAATTTAAGATAGCCTCTTCTACGGCATTTTGAGCAGAAGGAAAATCTCTGAAAACTTCCTGGATTTTTTCATGGTATCTATACCATTGGGAGATGGGCCATAAAAAAAATTCTTTATTAAGTTTTTCTTGCAATACCCTAAATACACCTTTAACTGTTTCCTTCGTTACTTCGAAATCAGGGGCAGCGCTGCCTAAACCATAATGGCCTTTTTCATCTTTAATTTTAATGATGACAACTTCGGTTTTATCAACCTCCTCATATGCTATTCTAAAGGGTTCCTTAAAATGAAGAATCTTTTTCTGTATGAAGATATCTTTTATCATCTTATTGTGGAAGGATTTTTTTGAAATTTTCTAATTCTTCATTATAGATGGCAAGGATTTTACTTCTAAATTTTTTTGGTAAATTCTGATAATTCTTAAGTTTGGTAAAATAATTTTTATACCACGACCATGATTTAATTTTATTCATTTTATATTTTTTAAATTTCTCTATGAAATTTCCCTTAAACCCCTTTTTATAAAGGATGTAGAGAGCAAAGTCCATGTCTAGATCTTTTTCTTCTTTTAAATACTCCTCCAGGAAATCTTTATTTTGCAATAAGTTCTTTTTAAATCCAATCTCTTTAGGATCAAGTCCACCACTGAGGGCAAATATAAATAATTTTTCGCATTTATAACATTCATGACACCATTGCGAATCTTGATAAAGCGGTTTTTGAGCAAAACAGGGAAATAAATATTTCAATAAATTGGGATATCTGTTATTGAGAATGAAAAATATATTTATTTGCTCCAGCGGTTTCAACATTGCTTTGACAGCGCATTGATCGTTGGTTAATAAACGAATAATGTTGCTTTGCTGCTTTGTCCAAAAAGAAGTTTGATCATAGGATATATAAGACTTCCAGCCATTTTGCATCAGGTAATCATTATTAGAGAATTCACTTCCAAAGAAAATATAGTTTGCTTGATATTTGTACACAAAAGGCACTGCAAGCATAGCCAGTATAGTTGTTTGAGCGCCCCAACCTACCTCGGTTGGGCTTTTTTTATCAAATGCTATCCCATATCTAAAAAGACCGGGACAGTTTTTCACAAAATGAGTCTCTACATTAAACTCTTTTTTAAATTCCTTCAATCGTTTGAGTTTAAACTTTTCTTCATAAGGATGAGCTGGTTCTTGGCAATAAAACAATACAGGTTTAATACCAATTTCTTTACAAAAACCAAAAGTAACAAGACTCTCTTTCCCAAAACTAAAGGGAAGTATAGCAATGTCCTGGTTTGTTTCAAAATTCGAGATTTCTTTTGTGTTTATGAAGGAACTTTCACCTCTTATGAAATCAAATTCCAAATTATAAAATTTTTTAAGGTAAGTTAAAGGCTTAACCTCATCGTCTTTTTCACAAGAAAGCAAGTCAAATAGCTGGTTTTTAAATAAGAAACTTTCAAATAGAGGAAGCTTCATTTTATATTTGACCTTATTTTTGTTAAGTATAAGCGGTAAAAAATGCGTATTCGCAAAAGCAAGATTTTCTAGAAGTGTTTCTCGGACGCTTGAGGGAGTTTGATGCCAAACATCTTCCGGATATTCTATCTTAAAATCTTTTCCTTCAACCTTAATCAATATGCCATTAGAAATTTGTTTTGTTTGTACTGATAAGGTGCTACTTTTTTTGTAAAGCATAGGGAAGGGTTTGTTTTTTGTATCGCTCAATGCACATACAAATTATTTCCTCCAATAATTGGCCAGAATCAATTCCTGTCAATTTTGATGCAGCGGCTATACCTTTATTTCTTGAGCAATAAAGCCAAGGAGAAGGATTTAACTCAATAACATACGGGTTATTGTCTTTATCCACCTTAATTTCTACTTTTCCGTAATCCCTGCAATCGAAAATGGTATAAGTATCTAAGGCAATTTCCGTAATTAATGACTGTAGCTTTTTACTAATGTTTTTAGGAGGAAGCTGGTGGACAATTTTATTATTTAATTCTTGATTTTGCCACTTAGACTCAAATGTATAGATGTGCCAATAGTCTTTAGGCAAATTACCAAAAATAGACCTGCTTAGAGGCAAGACCTTTAAATCATCCTCGTCACTGCCTAAAATGTACACTTCGTATTCGTCCCCATCGATATATTCTTCTATAACCGCCGGCTTACCCATTCCTTGTATTATTTTTTTAAGTTGTTGCCTAAGTGTTTTTTTGTTTGTTGCCACCGAGTCATTGTCGATTCCCACTGCATGATCAGCATTGGCTGGCTTAACAATGAGAGGATATTCAAGTTCTGAATTTATCTCGTTGTCGAGTTCATACAGATAATCCCAGTCTGGAGTCGGAATTTTGTGGTAGGCAAGTAGTTTCTTGAAGCGTATTTTATCAGCGGCTAATGACAAGGTAAACGAATTAGAACCCGTATAGGGAATTTGGAGAGAATCTAAAAGTGAGGCTATATTGGGTTTATATTCGGGACTATTATGCAATCTTTCTCCGATGTTGAATACTAAATCGATATCGCCTTTCTGCAGCTTGTCAATTATATCAAAGAAATTATTTAAATTAAGGATGGCAACATTATAGCCTCTTTCTTTAAGGGTTTGTTCTATTTCTCTGGTCACTCCTGTTAGTTGTTCCTCAATCGGGTTCTTAGTCTCCGGATAGATGTTGCTTAGAAGTCCGATGCGCAACCTCCTTAGATTTTTAAGATCTCTTCCCTCAATGGCTTGGATTTTAGCGGTTCTAATAAGTAGATTTTTATTTAAAACAGCTGACGAGAAACGATTTTTACGTTCTGTTTTCCCAAGAAAAGAAGAAGGATCAAATTTAACTACTTTATAAGAAATAAGCTTAAGCGCCTCATCAAGACCATCTTGAGCATCTAATATATTTTCTCCTGAAACAGTTAGCCAGCCAAGATGTTCAAAACCTTCTGGCGGTACGAATAGCGGGTCTCCAATTTTTTTGTAAATTTGGATTTCCTCGATAAATTCATTTTTTTTGATTTGCTCAGGAATATCTAATTCTACTAAAATCCCCGAATCATTAGGGTGTAAATCCCAGCCAATAATATACTTTTTCGGTGCATTAGGTTTTTGAATCTTTATATATTCACCAGTAGCGATTTTAACAGCATACTCAATCAAATCTATACCCCAAGCATTTTTATTATAGGAATAAACATAATCACCGCCCATTCTTATATTTACTTCTATTGGATAAACTCCCTTTTTAGAACATTTTGCTTCAAAATGGATACATCCATGTTGAACACCTAACTTTTCTAATGTTTCTTCAGCCATCTCAAAAAGTTCTTCTTGATTTTTTATTGGTAGACTTGACGGGATTGCTTGTCCACTATCAATAAAAAACATACCTTTGTCTTTGTTATAATTATCGGCCATGGAAAAGAACTTTATCTTCCCATTCTGGATCAGAATATCTATATCTACTTCGTCACCGTCGATATACTCTTCAATAAAGATATCTAATCCATCTGTTAATGCAGACTCAACACTGGAAGAAATATTGTTCTTTACATATTGGTACATATCAAATAGAGAATCTTTATTCTCGACTTTAATGATATAAGCACTACTTGAGCCGTAAGCAGGTTTAATCACGAGTGGAAAATTAAAATAATCGCCAATATACTTTAAGTCCTCCGGACTATTGATTAATTTGGATTTTGGAGTAGGTAAGTTATTCTTGGCGCAAAATTTTCTGAAAAGAAATTTATTTCTGACTTTTTGAGCCACATTAAAAGGAATTCCGGTTAAGTTGAATTTATCAACAATTTTTGAAGTGAGCAGCACGTCATCTTCCCAAAATGTGATCGCACCATCAAGATTAATTTTGGGATTGGTGGTTAAGAACTCCTGAATCGCTTGTATCGCTTCATTGTGATTAGTGTTATCAGCTATTATCCAGTAGTCAACATAAGGCTGAGCCCAGTTTTTCTCCCTGTTTAGAACAATTACTTTTAATCCCAATTTCTTAAGCCTTTGAAGAACAAATCGTTTTTTGATTGATCCAGTATTAACAAGAAGGATACTTTTTCCACATAAAGAATTAATCTTTTTGCGAGGTTTGTGGTTGTTTATTCTCAAACAAGAATTGTCTTTGTTGTGAAAAAAGACTCCTCCTTCACCATCCGGAGGTTTATCTTCGTTTTTCGTTTCAGACAAAAGAGTTTTTTTAGACTTCATGTTTTTTCAGAAATTATGAGGCTAAAACCGATGATTCAAAAGTATTAAATTAAACTAATATCCAATCATAACGTTTTTTTGTAAATTGTCAAGAGATTAATTTTGCCATAAATATAGGTTCTTTTATCTATTTTAAAACTCACAGTTTTTTTGACGATTAGTTGTCCAAAATTTGCAATCATTTAGTCTCTATGGTAAAATCTTTCCCAGATCATGAAAATTAGTGATAGTTAAGAAAAAACATGACTCGGATGGGCCTTTTAGATAAACAGCCTCCGGGGCTGTTTTTTGGTTGAAAAAAATGTTAAACGCAATTTTAGGCGAAAAAATTAAACAAACTCAGAAATTTACTGAGAATGGACAAAGAATTCCAGTCACTTTTATCAAAGCTGGCCCTTGTCCGGTGGTGCAAATTAAAACCAAGGATAATGATGGCTATTGGGCCGTTCAGCTTGGATTTGGCTCAAAACAAACCAAAAGAACTACCAAACCAATTTTAGAGCATTTTAAAAAGGCGGGGTTAAAAAAAACACCCCGCTTTTTACGTGAGATAAGAATTAATGAAAATCAAGAATTAAAAGTTGGCGAGGAAATTAAAGTCAATGATGTTTTTAAAACAGGAGATAAACTCATCATCACTGGTATTTCTAAAGGCAAAGGCTTTGCCGGCGTGATGAAACGCTGGGGGTTTAGCGGCGGTCCAAGAACTCATGGTCAATCTGATCGGCAAAGAGCACCAGGTTCAATTGGTCAAGGAACTACTCCTGGCAGAGTTCATAAAGGGAAAAAAATGCCGGGAAGAATGGGCGGAGATAAAGTAAGCATTAAAGGACTTAAGGTTATAGAAATTGATGAGGAAAAAAATCTGTTAATCGTTAAAGGACTTGTTCCGGGAGTCAAAAGCGGACTCTTATTGATTAAAAAGGAGAATTATCATGGCGGTCAAGGTTAATGTTTTTGATATTAAAGGTGAGATAACGGGTAAAATTTCTCTTCCTGATGAAATTTTTGCTGTTGAAGCTAAAAAAGAACTTATTGCTCAAGCAGTCAGGGTTTATCTTGCTAATCAAAGACAGGGAACAGCCTCGACAAAAAATAGAAGCGAAGTGAGGGGTTCAAGGAGAAAGATTTGGCGGCAGAAAGGAACAGGAAGAGCTCGTCATGGCGATAAATATGCGCCTATTTTTGTAGGCGGCGGTATTGCCCATGGCCCAAAGCCTAAAGATTTTTCTCTAAAATTCTCAAAGAAAATGAGAAAAAAAGCGCTTTTTGGCACTTTAACTTTAAAATTAAAAGAAAAACAGCTTTTGGTTGTCAGTGGTTTAGAAAAGATTAAACCCAAAACAAAAGAATTAGTTAAAGTAATAAAAGCTTTAAAACTTGAAGATAAAAATAACAAACTTAAAACTAAAACTCTTTTGGTTGCTCCAAAAAAGACTGATAATTTAATTTTAGCAGGTAGAAATCTTGAGAATTTAGTTTTTAATCAGGCTGATCTTTTAAATGCCTACACGATTTTATCTTGTCAAAAATTAATTTTAATGAAAGAAGCTATTCCAGTTTTAAAAGAAACGTTTTTAAAGAAATAATAAATATGAGAGCAATTGACGTTTTAAAAAGACCAATTATTACTGAAAAGTCTTTTCAAGAAGCCGCTAAAGGCTTTTATACTTTTGAAGTTGACAGGAAAGCAAATAAAAACCAGATTAGAAAAGCCGTTGAAGATCAATTTGAGGTTCAAGTAATTTCAGTGAAAACTTTAAATTATAAAGGAAAAAAAAGAAAGTTTGGCAAGAAAAAATTAGAAGTACAAATGCCGGCTTTTAAAAAAGCCTTGGTTGAACTTAAAAAAGGTCAAAAAATTGACATTTTTGAAGTTCAAGAAACAGCCAAGAAAGAATAAAATGGTTCCACTTAAAAAATTACGACAAATTCGTGTTCAAAAATCAGGTAGAGATAGAACCGGCAAAATCTCTGTTCGTCATCAAGGTGGCGGTGAAAAAAGATTTTTAAGGAAAATTGATTTTAAAAGAGATAAAAAAGATATTAAAGCGATTGTTGCCACCATTGAGTACGATCCTAATAGAGGGGCCGATATTGCTCTTTTAAATTACATTGATGGAGAAAAACGCTACATTCTTGTGCCGTTAGGCCTTAAAGTCGGAGACGAACTTTTATCAGGGAACAAAGCTGAGTTAAAAATTGGCAATACATTGCCCTTAGCTAAAATTCCAGTTGGGGAAAAAGTCCATAACATTGAATTAACTTCTGGAAAAGGAGGGCAGATTGTCAGAGGAGCAGGAACAATGGCTTTTATTTTAGCTAAAGAAGAAAATTATGTGCAAGTAAAGCTTCCTTCAGGTGAAATAAGAAGAATTAGAAAAGAATGTTTAGCCACGATTGGACAATTGGGTAATCCAGAGAGAAAAACAAGGAAAATCGGTAAAGCCGGAACAAAAAGACATATGGGGATTAGACCAACAGTTCGGGGCGTAGCTCAGCATCCAGGCTCTCATCCTCATGGCGGCGGTGAGGGTCGTTCAGGAATAGGCATGCCATCTCCTAAAAGTCCTTGGGGTAAAAAAACTTTGGGAAAAAGAACAAGAAAAAGAAAAAAAATGAGTGATAAGTATATTATTAAGAGGAGAAATAAATGAAAAATTCCAAATATCCAAACATCCAAAATTCCAAAAAGGCCAAAAGGAAAAATTTTCACTTTTTAAATTTTAATTTACTTGGAGATTTGGAGTTTTTGAGTTTTAGAGATTTTGATAAATTTAGTTGAATAATTAGAAATTTAGCTGGAGTTCATTATGTCTAGAAGCAGTAAAAAAGGTCCATATATAGATCAGAAACTTTTAAAAAAGATTTTAAAACAAAAAAAGACCAGTGAAAGAGTGGCCATTAAAACTTGGGCGCGGTCATCTCAAATATCGCCTGAATTTGTAGGTCACAGGTTTTTGATTCATAATGGCCGCAACTTTATTGAGATTTTTGTTAATGAAGATATGGTTGGTCACAGATTGGGAGAATTTTCTCCGACAAGGACATTTAGAGGTCATGGAAAAGTTACCAAGAGAATGGCTGAAAAGACGTAAGTTATTATTACAATGGATATAAAAGCTAAAAGTCAACATGTAAGAATGAGTCCAAGAAAGGTGCGTTTAGTAGTTGATGGCGCCAAGGGCTTGTCATTGCAAAAAACTCTTGAATATTTAATTCTTTTAAGAAAAAGAGCGGCTAAACCTTTGTTAAAAACGATAAATTCAGCCATTGCTAACGCAACGGCCAATTTTAAACTAAAAGAAGAAAATCTAAAAATTAAATCAATTGAAATTTTAAAAGGTCCAGTGCTCAAAAGATGGCGGCCAGTTTCTAGAGGTAGAGCCCATCCTTATAAAAAAAGAACGAGTCATATAAAAGTAATTTTAGAAGAAAGTAAAAATGGGACAAAAAGTTAATGCCAAAGCATTTAGATTGGGACCAATATATACCTGGGATTCTCGGTGGTTTGCCGAAGGTGATCGGTATAAAAAGTTAGTTCTGGAAGATGCAAAAATAAGAAAATTATTAGAATCTAAACTTAAGAGATCAAGTGTGGGCAAGCTAGAGATCGAACGTTCAATCAATAAAATTGAAATTATCATTCATACCGCTAAACCAGGCATGGTTATTGGCCGTGGAGGAAAAAATTTAGAAGAAGTAAATAAATTAGTAAGTAGTGTTTTAGAGCAAAAAAATAAAGGAAAAGAAACAAAACTTGAGATAAAAGTTGAACCTATTAAAAAGCCTGATTTAGACGCAACTATTGTTGCTCAAAATATTGCTGATCGGCTGGAAAAAAGAATTCGTCATCGAAGAGTTATTCATCAGGCTATGGACAGAGTAATGGAGGCAGGGGCTAAAGGTGTAAAAGTAACTCTTTCCGGAAGAATTGCCGGCGCAGAAATTTCAAGAAGGGAAAAGTATAAAGAAGGAAAAGTTCCGCTTTCTACAATCAGAGCAGAGATAGATTTTGCCAAGCTTCCGGCCTTAACCCGATCAGGATATATTGGAATAAAAGTTTGGATTTGTAAATAAAATGTTAGCTCCAAAAAAAGCAAAATATCGAAAACAATTTAGAGGAAAACTCAGAGGATTCTCAACAAGAGGAGCTGAAATTAACTTTGGTGAATTTGCTCTTAAATCTTTAGAGTCATATTTGATTACTAGTAATCAAATTGAAGCTGCTAGAAGAGCAATGACTCGTTATACAAAAAGAGGAGGGAGAATTTGGATCCGAATATTTCCAGATAAACCAATCACTAAAAAATCAGCTGATAGTGGTATGGGCTGTGGCAAAGGAGAAGTTGTTAATTATGTAGCTAGAGTACGGCGAGGAAAAATATTATTTGAAATGGGAGGAGTTCCGGAAGAAGTGGCTAAAGAAGCAATGCGGCGGGCTTCTCATAAACTTCCAGTCAAGACAAGATTTTTGGTTAAAAAGGAGACAGCATGAGAGAAAAGCTTAAAGAACTTCGTCAAAAAGACATGGCTGAATTAAAAACGCTTTTAGTTCAAAAAAGAAAAAAAATAATTGAAAAAAGATTTGATCTTAAGCTTAAAAAAACCAAAAATGTTCACGAAGGTAAATCGATTCGTAAAGAAATTGCCAGAATATTAACCATCATAAAAGAAAAAGAATCAGTCAGAGAGGAGAAAAAATGAAGATTTTAACAGGTAAAGTAGTGAGCACAAAAATGCAAAAAACAATTATTGTTGAAGTTGAAAATTCTAAACGGCATCCGTTGTATCATAAAATTATTAGGAAAAGAAAAAAATTTAAAGTTCATAACGAGAGTTTTAAGCTTAAAGTAGGAGATAAGGTAGAAATAGTATCAACTCGGCCAATAAGCAAAGAAAAGCATTTTAAAGTGGTTAAAAAAATAGAGAAAGGAAAATAAAACTATTATGTTACAGCTTCGTTCAATTCTTAATGTTGCCGATAACAGTGGTGCTTTGAGGTTAATGGTTATTTCCGGCGGCAGAAAGAAGAAATATGTGATTGGTGATGTGGTCACTTGTACGGTTTATAAAGCAGATCCTCAATCAATAATTAAAAAAAGTGAGATCGTTAAAGCAGTTATCGTGCGGACAAGGAAAGAAAAACGTCGCTTTGATGGTTCATATGTTCGCTTTGATGATAATGCGGCTGTTTTAATAGAACTAAAAGATAAAAAGCCAAGGGGAACACGAGTTCTTGGTCCGATTGCTAGGGAGATAAAAGAGCTGGGATATGTTAAAATTGCTTCTTTAGCGAAAGAAATTTACTAAGCGAAGTCACTCCTCCGAGGTGGCGAAGCAACGACTTCGACTCCTCGGATGGTGGGACGAAGCAACGGAATTTTTTTAATATTATGAAACTTAAGAAAGGTGATAAAGTAGTCATTACTGTAGGAAAAGATAAAGGGAAAAAAGGCAAAATTGAACGTCTTTTTCGTAAAGATAATAAAGTTGTTATTCCGGGGATTAATGTGTTTAAAAAACATTTAAAAAGAAAAGATGAAAAAAATCCCGGAGGAATTGTGGAAATTGTTAAGCCTATATTTGTGTCTAAGATTGCTTTGATCTGTCCTCGTTGCGAACAGCCAACAAGAGTGGGTTATAAAATAATTGATAAAGAAAAATTAAGAATTTGCAGAAAGTGCAGTGAGGAGATATAAGCAATGAGTTTTATTTTTGAAAAATATAAAAAAGAAATAGCGCCAAAGTTAATGAAAGAAATGGGAATTAAAAATTTTTTAGCAGTTCCCAGATTGCAAAAAATTATTCTTAATGTGGGTTTGGGAGAAGCATTAAAAGATAAAGGCGTGATTAATAAAGTCAGTGAGCAATTATCGGCTATTTCAGGACAAAAACCAATTGTTACTTTAGCAAAAAAGTCAATTGCTGGTTTTAAATTAAGAAAGGGAAATCCTATTGGTCTTAAGGTGACTTTGAGAAAAAAAAGAATGTATAATTTGTTTGAAAAATTAGTGACGATTGTTTTGCCAAATGTAAAAGATTTTAGAGGTATTCCTTTAAAAAGTTTTGATGGTTCTGGTAATTACACTTTAGGCATAAAAGAACAGACTGTTTTTTCAGAATTGGAATTTACTAAAGTTGACAAAATAAGAGGCTTAGAAATTACTATTGTCACTTCTGTCAAAGACGACAAGCAAGGAAAAAGATTATTAGAGTTAATGGGAATGCCATTCAAGAAAGGGGCTAGTGATTAGTGGTTAGGTTCTAGATAAAACTAGAAACTAGAAACTAGAAACTAGAAACTAGAAACTAAATTGGCGACAACAGCAGATATTGTTAAATTTAAAAAAAAGCAAAAATTTAAAACCCGCGAGGTTAATCGTTGTCAGATGTGTGGGCGCGCGCGCGCGTTTATGAGAAAATTTGGTCTTTGTAGGATTTGTTTTAGAGAAATGGCTCATAAGGGTCATTTGCCTGGGGTGAAAAAAGCCTCATGGTAATAAATAATTATTTATTTTTTAAATTATGATTTCTGATCCAATTGCAGATTTTTTAGTCAGAATAAAGAATGGCTATCTAGCGGATAAAAAGATGGTCGTGGCTCCCTATTCAAAAGTTAAAGAAAATCTAGGTAAAATTTTAGTGAGACAGGGTTTTATTGAGACAATTAGAACAGAGCTTTCTTCTGATAATAAAAAATTTAAAAATCTTAGAGTTGGTCTTAAATATGAGGATAAGAAACCAGTTTTAACTGAAATTAAAAGAGTCAGCAAGTCAGGGGCAAGGATTTATACTAGAAAAGAAAAAATTCCTCGAGTTTTAGGTGGTTTTGGAACGGTGATTATTTCAACTCCTCGAGGATTAATGACTGGTCGAGAGGCAAAGAGAAAAGGATTAGGAGGAGAAATAGTTTGTAAAATGTGGTAAAGGAGTGAATATGTCTAGGATAGGTCAAAAACCAATTAAAATACCAGATGAAGTTGAGGTTGAAATAACCGATAATAAGGTTGTGGTTAAAGGCCCCAAGGGTAGTTTAGATTTGAATTTAAGAAGAGAAATTAAACTTAAAAAAGAAAACAATGAAATTGTTGTTAGGAGGATAAATGAGACTAAGTTGGCTCGTTCTCTTCATGGATTAATAAGAACCTTGACGGCCAATTTAATAGAAGGAGTGACTAAGGGTTTTAGTAAGACTTTGGAATTAGTAGGAGTAGGATATCGACCATCACTGGAAGGAGAGGTCTTGGTTTTAAAGGTTGGTTTTTCTCATCCAGTTAAAATTACTCCGCCTTCAGGAATAAAATTTGAAGTCGTAAAAAATAAAATTAAAATTTCAGGTATTAATAAACAATTAGTAGGCGATACAGCGGCAAAAATAAGAAAGGTTCGGCCACCGGATTCGTATAAAGGAAAAGGAATTAGGTATGAAGGCGAAAAAGTGAAAACAAAACCCGGCAAGGCAGCTAAAACAGCTGGATTGGGAGGTGGTTAAAAATGATTAAACATTATTCATCAGCAAGAATAAAACGCAAAACCAGAATCAGGTCAAAAATTAAAGGTACATTATTAAGACCAAGACTTTCGGTTTTTCGATCAAATTATTATACTTATGCCCAGATCATTAATGACGAAAAAGGAGAAACATTGGTAGCGGCTTCGGAGAAAGAGTTAAAAGTAGATAAAAAGCATTCAAAAACTGAAAGAGCTAGCTTAATAGGTCAATTATTAGCTAAGAAAGCATTAAAAGCTGGAATTAAGAAAATCGTTTTTGATCGTGGATCTTATAAATATCATGGTCGAGTTAAGACTTTGGCTGAAAGAGCAAGAGAGGGAGGACTAAAGTTTTAAATATCTAATTAAGAATTAAGAATTAAGAATTATGAGAGAAAACACAACCAGAGATAAAGAATTTACAGAAAAAGTTGTTCAAGTAAATAGAGTTTCTAAAAAAACAAAAGGCGGCAACAGGATTAGGTTTTCCGTTCTTGTTGTTGTCGGTGATAGAAAAGGAAGAGTAGGCGTGGGATTGGGCAAAGCGCCTGAGGTTATTGCAGGTATACAAAAAGCAATCAGATATGCTAAAAAACACTTAATATCTGTGCCTTTAAAGGAAACAACTATTCCTCATGAAGTTTTTGTTAAAAAAGGCGCCGCCAAAGTTTTCTTAAAGCCGGCTCAAAAAGGAACTGGAGTTATTGCCGGCGGTGCTGTCAGGGTAGTTGTTGAGGCGGCTGGAATAAAGGACATAGTTTCTAAGATTTTAGGAACAAGGAATAAAATTAGTAATGTTTATGCAACTTTAGAAGCATTAAGTAAATTAAAAAAAGTCAAATAATTATTCAATTTTTCAGTTAATGAGTTATTTATTAACGAGTTAATTTTCAATTAATTAAACTCGTTAACTCTTTAACTCGTTAATAATTAATAAATGAAATTAAATAACTTACCCAAAATAACAACTAAATCTAAAAAAAGAGTTGGTCGTGGCTATGGTTCTGGTAAAGGTGGTCATACGACTGGTCGGGGCAATAAAGGACAAAAAGCTAGATCAAAAGTAAAACTTGGTTTTGAGGGTGGACAACTTCCTTTAATAAAGCGTTTGCCTTTAATGAGAGGAAAAGGAAAGTTTAAATCATTTAGAAAAAAACCTTTAGTTGTTAATGTTGCTCTTTTGAATCTTTTTTCCAATGGAGAAACGGTTGATTTAAAAACCTTAGTAAAGTATAAAATCATTAAAGAGAACGACGCCAAAAAATTTGGCGCTAAAATCTTAGGAGATGGAGAGTTAAAAGTATCGTTAATAGTTAAATTACCTTGTTCTAAGGGAGCGATAAAGAAGATTGAAGAAGCAGGAGGCAAGGTCACTAGAACACTAGAACACAAGAACATTAAAACAAAAAAAATTCAAAAGAAAGAAGTTGAGAAGAAAAAAATAAAGAAGGAGAAAGCAAAAAGAAAAACAAAAAAAGAGTGTTGAATAAGTAATTTTTATTTGTCATCCTGAACTTGGTTCAGGATCTAAAAACCCATCAAGAGATGCTGAAATGAATTCAGCATGACGAATAATGATTGAGCGAAGTCACTCCTGCGAGGTGAGCCTTGGCTCCTCGGAGGTGTGACGAAGCGGAAAATTTATGAATAAAATTTTAGATCCAATCAAAAATATTTTCAGAATTAAAGAATTAAGAAGAAAAATTCTTTTTACTTTTTTTATTTTTTTAGTTTTTAGAATTTTTGCCCATATTCCAGTTCCTGGAGTGGATACAGAAGCTTTAAAAAGCTTTTTTGCTCAAAGTCAATTTTTAGGACTTTTAGATATTTTTTCAGGAGGAACATTGGCAAACTTTTCTATTATGGCTTTAGGGCTTAATCCTTATATTAATGCCTCAATAATTTTTCAGCTTTTAACGATGATTTTTCCTAAGCTTGAAGAGATTTCTAAAGAAGGAGAAGCAGGCAAGCAGAAAATTAATCAATATATAAGGTTTGTCACCCTTCCTCTTGCCTCACTTCAATCTTTAGGGATGTATGCGCTTTTTAAAAATCAAGGCATTATTGGCGGTCTTTCACCTCTTTCTCTTTTGGCCTTGGTATTAACTATGGTTGGAGGAACATTGCTTTTAGTTTGGCTGGGAGAATTAATTTCAGAATATGGTATCGGCAACGGCGTTTCTCTGATTATTTTTGCCGGTATTGTGGGGAGAATGCCGGTTTCTTTAGGACAGACTTTAATGACAACAGAATCTCAGTCAATTTTTAATATCTTAATTTTTGTGATTTTAGCCATTGTTGTCATTATGGCGACCGTGATCGTTGATGAAGCCACTCGAAAAATTACTATTCAGTATGCCAAAAGAATCAGGGGTGGAAAAATGTATGGCGGACAAGCAACTCATCTTCCTCTGCGCATCAATCAAGCCGGAGTCATTCCCATTATTTTTTCTGTTTCTATAGTATTGCTTCCAGGGATTTTAGGAAGATTTTTAGAGCAGGTTCCCAATCCCTTAATATCTTCTTTTGCTCGAGGAATAGGAAATCTTTTTAATCCAAACGGCTTTTTTTATAATGCTACTTATTTTATTTTAATTATTGGTTTTACTTATTTTTATACGGCGGTGACTTTTAATCCGCAAAAAATCGCCAGTGAAATTCAAAAACATGGCGGTTTTATTCCGGGGATAAGACCAGGGACGCCAACAGCAAAATTTCTCAATTATATTTTAGTCAGAATCACTTTAGTCGGAGCGATTTTTCTAGGAGTAATTGCTCTTTTACCGTCTTTGGCTCGAGTGGCCACTGGAGTGACAACAATGATGTTGGGAGGAACAGGAATTCTCATTGTTGTTTCTGTGGTTTTGGAAACAGTCAAACAGTTTGAATCAATGTTGATCATGAGAGAGTATGAGGGATTCTTAAAATGAAGATAATACTAATGGGTATTCAGGGCTCTGGCAAGTCAACTCAGGGAAATTTATTAAGCAAGAATTTAAATCTTCCCTATCTTTCTACTGGTCATATTTTTAGAGACATGACCAAAGAAAAGAGCAAGCTGGGTCGTTACCTTAAAGAAACAATGAATGCCGGCTTTTTAATCCCTGATCAAAAAACGGTTTTTATTGTTAAAGAATATCTTTCCCGATCTGAATATGAAGCAGGTTTTATTCTTGATGGGTTTCCTCGGACTCTTTATCAAGCTAAAAAATTTGATCATCATATAGATAGGGTTTTTTATCTTAAAGTTTCTGATAAAGAAGCTCTTTGGCGATTGTCTTATCGAAATGATGTGGTCAGAGAAGATGAAACTTTAAAAGCAGTCAGAAAAAGAATTGAGCTTTTTCATAAATTTGCCGAACCGGTCTTTACTTATTATCGCCGTCGTAAACTTTTAATAGAGGTTAATGGAGAAAAGCCAATCAAAGAAGTTAATCAACAGATTTTAAAATATCTAAAAAAATGAATAAAAAAATTATTGCTATTGTTGGTATGGCTGGAGCTGGGAAAAGTGAAGCCGCTAATTTTTTTAAAGAAAAAGGTTTTCCTATTTTACGTTTTGGCGATCAAACAGACATTGGTTTAAAAGAGTTAGGTAAAGAATTAACCGAAAAAAACGAACGCTGGTATCGTGAAAAGTTAAGAAATGATTTAGGCATGTCAGCCTATGCTATTAAAATTAAGCCTAAGCTTGACAAGCTTATTGACAAGCATAAGATAATCGTTTTGGATGGTCTTTATTCATGGGAAGAATATGAATACTTAAAGAAGATTTATCCTGAACTTTTTCTTTTAAGTATTTATGCACAGCCAAAAATTCGCTATCAACGCTTAGTTAAAAGAAATCATCGGCGAATAGATTTGAAAGATGCTCGATCTCGAGACATTGCTGAGCTTAAAAATTTGAACAAAGGCGGTCCTATTGCTATTGCTGATTATTTGATTAAGAATGAAAAGGATTTTAACGATTTGAGAAAAAGAGTGAAAGAATTTTTAGGATTGACAAAATGATTTCTATTAAAACCGAAGCAGAGATTGAAATCATGAAAAAAAGTGGTAGAATTTTGGCTTCGGTGATGGAAGAAACGATTAAGCAAGTAAAAATTGGAGTGACTACTGCGAAACTTGATCAATTTGCTGAAAAACTGATTAAAGAAAAAGATGGCCAATGCTCTTTTAAAATGGTGCCTAAATATAAATGGGCCACTTGCATGTGTGTTAATGATTGCGTTGTTCATGGCGTACCCAATCAATATCAATTAAAAGAAGGTGATATTTTAGGAATGGATATCGGTGTTTTTTATCAAGGTTTTCATGCAGATATGGCTCGCACCCTTTTGGTGCGAAACCAAAAACCAAAAACCAAAAACCAAAAACAAGAAGGAATTAAGAAATTTTTAGAAACAGGAGAGAATACGCTTAAAAAAGCGATTTCTACAGCGAGGATAGGAAATAGAATTGGTCATATTTCTAAAGTAATTCAGGAAAATATTGAGGGAGCGGGCTATTCAATCGTTAAAAATCTAGTTGGCCATGGAGTTGGAAGGAAACTTCATGAAGATCCTCAAATCCCTGGTTTTTTAAGAGGGAAAATAAAAGATTCACCTCTTCTTAAAAAAGGCATGACGATAGCGATTGAAGTAATTTATAATCAGGGCTCAGACAAAATTGTTTTGAAGAAAAGCGATGGTTGGACAATTTTAACTAAAGATGACAGTTTGTCAGGTCTTTTTGAAAACACAATAGCAATTACAGAAAAAGGGCCGACAATATTGACCAAATAGGATTAATTTAGTACAATAAAGGATTATGGGACATAAAGGAACATTTGAAATTGAAGGAGAGGTTATAGAATCTCTACCCAACACTCTTTTTAGAGTAAAAATTGAAAAAACCTCTTTGGAGGAGCTTCAAGAAAAAGTGATTCTTTGTCATTTATCAGGAAAAATGAGAATGCATTATATAAAGGTTTTACCGGGAGACAAAATTAAAGCAGAGATGACGCCATATGATTTGGGAAAAGGAAGAATTGTTTATAGATATAAGTGAAACATGGTTAAATAGTTAAATTGTTAAATGGTTAAGTCGTTTATTTTCTTTTAGCCATTTAGCCATATAGCCATATAGCCATTTAATTTTGAAAGTTCAAGCATCTGTTAAAAAACGTTGTCATAAATGTAAAATTGTCCGTCGTAGAGGCAGGGTTTATATTATTTGTGAAACTAAAAGACATAAACAGAGACAAGGATAAAAGAAAGTGACTAGTGGTTAGGTTCTAGTGACTAGAACCTAGAACCTAGAACCTAGAACCTAGAACCTAATCTTATGATTCGAATAGCAGGGGTTCAACTATTAGAAAAAAAAAGAATTGACATTGCTCTTACCCAAGTTTATGGCGTGGGCAGAAATAATGTGGTTAAATTGTTGGGAAAAACAGAGATTGATGTTTCAACAAGAGTTAAAGATTTAACTGATAAACAGGTGATTAAGATTCAAAAAGCAATTGATGAATATAAAGTTGAAGGAGATTTAAGACGTGAGATTCAGGACAATATTAAGAGATTAAAAAGGATTAGATGTTATCGAGGATTAAGGCATATTAGCAATTTGCCGGTAAGAGGTCAAAGAACCAGATCCAATGCGCGCACTAAAAGAGGAAAAAGAGCCACTGTTGGGGCCATGAAAAAAGATACGAGAGCGAAAATGGATAAACAAAAGACTGTTAAAGATAAAAAGGAAAGTTAATTAAATGGTTAAAAAAAAGATTTTAAAACACGTAAATAAAGCCAAGTTTTTTATTACTGCCACCTTTAATAATACTATTATTACGGTCACCGATATGGATGGAAATACTCTTTGTTGGGGATCGGCAGGAGTGGCTGGTTTTAAAGGAGCGAGAAAATCAACTCCCTTTGCGGCGACAATAACAGCAAAGAAAGTAATTGAAACGGCAAAAATGATGGGAGTCAGAGAAATAGAAATTTATATAAAAGGACCAGGCATGGGAAGAGAGGCAACGCTGAGAGCTTTAAAAGGATCATATTTTAAAGTAAATTTAATTGCTGATGTGACTCCCATTCCTCATAATGGAGTTAGACCAAAGAAAAGGAGAAGGGTATAGATTACTAGAACCTAGTACCTAGTACCTAGAACCTGATTTAAAATGGCAAGATATACAGGACCAAAAAACAAATTAGCGCGAAGAGAAAAAATAGATTTGGAGTTTAAAACTCCAGGTACATCTGCTCATGCTTCGCTTTTAAAACGATTAAATATTTCTCCTGGCGTTCATGGTCAGAAAAGAGCCAGAAAGCCGTCAGATTATAGTGTTCAATTAAGAGAAAAGCAGAAAGTAAAAAGAATTTACGGTTTGCTGGAAAAGCAATTTAAAAAATACTTTTTTGAAGCTTTGAAGAAAAAAGCGGCCGCAGGAGAAGAGCTTTTAAAGCTTTTGGAAAAAAGACTTGATAATGTTGTTTATCGTTTAGGATTTACTCCTACCCGAGCCAGTGCCAGACAGCTAATTGTTCACGGCCATATTTTAGTTAATGGAAGAAAGATAACCATTCCTTCTTATCGTGTCAGCATTGAAGAAACCATTAACTTTCGAGATAAAAGTCTTAAGATTCCTATGATTAAGAAAAAACTATCAGAAAAAAATCCTATCATTCCTTCATGGCTTAAAAGAAAAGGGCCAGTGGGAAAAATGGCTAATGAACCTCAAAGAGAAGACAACAGAGCAGATATTAATGAACAATTAATTGTTGAGTATTACTCACGATAAGGAGGTTATTTTTATGACAGAACTAACTTTTAAAACAAAATCTGAAGTTGAAAAGGCGGATTATGGCAAATTTATTATCAGTCCTTTAAGTCAAGGTTATGGTCATACTTTAGGAAATTCTTTAAGAAGAGTGCTTTTGACTTCTTTAGAGGGTGCCGCTGTCACTCAAATTAAAATTAAAGGTCTTAAACATCAATTTTCAACAATTCCTGGGGTTTCTGAAGATGTTGTTGAAATAATATTGAATATTAAAAAAATTAGATTGAGTCTTGATGGTGATGAGGCAGTTAAAATGACTTTTTCTGCTCATGGACCAGGAGAAGTAAAAGCTGGAGAAATTAAAACACCGCCAAGAGTGAAAATCTTTAATAAGGATTTAGTTTTAGCAACGCTTAATGACAAGAAGACAAAACTGGAAATAGAAATGACCGTTGAAAAAGGATTTGGATATGTATCTAGTGCTGAAAAAAAGAAAGAAGAAATGGGAGTTGTTTCTGTTGACAGTATTTTTACACCGGTAATTCGGGTGAACTATAAGGTTGAAGAAACAAGAGTTGGCGGCATGACTAATTTAGATAAATTAACTTTAGAAATTTGGACAGATGGTACGGTTAATGCTTTTGAGACAGTTAAAACAGCCGCTAAAATCCTGGTCTCGTATTTTCAGCAGATTTATGAGCCAAAAAAGGCTGTTGTCGATAAAGGATTAGTCGTCGCCTCAACATCTGAGAAGGTTTTAAAAACAACGATTGAAGAGTTAGAGCTTCCTACTAGAGTAACCAATGCTTTAAATAGGGAGGGAGTTAATAATTTGGGCCAGCTTTTATCTCTAAAAAGAAGTGAACTTTTAAGAATAAAAAATATGGGAGCCAAGTCAATTTCTTTAATTGAAGAAAAATTAAAAGAAAGAGAACTGGAATTTAACAAATAAAAATATGCGTCATAAAGTTTCAGGAAAAAAATTAGGAAGAGACATTAAAAGAAGAAAAGCACTTTTTAAAAATCTGATTACTTCTTTTATTTCTCATGGAGAAATAAAAACTACTGAAGCAAAAGCAAAAGCAGTCAAAGGTTTGGTTGATAAGTTAATGACCAAAGCAAAAAAAGGCACGCTTCATACTAAGCGTCAAGTTTTGTCTTTTCTGGCCCAAAAACAACCAGTAGAAAAACTTTTTAAGGAAATTGCGCCGCGGTTCAAGAATCGCCAATCAGGCTTTACCAGAACAATAAAGCTTGGTCCAAGAAGAGGAGACAATGCTTTAATGGTGTTGATGGAGTGGACAGATAAAGCAAAAAGTGAAAAATTACCTGCCCGCAATGCTACGCATAGCGTTGCAGGCGGGAAAATGAAAAGTTTAGACAAAAAAACAAAGAAGAAAGAAAAGAAAGAGAAGAAAAATGACAATAACAAAATCAACAAAAATAAAACAGATTAAAAGAGAATGGCATCTAATTGATGCTCAGGATAAAATCTTAGGCCGTCTGGCAACGGAAATTGCCCAGCTTTTAATTGGCAAAAAAAAGCCTTATTTTGTTTATCATTTAGATTGTGGTGATTTTATTGTGGTTATTAATGCTAAAAAAGTTAAGGTAACCGGAAAAAAAGAAGCTCAAAAAATATATACCCGCTATTCTGGTTATCCCGGCGGACTTAAAAAAGAACCTTTGTCTAAACTAAGAGAAAAAAAACCTGAGGAGATTATTCGTCGGGCTGTTTCTGGAATGCTGCCTAAAAATAAATTAAGAAAAAAAAGATTAAAAAGACTATATGTATTTGCAGATGACCAACATCCTTATGCTAAAAACCTAGAACCTAGAACCTAGAACCTAGAACCTAGAACCTAGAACCTATTATCTTATGCCTAAAAAAATTAAAAAAGAAAAACCAGAAGTTTCAGCCAAAGGTCAATCGTCCTCTGGACAAAAAAAAGATAAACCTAGCAAGAAAAAGCAAACTTTTTACCAAGCCGTGGGTAGAAGAAAAGAAGCCACGGCAAGAGTGAGATTTTATCCTGTTAGCATAGGTAATATTGAAATTGGTGATCTTAAAATTAAAAAAGGAGAAATGGTTGTTAATGGTCAGCCAATTGAAAATTATTTTTCCGGCCAAGTTTTTAAGACTGCCTATATGGAACCTTTTAGAACTACCAATACTATTGATCGTTTTACTATTTCCGCCAAAATTAGAGGATCGGGAAGAAATAGTCAGCTGACTGCTTTTATTCATGGAGTTTCTCGTACTTTGGAAAAAATAGATAAAGAAAAATTTAGATCAATTTTGAAGAAAAAAGGTTTTTTAACTCGTGACCCTCGGACTAGAGAAAGAAGAAAAGCCGGTCTCGCCCACAGCGCCCGTGCCAAGAAACAATCTCCAAAAAGATAATTACTTATCCTAATTCGCCAACTGGCGGAGAAAGAGGGCACGTCCTCCTTTAAGCTAATATTTCCTGTAGGCGGCGGCGGCGGACGCCGCCAAAAGAATAAATCTTGTTAAAAACAACAAGTTGAGATAAAATTAACATTGTGAAACAAACAATTTCTGGTTTAATCAAGAATTATTTTGACAAACATCCAAATCAAGACATTCCACATGATGAGGGAGGTGGCAAGCATGCTTAAAGATGAAAATTATTTTAGGAAACGGCACGCTAGATTAATGAAACAAAATCCTATTAAATTTATGGAATATATTGCCGCTGAAATGATGAAAATAGCAAAGCACGAAGGCAACAAAAAACAAGAAGCGGTTTTTAGAACTATAAATTGTATTGCTCAAAAATA
>JADHYG010000017.1 GCA_016782545.1 Candidatus Microgenomates bacterium
AGAGGTAATTGGAGAACGATCTTGTCTTTTTGCAAAAACAGAGATTGAAGAGTGGCTATGGGGCAGATTTTTGACCAAAAAAAGCCGAAATAAAAAACAGAAAAAATCAAGATATAATTCCTTAACCACTTCATTTTACCAGAGGTCTGGATTAAAATAGAAAGTGCTAAAAGAAAAATAAAAATTGTTGCTTGAGGTAAGAAAGAAAAATCAAAATCAGTTGATTGAGCGAGGTAGTCCTGTTTGCCTTGGAGAATGTCACAAGTTGCATCTCGATTTTCGTCAATAAAAAATGGGCAAAAAAGAGCCACTGGTTCTTGTTTAAAAGCAGCGAACCTGCTTGGTATAAGAAGAAATAGGCTCAGAGTTAAAGCAGCTAAAAAAATGATTAGCTTTTCTTTCATATTGATATTTTAGCACGATGAAGAAAAATCAATTGGGTTTTATCTTCTTGTTTATTATTCTTGCCTTGGCAATTTTCCCCATAATTAAATTTGCTTTTTTAAAAAAAGAAAAAGCTGACGTGTCGGAAATTCTATCAGAGGTTGAAGAACTTCATGAAGCAAAATTTTATGAGAAACTTTCAGGTGGTCGAATCCAGTGCAATCTTTGTCCCAATCGATGTATTTTAGCACCGGGCCAGAGAGGTATTTGTAAAGTCAGAGAAAATCGTGATGGTAAGCTTTATTCTTTGGTTTATGGAAAGCCGATTTCTATTAATGTTGACCCAATTGAGAAAAAGCCGTTTTATCATTTCTTACCTACTACTCGAGCTTATTCTTTGTCTACGGTTGGGTGTAATCTTAGCTGTAAATTTTGCCAAAATTGGAACATTTCCCAGCGTTTTCCAGAAGATGTTAATCCCATGGAAAAATCTCCGGAAGAGGTGGTTCAGGAAGCTTTAGATGCTGAGGCAGAAACGATTGCCTTTACTTATAATGAGCCTACTGTTTGGTATGAGTATATGTATGATATTGCTAAACTGGCGAAAGAAAGAGACTTAAAGACAGTCATGATTTCTGCTGGTTATATTAATCCTGAGCCCTTTAATGAATTGCTCGAGGTTTTAGATGCAGTGAGAATTGATCTTAAGGGATTTACAGAAGAATATTATCAAGAAATTGTTGGTGGTAAGCTTGAACCAGTGCTTGAGAGTCTTAAAATTGCTTATCAAAGCGGTACTTGGCTGGAGATTATTAACTTGATTGTTCCTGGGAAAAATGATAGCGATAGCGAAATCAGAGCCATGTGCCAGTGGATCAAGGATAATTTAAGTGAAGACGTTCCCTTGCATTTCTTACGATTTCATCCTGATTATAAAATGAAAAATTTACCATCCACTCCGATCGAAACTCTTAAAAAAGCTCGAGAGATCGCCCAAGAAGTTGGTTTAAATTATGTTTATGCTGGAAATGTTCCCGAATATATAGAGGGTAATACTACTTTTTGTCCTGATAATGATGAATCTTTGATTATTAGAAAGGGATTTTTCGTGACGGAAAATAAAGTCGACGAAAATGGTCAAAACCCAATCTGTCCTTCAAAAATTCCCGGAGTTTGGCAATGAAAAAAAGAAAAAATAAAATGATTATTGTCAGCGGCTGTTTATTAGGATTACGGTGCAGGTATGACGGTAAAAGTAAGTATAATAAAAAAGTTATTGAGTTTTTAAGGAAAAAAGGCTTGATTCCTATTCCTGTTTGTCCTGAGCAATTTGGGGGTCAGGAGACTCCCAGGCCTGATGCTGCCATATTTGGTGGGAATGGTAAAGATGTTTTATCAGGAAGAGCAAAAGTTATCGAAGAAGATGGGAAAGATGTTACGGCTTGTTTTATTAGAGGAGCAAAGGAGGTTTTAAAATTGGCGGAATTGTTAAATATTAAAGAAGCAATTCTTAAGACAAAAAGTCCATCTTGTGGTTGCGGATTGATTTATGATGGAACTTTCACTGGCAATTTAGTCCCAGGCGATGGTGTAACGACTGCCTTGTTAAAACAAAAAGGCATAAGAATTAAAACAGAGGAAGATTTGTAAACTTTATTTTTATTATTTTTTTATCAGTTTTTAAAAGTTTTAATTTTTTGCACAAAAATTCGCTATAGCGCAATTTTGTGTTAAATTAGAACTAGAGACATGAAAGAAGAAAAATATCCTTATGTAAAAGATGTCTTGAAACTTCTAGGAATGGGGGCATTTTTGGGAGCAACTCTTGTAATGCCAGGTTTGATCAAACTTACTCCTTCTTTGTTCGGAAAAAAGAAGAGTAAAAAAAGAAGATTGAAAGAATGGGAAAAGTTTAATTTGCCACGATTAAGACAAACGATTAAAAGGTTATATGAACAAAAAATGGTGAAGGTAGTAGAAACTAGAGATGGATCAATAGTTAAATTAACAGAGAAAGGGGAATTAAAAGCTCTTCGTTTTAAATTTGAAGGAATGGTGATTGGTAAACCTAAAAGATGGGATAAAAAATGGAGATTAATTATTTACGATATTCCAAAGAGCAAAAAGACAGCCCAAGGTGCTTTTCGCCGGATGCTTAAGGAAATGAAGTTTTTACAATTACAAAAAAGTGTCTATCTTTGTCCTTTTCCTTGTGAGCAAGAGATAAAATTTTTAAGGGAGGTTTATGGGATTGGAAGAGATGTGCTTATTTTGACTGTCGAAAAAATTGAAAATGATCAAGTATACAGAAAATATTTCGGAGTCTAAAATATCTCTAATATCTCTGCGCAAAATTTTGCTATAGCGCGAAATTGTGTTGATTATTCACTGTAAATAACTGTAAATAACTGTAAATATAAGCAAATATAAGTATAAGTAAGAAAGATTTAGTAAAAGATAATGTATAAATGTATAATTAATAAGAGATGAAAATTCTTGTTTTTGGAGATATTCATAATGATCTTGAAGCTCTAAAAAAGATTCTTGTTAAAAAAGCGGATATTTATATTTGCCATGGTGATTTGAGCAACCTAGGAGAAGACTTAGAGAAAGCCGGAGAGATTCTGGCGTCTTTAAAACAAAAACTTTGGTTAATACCGGGAAATAACGAGACCTGGGAGCAAATTCAAACTCTTTGTCAAAGATATGGCTTTGTTGATTTTCACCAAAAAGTGATTCAAAAGTATGGTCTTGTTTTTGCCGGTTTGGGATACAGCACGCCGACTCCATTTAATACTCCTGGAGAAACAAGCGAGGAAGAATTTGCTAAGGCCCTAAAATTTTTTGAGGGATATCAAAATCTTTGTCTTTTTGCTCACAATCCACCAAAAGATACTCAACTTGATGTTATTCCCAGCGGTGTTTATGTTGGTAGTCAGGCAATAAGAGAGTTTATTGAGAAAAGCAAGCCTTTTTATTTCTTTTCCGGTCATATTCACGAAAACGAAGGAAAAATTCAGCGGATCGGTCAGACAACTTGCTTTGGAGTTGGCAAAAAGGGACTAGAGATTTGGCTATAAATTGCCACAATGAGATATCAAAAATACATTTTTTTTCTCGTTCTTCTTTTTTTACCTACTCAACTCGGCAAGCATTTTTGGCCAAATTTTTCTTATGTTTTAGGTCAAAGAATAGATTATCTCAGCCCAACGGTTTACTTAACGGATATTTTGATAGCGATTTTATTTCTATCAGACTTTAAGAAGGTTTATAGATTTTTTAAGGAACATTTTATTGGGTTATTGGGTTGCTGGGTTACTGGGTTACTATTGTCTTTTTTTTGGATTTTCTTTCAGAATCAAAGCATTGGTCTTTTATTTTATAAATGGCTAAAACTTTTTGAGTTTTTATTTTTTATTTTCTGGATTAAAAAAAATGTCAAAATGGAAGAAATTCTTCTTCCTCTTAGTTTAGGAGTTTTAGGGGAGAGTCTTTTGGCTTGGCTGGAATTTCTTACACAAGGCTCTTTAGGTTTCTGGATTTTAGGAGAGCGGAGCTTTCATATCAGCACTCCTGGCATTGCCTTGGCAAATTTACAGGGAAGACTTGCTTTAAGACCCTATGCTACTTTTCCTCACCCAAATGTTTTGGCGGGATATACCTTGGTGGTTTTGATTTTCGCTTTATTTTTAAGAGAACAGTCTAAATTTCTAAGATTACTTACTCTTATTTTAGGAACAAGCGTTATTTTTATTTCTTTTTCCCGAACAGTATGGACGGTTTGGTTTTTAATAATTATTTTCTGGTTATGGATCAGAAAAAAAGATTTAGCTTTGCCTTCTTTGTTTTTTTTAAGTCTCGGAAATGAATCTGTTTGGAGAAGATTAGAACTAACGGATGCAGCTTTTAAAATATTTAAAACCTCGCCAATTTTTGGTGTTGGCCTTGGCAATTTTATTACTCAATTACCAAAATTTTTAGTTCCAAAAAAGCTTTATTTTTGGCAGCCTGTTCACAACATCTTTCTTTTAATATTAGCCGAGACAGGAATAATTGGTGTATGTTTCATGGTCTATGGCGTATGGTTTATTTTTAGGAAATTGTGGCAGGAAAAAAATTTGGCCCTGCTTTATTCCTTTTTTGCTATAATTTTAACAGGATTTTTTGATCACTATTGGCTAACCTTGCAACAGACACAATTATTGCTGGCTCTTATTATTGGCTTGAGCATTAAAAGCAAGAATGTCCTTGAATAAGGTTAAAAAACTTATTATCATAGTAATAGTTATAGTAATTATTTTTCCTATTTTGATTTTTGTTCAGCGAAAAAACAAGAAAGAGATGAAGTCAAAAGTTATCAGAAAAGCAGCGGTTGCGGGTAGCTTTTATCCTGCTGAAAAAAGTGTTTTGAATTCCCAAATCGAAGACTTTTTTCAAAAAGTGCCGGAAAAAAAGGAAGAAGGCCTGCTGCGAATTTTAATTGTTCCTCATGCCGGTTATGAATATTCAGGCCAGGTAGCGGTCTGGGGATTTAAGCAATTATTAAATAAGAATTATTCTACGGTGATTTTACTTGGAGGAAGCCATAGTTCTTGGTTTAGGGGAGCGGTAATTGATGAAAGTGATGTTTGGGAAACGCCCTTGGGCGCGGTTGAGATAGACAAAAATTTAGCCGAAGAAATAGTTGAGGAAATTGAAGAAGTAACGTTTTCTACTTCAGCTCATTCAGGAGAGCATTCTTTGGAAGTAGAAGTGCCATTTTTACAAACAGTTTTGAAAGATTTTAAGATTGTGCCCATTCTTTTTGGGGAAACGAATGAAACGCTTCTTGATAATTTAGTCAGAGTTTTGGTTAAAAATATGAGTAAAAGTACTTTAGTCGTCGTCAGTACAGATTTATCTCATTATCCATCCTATGAAATCGCTAATGAAGTTGATAAAACAACAGTTGATTCAATTTTGTCCGGCGATTCCCAAAATTTTACGAAGACAATTGTCTCTCAAATGGGAAAAGGCTATTCTAGTTTAGAAACTTGTGCTTGTGGAGAAAAGGCTGTTAAAGTTGGAATGAGATTAGCGCAAAAATTAGGTCAAGGAGAGTGGAAACTTTTAAATTATGCTAATTCTGGAGACACGGCAGAGGATAAAAGTCGAGTAGTAGGTTATGCGGCAATTGGCTTTTGGATCACCTCGGATGGTGGCAGAATGGAGCGAAGCGGAACATCTGACTCCTCCGAGGTGGAAGAGTTAGGCAAGAATCAACAAAATAAATTACTTGAGATTGCCAGGAGAACACTAGAAAGTTATCTTAAAGATGGGAAAAGTCCTGAATTTGAAGTTTCTGACCCTCAACTTCTTGAGCCGCTGGGTACTTTTGTGACTTTAAGGAAAGGTGGCCAGCTTCGTGGTTGTATTGGTGAATTTGAAGCAACAGAGCCTTTGTGGAAAGTTGTTCAAAGAATGGCGATTGAAGCTGCTGTTAAAGACCTGCGATTTTCGCCAGTTCGATTAAACGAACTAGCGGAGATTAATATCGAAATTTCTGTTTTATCACCGCTTAAGAAAATAGATGATCCTGATGAAATTGAACTAGGAGTTCATGGGGTGATGATTAAGAAAGGATTGCGCAAAGGCGTATTTTTACCTCAGGTAGCGACTGAGACAGGATGGGATAAAGAAACTTTTATGGGTCAGTTATGTTCTCAAAAAGCCGGTTTAGCTTGGGATTGTTGGAAAAAGAAGGATATAGAAATTTTTACTTTTACGGCTCAAGTGTTTGAAGAAGAATTAGAGTTAGAGCATTAACGCCTCCTAAGAAGACTACTGTTTTAAAGATGCCAAAGATGGGAATAAAGAACAGGCTTGGTAAAATTGCTCCAAAGAAAGCTCCCGTTAAATCAGCAGTGTATAAAATGCCTGTTTTTTCTTTTGCCTTTTTGTCTTTTTTAAGATAAATCTTGTTTGTTAACGGGAAAATCATTCCCGTTAAAAAACCTATGATAGCTGTTATAAGATAAAAGGTTGGTTCGCTGGGAAATTCTTGGATTAACAAGGTAAAGACAGCACAAAAAGCCAAAATTAAAATTTCTATTAAACTAAGAATCTTTTTTGGAGAGATTTGAATTTTATTTGCCCAGAAATTGCCCAAGCTGACGAAAGCTAAAATAATAGCAAAAATTAAGGCAACCTTGGAGAATACATAACCCAAGATTGCCTGGAAAGCAGAAATTATTAGCATTTCAAAACTCATTAAGGTAAATCCCATAACGGCAGTTAAGAAAAAGGTAATTTGGGGTAGACGTTTTGATTTAAGAATAATTCCCAGACCGACGATTAAAAGAAAAAGCAAGACCCAAATAAAGTTTAATTCTGTTATCTTTTTGGCGATTTTAGCTAATTGAAAATTGAAAATTGTTTGCCAAAAAGTATTTTCATAAAAATAGGCAGAGGGATAAAAGTCACTATTAATTTTTACCACATTTTCTTTTAAAAGTTTATTTATTTGTAGAATTTTATCACTAGTTACTCGATAGGAAAGATATTCTTCCGTGATAAAAGAAGTTTTAACTTGTTGTTCTTTGAATCGTTGAGTCATAAGATGAGGATTAGTTGAAAGATTATCAGACTTTGAGGACAGGAACAAAATACTTGTTTCTTCTGGTAAAATCAAAACATTCGAGAAAACATTTTGAACAGTTTGATTAATCGAACTGGCCAAGCTGATCGCCTCATCGCTTAGATAATCTACTGGTAAGTCTAAAGTGAGGGCCAAAACTCCTTTTTCTTTTAATATTTTTTTTATTTCCCTGAAGCATTCTTTTGTATAAAAACGATTCAGGAGGGCAGTCGAAGGATTAGGTAAATTTAAAATTATTAAGTCATATTTTTTGGTTGCTAATTTTAAAAATTTTCGGCCGTCAATGAAGTGAATCTTAACTCTTGGGTTATTAAGTACTTCGATTAATCGTCCCGACACAGAGTGTCGAGGATCCTCGACTTTCAGTCGGGAAACTGGTAAATATTGACGTTGAATTTCAATGAGTTTCGGATCGAGTTCAATATAATTAATCGCTTCTACTGTTTTGTATTTCAAAATTTCCTGAATGATTCCACTTAATCCATTGCCAATGAGGAGAATATTCTTGGGATTCTCATGCTGAGTTAAAATCGGATGGACAAAATATTCACTTGCTTCTTGTTCCTGAGTTGAACTAACGAAGACCCCGTTTTCATAAAAGTTGTACTGATCATCAGTTTTAGTTACGCTGATATTGCCATAAAGAGAATTGATTGATTCTACCAAGTTTGGAAAGCGAAATTTTAGAGTTTGATTATTCAAACTAGCTGGAAGAGGAAAAGTTGAGGTAATGAAAAAAAAATTAAAAACAAAACCAGCAGTAACAAGACCGATTGTTTCCCAAAGATAGGCCTGGCTTATTAATTGATAGATTTTCTTTTTGGCCCAAAATTTTGTTCCCCAAGTGAAAATGGTTCCTAGTAAAAAACAAAATGGGAAAAGGAGTAGGAAAATGAAGGCCAATGAGGGAAGAAGCGAAGGTAATTCACCTGGAGAAAAAACAAGGCCCCAGAATATTCTTATTAAAATAATTTCTAAAGGAAAGCAAATAAAAGTTAGAAACAGAAGCAAGAAAATATTTTTAATGTTAAGGAGTTTGGTTGGTAATTTATGAGCGAAAAGGCTCCCAAAACTTGTTATCAAAAGCCAAACTCCCAAAATAATACCGATAAAAAGCTCATTGCCATAAAAGCTGACAATTAGTTCTCTTAAAATTGTTACTTGAGCAAAAAGCGAAATTAAACCAAGAGCAAAAAAGAAGAAAATAAACGACTTTTTCATTCCACTTTATGATATCATAGGGAAGAAATGAAAGATCTCGCTGATTTAGCTCTTGGTTGTCTTGATGTTCCTGGGGTCGATTATGGTGATATTCGGATTGTAGAGCAAATGAGGGAAAATATTGCCACTCGCAATGGTGTGGTTGAGGCCTTAGCTTCTAGTCAATCTTTGGGTTTTGGTATTCGGGTTTTATATCAGGGTTGCTGGGGATTTGCCTCTAGTAATGACTTAAGCCGGAAAAAGATTAAAGAGATAGCTCAAAAAGTAATTAAAATCGCTCAGGCTTCGAGCATGATTAGCGGAGAAAAAGTTATTTTAACTAAAGCGCCAATAGTAAAAAATGGTCGTTATGAGACTCCGATTAAAAAAAATCCTTTTGAGATTAGTTTAAATGAGAAAATTAAATTGCTTTTAGGTGCTGATAAGACAATGCGGCGGGTTAAGAAAATAACCGTAGCTCAGGCTTTTTTTCAAACCTTTCAAGAAAACAAAGTTTTTGCTTCGACAGAAGGAAATAGTTTTAAACAGAAAATTATTACTACCGGCGCAGGTATTCAGGCTTTGGCTACTGACGGAAAAGATGCTCAGATACGTTCTTATCCTAATTCTTTTCGGGGACAGTTCAGAACAGCAGGATTTGAATCGGTTGAAGGGCTTAATTTAGTCAGTTATGCTCATCAAATAGCCGAAGAAGCAGTTGCCTTATTGACCGCCAAACAGTGTCCCCAGGGAGAATTTGATGTTATTTTGGGTGGTCCCCAGTTAGCTTTGCAGGTTCATGAGAGCTGTGGTCATCCCGTAGAATTGGATCGAGTTTTAGGCTATGAAGCCTCTTTTGCCGGTACCAGTTTTATGACTTTAGATCAACTGGGTAAATTAAAATACGGTTCCAAGATAGTTAATATTACGGCTGATGCTGGTACTCCTGGGGGCTTGGGTACTTTTGGTTTCGACGATGAAGGCATTCCTGGTCAGAGAACACCAATTATTAAAAACGGAATTCATGTTGGTTATTTGACTTCTCGGGAAACTTCTTTTGTTTTGAACCAGAAAAGCAATGGTACTATGCGGGCGGATAGTTGGTTAGTTTCCCCTTTGATTCGGATGACTAATATTAATCTTGAAGCTGGAGAATGGGATTTGGAGGACCTTATTGCCGATACAAAAAATGGCATTTTGATGTCTGTTAATAAGTCTTGGAGCATTGATGATAAAAGAATTAATTTCCAATTTGGCTGCGAAGTAGGTTGGGAAATTAAAAATGGTAAACGGGGCAGGATGTTCAAGAATCCTACTTATACGGGTATTACGCCGAAATTTTGGCAATCTTGTGACGCTATTTGTAATAAAAAATATTGGCAAGTTTGGGGGACGCCTAATTGCGGCAAGGGCGAGCCAATGCAGAGAATGTATGTTGGTCATGGAACTGCTCCGGCTCGTTTTCGAAAAGTAAAAGTGGGGCTTTGGAAATAATGTTGGGCAAAAATAAAATAAGGAAAATTATTAATCAGGCATTAAGTTTTTCTTCTGTTGACCAGACAGAAATAGTCGTAATTGCTTATTCTTCTGGTTTGACGCGTTTTGCCGAAAACAGAATCCACCAAAATATGGCTCAAGAAAATATAAATATTTCGGTAAGAGCAGTTCTGAATAAAAAAATAGGCGTTGCCAAAACCAATAAAAAAGACAAAAGATCTCTAAAAGAAGTGGTGCGGAGAGCAGAAGAAATTGCCAAGAATCAAAAACCAGATGAGTATTTTCTTACTTTGCCAGAGCCAAAAAAAACGTCTTCAGTTGATGCTTATCGAGAAGCAACTGCTTTTTTTGGTCCTCTCAAGCGGGCGAAGATTGTTAATCAGATTATTAATAGGGTAGAAAAGGAAAATTTACGGGCGTTTGGAGCTTTAGAAACGGGAGTGACGGAATATGCTGTGGCTAATTCTTTAGGTGTTTTTCTTTATCACCTCGCGACGACGGCAGAGATTTCACTAGTGGTCAAAGATAAACAAGAAAACTCTGGTTTTGGAAATCAGATCTCTTTAGATATTAATGAGCTTAATATTGAAAAAGTAACCCAAACAGCTGTTAAAAAAGCGATTTTGAGTAAAAACCCGGTTGAGATTAAACTCGGAAGATATTCAGTAATATTAGAGGAACAGCCTGTTAATGAAATCTTAAGTTATTTGGCTTATTTGGCCCTGGGAGCGAGAGCTTTTCATGAAGATCGTAGTTTTCTTTCTGGCCAGTTGGGCAAAAAAGTAGCCGGAGAGAATATTACTCTTTGGGATGATGGTTTAGATCCTGTATGTTTACCAATGCCTTTTGATTTGGAAGGAGTCCCCAAGAAAAAAACGATGATTATCGAAAAGGGAATCCTTAAGGAAATAGTTTATGATCATTATGATGCGCTTAAGTATGGTAAAAAGCCTACTGGACATGGTTTATCGGCACCAAACACTCTTGGTGCTCTTGCAGGCCACCTTCATTTAGCGACTGGAAAATACACAAAGAAAGAATTAATCAAAAGACTTGATAAGGGATTATTAATTAGCAAGCTTTGGTATCTTAATGCTCACCATCATAAGGAGCTTAATCTCACAGGATTAACTCGGGATGGAACGTTTTTAATTGAAAGCGGCAGAATAAAAGCCGCTGTCAAAAACCTTCGTTTTACTCAAAGCATTCCTCAAGCGCTTTTTCAGGTTACAGAAATTGCTCGAAAAGCAAAACTTGAAAAAAGCTGGTTTGGAGGAAATTTAGTTCCCGCTCTTAAAATCAAAAGCTGGAATTTTACAGGTATCTCCAAGCTTTAATTAAGTTTTAGTTTACGCCCCACCAATCTTGAACATTTTTGTACCGCAATCAGGACAGACAGCGCGAATTGCTGGTCGACCATTTTTCATGGTGATTTTTTCAAACTTATCGCCAACATCCTTCTTGGCGCGGCACTTAACACAGTAAAGAGTAGCCATAAAATTTTTTCACCCCCTTTCTTTAAAAAAACTTGGTTTTCAACTGGGTAGACAAATTAAAAATGTCAAACCCATTAATAGTAAGCCAATATATCATAAGCTCAATGCTTATTGCAAGTATGGATAAAATTAAAGTCCTTGTCAAGTCCTTTTTAAGATAAAGGTTATCCGCCTGCTTCGAGTTGCGAAGCGAGTCGGACGGGGGATTGGGAGAGCGTGCGTCCGACGCATACGTGAAAGCATTTCTAACGGAAAGCTTAGAAGACTTTCTTTTTTCAGGTTTTTTCTTAACTACTTCTTCCTTTTTGGATTGTTTTAATTCTTTTTTTGCTCCTTGAAGTTCTCTTCTTAATTGGGCAATGATTTTTTGTTCTTTTGTTTTTCTTTTTTTAGCCACAATATGCCTAATATATCATGGCGGAGCAAACGAAGCAACCTACACTCTCTCCGTCATTCTGATTCTTGTTTTTCGGTTGACACCACCTTGTAAAGCAAGTAAAATAAAAACATATGCAGCAAAGTAACTTATTTTTTGGTTTTGTTTTTTTTTGGCTTTGTATTTTAAGTTTTTTTCTTTTTAAAACTTTGCGTCATTATCAACGGTTAACCTTCGGGATTACAAAGAAAAACCTTAAAATTGTTCTAGAAAAGATTCTCAAAGATATTAAAGAAAACGAAAAGCAAACAAAAAATAATTTTAAGAAATGTGAAGAGATTGAAAGGAAAGGCGCTTTCCATATTCAAAAAATTGGTTTTTTAAGATATAATCCTTTTAAAACTACTGGGGGTGATCAAAGTTTTATTCTTGCTTTACTTGATGAGAACAATGATGGAATTATTATTACCTCTCTTCACAGTAGAGAAACAACAAGAATTTATACTAAGCCGGTTAAAAAGGGAGAAGCAGGGCAATACAAACTTTCAGCCGAAGAAAAAAGAGTGATTAAAGGAGCAAAAAAAGCTAGTCTTTTATGAAAAAAAACAAAGTTCTTTTTATTTTAGGAAGTCTAGGTTTATACTTGTTGTCTACAGGGGTCTCTTATGCAGCTTTTAATTTTTTAAGGACTTCTCCTAAGTTAGAAATTGAATCTCCCCTTTCTGAAGGGGGTATGGAGATTAATTTGAATGCTCCTAAAACAGAAATTTGCCCCATAAATGGGTTGAAATATACAAAACAGGAGAAGGAAATTTGGGAGAAGCGCAGGCCCCTGAGTGTGGTGATAGAAAACCATATGGATTGTCGTCCTCAATCAGGGCTTTCAAAGGCAGACATTGTTTATGAAGTAGTAGCTGAAGGAGGGATTACTCGTTTCCTGGCAATTTACTATTGTGGCGCTGCTGCTTTTGATACCCTTTTGGGCCCAATAAGAAGCGCTAGGACTTATCTTCTGGATTGGACGATGGAATATGATGCTTCTTTTGTCCATGTTGGCGGTGCTGCTTGTTATGCTGATGTTGATCCTCGCGTCAGAGCTCTTTGTCAAATTAATGAATATGGGATTAGAGATATTGACCAAATGGGTCGTTACGGCAGTTATCCTTATTTTTGGCGTGATTATGAAAAATTAGGCCATTCTGTGGCCACTGAGCATACGATGCACTCAACAACAGGGAAGCTTTGGGAGGTAGCAGAGAAGGCTGGTTATGGACCGGAGAACGAAGAAGGAGTTTATTGGTTGGATAATTTTAAGTCTTGGACATTTAAGGATGATGATAAAGAAAAAGGTGATGTTTCTTCGATTGAATTTGATTTTTGGGATGGGCACCAAGATTACAAGGTTGCCTGGCAGTATGATGAAGAGAAGAATGAATATAAAAGAATTAATGGTGAAAATGAGCATCTTGATTTTAATACAAAGGAGCAATTAAGAGCAAAAGTCGTTATTGTCCAGAAAACAAAAGAGACTGGACCAGTTGATGAACATAAGCATCTTTTATACCAGACTACTGGCAGTGGCGAGCTTTTGCTATTCCAAGACGGCAAAGTGATTGAAGGTGAATGGATAAAAGAAAAGAAAGCTTCAAGAACAGTTTTCAATGATAGTCGGGGTCGAGAGATTGAGATAAATCGGGGAAAAATTTGGATTGAGATTGTGCCATCAAGAAACAAAATCGAATATTGATATGGCTGAACTTCGCGATCTTTTTATCTCTAGAGCCCGAGAGAAGCTTCTTCAGGTTTTTTTCTCAAGTCCTCAAAAAATCTTTTATGTTAGAGAGTTAGTGCGGTTAACAGGTGAACAGATTAATGCAGTCCGTCGTGAATTGAAACGGATGGAAATAAAGAAGATGGTTCGGAAGGAAGAAAGGGGGAACCGCCTCTATTATAGCTTTCGAAAAGATTATCTCTTTTATGATGATCTTTTGGCCTTAGTGGGGAAGACGACTGGTCTTGGTGGCGAGATAGTTAGAAATCAGAATAAAATCGGCAATATAAGATTTGCTATGCTTTCTGGGAGATTTCTTAGAAATTTACCAAGAAAGAAAAATGAAGTTGATCTTCTAATAGTTGGCCAAGTTGTTCTTCCTCAAATTGCTTCTTTAGTTCGGGCAGAAGAGGCAAAAAGGAAACGAGAGATTAATTATACGGTTATGACTGAAAAGGAACTTGATTTTCGTAAACGCCGGCGCGACTCCTTCATTTTAGGAGTTCTTTCGTCTTCTCGGGTGATGTTGATTGGCGACGAAGAAAAAATGATCGAGGGGATTTCGTGAAGCAGAAAATAATGAGAAGCGGCAACAGCGCCGTGGTCACTGTTCCGGCTGATTTTGTTAGAGTCGTGGGTGCTAATGTTGGTGACAAAGTTGAAGTAAAAGCATTTCCAGAAAAGGGTAAAGTAATTTACAAGTTTAGTGGTGTATCCCAACTGCCTCTTTCAAAAAACTTCCTAAAGAAGAAAAGAAAGCATCGTAGAAAAAAATAACTATGGGAAAGCAAAAAGGTCTTTTTTTGATTATTTTTATTACTGTTATTGCCATTTTCATTGATTTTCTGCCAAGACTAGATCTTGATTTTGGTTTGATTAAAATTAAACGTGATCTTAAACCGAGATTTGGTCTTGATCTTCAAGGGGGGGCTCATTTAGTTCTCAAGGCCCATATGGAAGAAATAAAAGAGGAAGATAGAGATAGGGCTTTGGAATCAGCCAAAAATGTTATTAGTCGTCGAGTTGATCTTTATGGTGTTGCCGAGCCCGTGATTCAAACTTCAAAAAGAGGCGAAGATTACAGGGTCATTGTGGAGCTTCCTGGCATTAAAGAAATAAATCAGGCAGTTGATTTAATTGGTAAGACTGCCCAACTTGATTTTCGAGAACCGAAAGAGGGCAGTCCTTCGGGAAATTTTCTTCAGGATTTTGAAAAAACTGGATTAACGGGGAAAAATCTTGTTTATTCTAAAGTAGTTTTTGATTCCAAAACAGGTAATCCTCAGGTTAGTTTGGAATTCGACGAAGAAGGAAAAGAAAAGTTTGCTGAAGTTACTGGTCGTAATGTAGGCAAGAGAGTAGCTATTTTTCTTGATGAGCTTCCGATTACTGCTCCGACTGTCAACGAGCCGATTGTTGATGGTCAAGCAGTTATCTCTGGTGATTTTGATGTTAGCCAAGCAAAAAATCTCTCGATTCAACTTAACGCTGGTGCTCTTCCAGTGTCAATAGAGATCATCGAGCAAAGAAATATCGGCGCTACTCTTGGTCAAGAATCGATTAAAAAAAGTAGTCAGGCAGGCTTAGCTGGTCTTTTAACAGTTATTTTATTTATGATTGTTTATTATGGAAAACTTGGTTTATTAGCAGATATTGCCTTGATTGTCTATGCTTTAATTACTTTCGCTTTGTATAAACTTATTCCTGTGACTATTACTCTTCCTGGGCTGGCTGGTTTTTTCTTGTCTGTTGGTATGGCAGTAGACAGCAATATTTTAATTTTTGAGAGAATGAGGGAAGAAATGCGTAATGGTGAGCCTCTACGCCGGGCAATGGAATTTGGTTTTGGCCGCGCCTGGGATTCAATCAAAGATGCCAATGTTTGCACTTTAATTACCTGCTTTATTTTATTTAACCCGTTTAATTGGAGTTTTTTAGTTACTAGTGGAATGGTTAAAGGCTTTGCTTTAACTCTAGGATTAGGAGTGATTATTAGTTTATTTACAGGGGTGGTTGTCACCAGAACCTTATTGCGGAGATTTTTAAGATGAATTTTATGAAATACAAGTGGCTATATTTTTTCTTATCGGCTTTGGTTTTAATTCCAGGGATTTATTCTTTGTTGGTTTGGGGATTAAAGCCGTCGATTGATTTTACTGGCGGCAGTCTGCTCGAGCTAAAGCTCGAGAATGACCAATTTCCAATTTCCAATGACCAATTAAAAGAAATTTTTGAAGAGAAAGAGATTGAAATTTCTTCTATGCAACCATCAGGAGAAAATACTTATCTTTTTCGGATGAAACCAATTGATAAAAATAAAAGCCAGGAAATACAAAAGATTCTTTCTGAAAAATTTGGAGAAATAGAAGAGCTTCGTTTTGAAACCGTAGGCCCGACTTTAGGAAAAGAACTGATTATTAAGACGACGATAGCGATTATTTTAGCCGCTGGATTTATTCTTTTTTATGTAGCTACAAGATTTGGAGAAGCAAAGTATGGCGTCTGTGCTATTTTAGCAATGTTTCATGATAGCTTGATTTTGTTAGGCATTTTTAGTCTTCTTGGTCATTTCAAAAAAGTTGAGATTGATACCCTTTTTGTCACCGCTGTTTTGACTACTCTTTCCTTTTCTGTTCACGACACGGTCGTGATTTACGACCAGATTAGAGAATCTTCTCGGAGATTTTCTAAGGCTCCTTTTATTGATTTAGCCAATCAGGCAATAGAGAAAACTTTGGTTCGTTCTCTTAATAATTCCATGACCATTATTTTTGTCCTTTTTGCTCTTTGGTTGCTGGGAGGAGAAACAGTTAAATGGTTTGTTTTCGCCTTGCTATCGGGAACGGTTGCTGGCACCTATTCTTCAACTTTTATTGCCGTGCCTCTTTTGGTCGTTTGGGAAAACTCTTTAAGGCGTTTTAAAAGATAACTCTTCTTGTTTTTAATGGGATTATCTGAAATTTCCTCAAAAAGACGATTAAGTATTTGACCGACTTTTGGTCCTGGGTCAAGATTTAAAACTTTCATGACATCATGGCCACTGATTTTGAGATCTTCGACCGCAGGAATGTGTTTTTGAACATCAAGGATTCTTTTTTGCAAAAGCCTTAGTCGCCAGCTTGTTTCATTTAGACAGCCTCCGCCAAGCCGATCGGCAATTCTTACATCCATCATTTCATTAACGTTTTCTTTGCCTATTCTCCTAATAAATCTTCGAACGGCTGAATCCGTAATTTTTTCGTCAACAGTAAACATATGCCAGCGAACTAAATTAACTAATTTTTCTCGATCTTTTTTCGAAAATCGAAGTCTTTGTCCAATATGTCTGGCAATTGAAGCGCCGATAATCTCGTGATTATAAAATGTTATTTTACCGTTTCTTTTTTTGACTACTACCGGCTTACCGACATCATGAAGAAGAGAGGCAAGACGGATGATAGGGTCAGGATTTTTGCAGAATTTAAGTGATTTGATGTTGTGAGTAAAAACATCATCCTGATGATGGCCTGCCTGTTGAACTCCTTTTCCTTTGACAACTTCCGGTAAGATTTGTGCCAAGAGACCACTGTTATAAAGCAGCATTAATCCATCAGCGGGGTAATCGGATTTTAAAATTCTGATCAGTTCATCCCTGATTCTTTCTCCGCTGATTTCCAGGATATGTTCAGCATTTTCTTTGATAGCTTTGAACGTTTTTTCTTCAATAACAAAACTAAGCTGGCTAGCAATTCTTATTGCCCTCATCATTCTTAAAGAGTCTTCGTTAAACCGTGCTTTTGGATTTCCTACCGCTCGTATCAGTCTTTTTTTTAAGTCTTTTTCTCCTTCAAAAAGATCAATAAGCTCTAGTTTTCCATCCTTTCTTGGTCCAATAACCATGGTGTTAATAGTAAAATCTCGGCGTTTTAAGTCTTCTTCAAGTTTGTTTCCCCAAACTACCTTATTTGGATGACGTCTATCAGTATAGCCCTGCTCTGTTCTATAAGTAGTGATTTCATAGATTTCCTTTTTAAGAGGAATGCCGACAGTGCCAAAAATATTATCATAAAAAGTTTCAGGAAAAAGTTTTTGAATTTCTTCTGGTTTGGCATTAGTAGTGAAATCGCAGTCATGAATTTTTTTCTTCATCAAGAGGTCTCTAACGGCGCCGCCAACTAAATAAATTTCAAAACCTGACTTTTGAAATTTATTAAAGACGGTTTTGACAGCTCGGGAAAGCTTTCTTTTGACCGGAATAATCTTTTTCATTATTATGCTATTATAACAAGAAAACAGTCGATGATGAAACAGTGGAAAGTTTTACAAGTAATAAAAGGCAAACAAAAGGCTGGGAAAATTATCAAAGTTCTCCTTAAAAATCGCAACCTTGTTTTAAAAAAACAAATTGATGAATTTCTCCACCCGCTTCGACCTTCAGTTTTAACCGCGGCCGCTTTAGGAATTTCTAAAAGAGAGCTTAATAAAGCAATAAAACGGATCAAAAAAGCCGTTGATGTTAAAGAGCAGATTATTATTTATGGCGATTATGATGCCGATG
>JADHYG010000018.1 GCA_016782545.1 Candidatus Microgenomates bacterium
CTTTAGTGGTGGCTTTAAGAAAACTTGCTGGAAAAGAAGAAAAATTAAGGAAAGAAAAATCGCGAGTTGATGAGATTCCTTTTGATTCTGCCCAAAAATTCATGGCGGTTGCTGTTTTGGACAGAAAGCAAAAGAAAGCAATTATTAAAGGCGCTCCAGAAACAATTTTCAAAATGTGTACTCTTTCAAAAGAAGAGCAAAAGAAGCTTTTAAAGATAAATGATTATTTGTCAGCTAAAGGTCTTCGGGTTTTAGCAGTAGGAGAGAAAAAATTAACTTCAGAAGAAAAAATGAAAACTCTGAAAAAATATTCTTTTTTGGGATTGATAGGAATGTATGATCCTCCAAGAAAAGAAGTGCCGGAAGCTTTAAAAGTTTGCCAAAAGGCAGGAGTAAGAGTGTTGATGATAACAGGAGACCACAAAAAAACGGCTGAAGCAATCGCCGCTCAAATTGGTTTGACTTCAGAAGGAGTTGTGACAGGAGATGAGATCAATGATATGAATGATAGGGAATTTAAGAAGATAGTAAAAAAAGTTAATGTTTTTGCCCGCGTTTCTCCTCAACATAAAGTAAGAATTTTAACTACTCTGCAAAAACTAGGACATCAGGTTGGAATGACCGGAGATGGAGTTAACGATGCGCCGGCCATTAAAAGGGCTGATGTGGGAATTGCCGTTGGCTCAGGAACAGATTTGACAAAAGGAATTTCTGACATGATTTTGCTTGATGATGATTTTTCAACCATTCCTAAAGGAATAAGAGAGGGAAGAAGAATATTTTTTAATATTAAAAAGTTTGTTAGATTTTTAATCAGCGCCAATTTTGATGAAATAGCAGAAGTTTTTACTTGTATTTTATTTGGTATTCCTCTTTCCTTTTTACCCTTGCAGATTTTGTGGCTCAATTTAGCCACTGATTCTCTGCCTGCCTTAGCCTTAACCTCTGATGTAGCTGAAAAGGGAATTATGGAAAGAAAGCCCTATTGTCCAAAGGAGGAAATTTTAAAAGGAGTGATTCCTTTTGCAGTTTTGTGCGCCATTATCGCCTATATTTCTACTTTTGGACTTTTCTTGGTCTCTCTTTATGTATGGAAAATGCCTTTGATATATGCTAGAACAATGGCTTTTACGGCCACTGTTATGTTTGAATTTTTCTCGGTTTTTGCAATCAGAAGCGAAAAAAGCGCCTTTGAAATTGGGATTTTTTCCAACAAGTTTTTGTGTCTGTCAGTTATATTGGGAGTGATTGGTCAGCTTTTGGCAATTTATCTTCCTTTGGGACAACAAGTTTTTAAAACAATTCCTTTAAATTTGAAAGACTGGATGTTAATTCTATTCTGCTCCTCATCAGGATTTGTTGTTATTGAGGTCTTAAAAGCCATCAAGCAAAAATTTCCCAAAGCCGGAAAATTTATTCCTACTGGGTAATTTTTAAAAACACTCAAACTGCCCAGTCAATCTAATTCAAGACTCTCTACTCTTACATTTAAAAATGAACTATCGATTACAAATCAATATAGAACATGCTATAGGCTAGGTTATTTTCCTAATCGCCAAAAGCGGCTTTTTTGGAAAAAAGCCTGACTATTTCGCACTTTAACAAGAGGGGATACGAAATATTCCTTAATAATAAAGATAAAGGCTGGAAATTGATGGCAAGTAAGAAAATGGGTGAGCAGAGAAGAGGAGATAAAGAGAAAGTTGTGGGAGTGAAAAGAGGATTTTAGCACAAAAGATTTTGGAGCTAAACAAGACTTAGACATATCTCGAGAGTGGCCAAATCGACTCTCCCGGTGTGAAAAAGCGCTAGAGTCTTGCTTTCACCCCACAACTACAACATCCTCGCTTCTTTTGCTCCGTCAATGCGGAGCCCCACCCCAATTCTTCTATAAAGGCCCTTTCCTTTCCTCGCTTTAATTTTCCTCTGCTTCTTTCCTCAATATTTCCTCGTCGGTCGGTCAATCTGCGTTGAACCACACGCAGATAGCCGAAAAGCCCGCGCCGGTAACTCCTCCCGGAGTAAGCCGGACAACTTTCTCAGAAAGGAGAAAAATGAAAGGGGGCAATATGGGTCGATGGCATAATCGATCCATCGGAGAAGTAGTCAAGGTCTTGGCTACTGATCCTAAAAGGGGGTTGAATCAGGCTGAAGCCTCTCACCGCCTGGTTGAATACGGCTCTAACGAGCTCCGGGAGCTGCCACGGCCAGGCTTCTGGAGGATGCTGTTGGACCAGTTCAACCAATTCCTGGTGCTGATTCTGATTGTTTCGGCGGCTATCTCTTTCTTCCTGGGCGAGTACGTGGACTCAGGGGCCATCATGGCCATTGTCATCCTCAACGCCTTCCTAGGCGTCGTTCAGGAGGGCAAAGCCGAGAAGGCCCTGGCCGCTCTGAAGAAGATGGCTGCCCCCAACGCCCAGGTCGTCCGCGATGGGCACCTGATCATTATCCCCGCCCGTGAAGTGGTACCCGGCGACGTGGTGTTACTGGAGACGGGCAACTACATTCCGGCCGACGTGCGCCTCATCGAAAGCGCGAATCTGCGTATCGAAGAGGCATCGCTGACGGGCGAGTCAGTGCCAGTGGAGAAAGAGGTCGACCTGGTGCTCAAAGGGGACCTCCCGTTGGGCGACCGCCGCAACTTAGCCTACATGAGCACGGTGGTCAGCTATGGTCGGGGCAGGGGCGTCGTGGTCAACACGGGAATGAGCACCGAGATCGGCCTTATCGCCGAGATGATCCAGTCCTATGGGGAGGAACCGACTCCCCTTCAGGTTAAGCTGGAACAACTGGGCAAGTGGCTGGGCATCGGCTGCCTGATTGTCTGTGGGATCGTCTTCTTCATCGGTGTCATCCAAGACACCGATCTGGGGATGATCTTCCAGCCAGGCGGCTTGATGGCCTACCTGAGTACTTTCAGGGAAACCATCATAGAGATGTTCATGGTGGCGGTCAGTCTGGCCATCGCTGCTGTTCCCGAAGGGCTGCCGGCCGTAGTCACCATCGTTCTGGCCCTGGGGATGCAGGAGATGATCAAGCGTCATGCCCTGATCCGCAAACTGCCCGCGGTGGAGACTCTGGGCAGCGCCACTGTCATCTGCTCCGACAAGACGGGAACCCTCACCCAGGACAAAATGATGGCCGTGCAGATCTACGTTGACCGTACCATTCTCAGCATCAGCGGCGAGGGCTACAATCCAGTGGGGGAGTTTAGCGTTGCAGGACGGTCCGTAGGCCTGGAGGGTCCTCCGGGCTCGAACTTATCTCTGCGAGCCGGACTCCTCTGTAACAACGCTGGGTTGGAACCCGACTCTGAGAGCGATGGCGGTTGGCGTATGGTGGGCGATCCCACCGAGGGAGCGCTGGTGGTAGCCGCAGCCAAGGCTGGCTTTTGGCGAGAAGAGCTGCAGCAGGATTATCCCCGGCTGGCCGAGATTCCCTTCGACTCCAAGCGCAAGAGGATGACCACTATCCATCCCGACCCCAAATGGGGCGGCTACGTGGCCTACGTCAAGGGAGCACCTGACATCATCATCGGACTGTGTCAGCAGGTTGTCGAGGACGGCCAGATGAGGCCGTTGACAGATGAGAAGCGTCAGCGGATCCTCGAGGTCAACGAGGCTTTGACTTCTGATGCTCTGCGGGTGCTGGGAATAGCTTATCGGCCCCTGTCAGAGGTGCCCAGGAACCCGACCGCCGAGGAAATAGAGAGAGACTTGACCTTTGTCGGTCTCATCGGCATGATTGACCCGGCTCGCCCAGAGGTGAAAGGAGCCATTGAAGTGGCGCGGCAGGCCGGCATCAAGACGGTGATGATCACAGGCGACTACAAGAACACGGCTGTAGCCATAGCCGACGAGTTGGCCCTGCTCTCGCCAGGAGGGTGCGTGCTGACCGGCGTCGAGCTCGATCAACTGGACGACGCGATCTTCGCCGAAATGGTCGAGGGAGTGGAGGTTTATGCCAGGGTCTCGCCCCAGCACAAGGTGCGGATCGTGGAAGCCCTCAAGGAGCGCGGCCACGTGGTGGCCATGACGGGCGATGGAGTCAACGACGCCCCGGCCTTGAAGCGAGCCAACATCGGGGTGGCGATGGGTATCACCGGCACCGACGTCGCCAAGGAGACGGCGGACATGGTGCTCACCGATGACAACTACGCTTCCATTGTCTCGGCAGTGGAGACAGGGCGCGTCATCTATGCCAACATCCGCAAGTTCGTCTACTATCTGCTCTCCTGCAACGTGGGCGAGATCATGATTATCTTTCTGGCGATGATCGCCGGCTGGCCGGTGCCCCTGACCCCCATCCTGTTGTTGGTGCTCAACCTGGTAACCGATGGCCTGCCTGCTCTGGCCCTGGGGATGGAGAAGGGAGATCCGGACAGCATGAACTGCCCTTCCCGTCGGCCGGATGAGTCGGTGATTGATTGCCAGATGGTGTGGAGTATCGCTATCCAGACCGTGGCCATCACCGCCGCCACTCTGACCGCTTTTATCATTGGCCTGCGCTGGTTCCCGGATAACCTGGCAGCGGCTCAGACCATGGTCTTCGCCACGCTATCCATCTCGGAGCTCTTCCGAGCCTACACGTCGAGGTCGGATCGGCACTCACTGTGGACTATCGGGGTTTTCTCTAACAAGTGGATGCAATGGGCGGTGCTGGCCTCACTGATCATCGTGCTGGCTATCATCTACCTGCCCTTCCTGGATCCCGTCTTCAACACCACCTTCTTGGGTTTGAGGGAGTGGTTGGTCATAGCTCCGCTCATCCTGGTGCCTGCTGCCGCCGCGGAGGCAAGCAAGTTCTTGCGCCGCCAAGAGGCGTAGGAAGAAAGGGGAAAAGGGAGCAGTGGTTCCATCGCTTGCGGCGGATGCCGCTGCTCCCCCCTTTCCCCGAACTCGTATCCCCTCTTGTCACTCACAATGAATTTTGTCAAAAATTCCTATAAAATTGAAAAAATTGTCAAAAGGCTGTAATCTTAACAAGATGATTAAGACAAAAATTATCGCTACCATTGGTCCGGCTTGTGACAGTCAACAAATGATTGAAAGAATGATTAAAGCAAGCGTTTCTGTTTTTCGTTTTAATACTAAACATAACACTTTGAAATGGCATGCTCACAGGATTGAACGGGTCAGGCAGGCCTCGCGCAAACTAGATATCCCCGTTGTCATAATGATTGTTCTACAGGGACCAGAGCTTCGCATTGGTGCTTTTAAGAATGGGCAAATAAGATTGGATAAGAACGAGATAATTGACTTTGTAAACAGAGAAAAAAGTAGTAGTAAAAAAAATATTGTTATTGAGCAGCTTGCGGCAATTAAAGGACTAAAGCCAGGGAGTTTTATTTACTTAGATGATGGTTTTTTGGAAGCAAGGGTGTTAGAAGTTTCTCATCAGGGCAGAATAGTAACTGCTAAAATTGTCGAAGGTGGTATTTTAAAGGATAACAAAGGAGTTAACTTTCCGAATACTAATTTGGATTTACCTTCTTTAGTCAAAAAAGATTTGGAGTTTATCTCCATGCCTGCTCGGCGAGATATTGACTTTTTTTCCTATTCTTTTGTCAGAAACAGAGAAGACATCTTAGAGCTTAGAAAAATTATTAAACAACAGGGATTATCGGCAAAAATTGTAGCTAAGATAGAAAACAGAAAGTCAATTGACAATTTTGAGGAGATTTTAAAGGAAGCAGATGCGATTATGATTGCCCGAGGAGATTTGGGAATTGAGATCTCGCCAGAAGAAGTTCCCTTTTATCAGAAGATGATTATCAAACGCTGTCGGGAAGAAGCAAAGCCGGTTATCGTTGCTACGCAAATGCTTGAGTCAATGACTAAAAAACCACGGCCGACACGGGCGGAGGTGACAGATGTGGCCAATGCTGTCTATGATGCAGCTGATGCTTTAATGCTTTCTAACGAGACATCTATCGGTCGGTTTCCTCTGAAAGCAATTAAGATGATGAAAAAGATAATTGAGTTTACTGAGAAAAAAAGAGAGACACCATCCATTCGCTTTAAACCGAAAAGTTTATCTGAGATGATTGCCTTTTCAGCTCATAAAATTATCGAGGGACAGCTTTTTGAAGAATTTCTTGAAAAAATTAATATTACCAACTTTGTTGTTTTTACCGATACCGGTACAACGGTGAGATTTTTATCACGTCTGCGACCGTCGATTCCTATTCTGGTCATTACCGACGATAAGTGGGTTAGAGATCAGCTTTGTTTATCATATGGCGTTATTCCCTTTTTCCATAAATTTCCCAAGGGCAGTATTCGATCAACTAAATATGGCTTGCTGCATTTGAAAAAAAAGGGGGTACTGCAAAAAGGAGATCGAGTGATTACCATTTACGGCAAGCAATGGGGGGTGTCAGGGGAAACTAATACCATTAGAGTAGAAGAGGTGGGTTAAAGTTTTTAGGAGGTGAATTTGGAGAAAACTGGAAAGTTACGAAAATAGTGATTGACAGAATTTTCAAGCTTTGCTAGAATATAATCCCAGAGGCAAAAAAATAAAAAACTCTGGGTTTTTTTATGGGAATTTTAACTAAAACAATTTTAAATCAGAAAATATTTACAAAGCCGCATCAGCGGCCTTTTTTCTAGAAGGAGAAAAAATGAAGATAAGACATTTTTTAAGTATTACCGATTTTTCTGCTGAAGAGATAAGAAAGGTATTTCAAATCTCTCTTAAATTAAAGAAGGAAATAGAGAGAAAAGGAAAGAATAAAGCCATTTTCAAAGGAAAGACAATGGCAATGATTTTTGAGAAGCCATCTTTGAGAACCAGAATTTCTTTTGAAATTGCCATGACTCAATTAGGAGGACATGCAATTTATCTTGGACCAAATGATATTCAGATGGGAAAAAGAGAAACTTCTTATGATGTAGGTAAAGTTACTTCCAGTATGGCCGACTTTATTATGGCGCGAACCTTTAAACATGAAAGCATTGAGGAATTAGCCTCTGGATCATCGGTTCCGGTAATTAATGCTTTATCTGATTTAGAACATCCTTGTCAGATTTTAGCTGATTTTCTAACTATTATTGAAAAAAAAGGAAAGATAGAAGGTTTAAAATTGGCTTATTTGGGTGATGGAAAAAACAATGTTACCCACTCTTTGGTTTTAGCCTCATCTCTTTTAGGAGGACGCTTTTTTTGTGCTTCACCGAAAGGGTATGGGATGAAGAAGAAAGTCGTTTCTCTAGCAAAAAAAATCGCTCAAAAAACAAAAGCTACCATTGTCGAAACGACAGATCCAGAAAAAGCAGCTTATCAGGCTGATGTGCTGATTACTGACACTTGGATAAGTATGGGTAATGAGTTAGAAAGAAAAAAACGATTGAAAATATTCCCTCCTTATCAAGTTAATCAAAAAATAATGAGTTTATCCAGAAAGGATAGTATTTTTATGCACTGTTTACCTGCCTATCGAGAAAAAGAAGTGAGTTCAGAAGTAATTAATGGGTTTCAGTCGGTTGTTTTTGAAGAAGCAGAAAATAGATTACATGCTCAAAAAGGATTATTAGTTTTTTTATTTAACAAAGGAGGTCCGTCTTCGCAAAAAGCTACGGCGGGTAAATAGAAAATGAAAGTTAATTCGTCAAAATTTAATAACAATTTTAAAGGCAAAAGCTTTATTTCTATTAATCAGCTGACTAGGGCCAGTGAAATAAAGAAGATTTTTCGCGTTGCTGATCAAATGAAAAAAATTGTCATTAAAAAAAAGCCATCAAAAATGTTGAGAGGTTTTTGCATTGCTGAGCTTTTTTATCAGCCTTCAACAAGAACCTTTACTTCTTTTTTAGCGGCCGCTAAATGGTTGGGAGCGATCACTATTCCTATTCATGGTATGAGTGCTTATTCTTCGGCTGTTAAAGGAGAATCAATTGAAGATACGGTTAAAAGTATTTATCAGACTACTGCTTCAGACCTTATCATCATTAGACATCCAGCTGATAATTCATCTGAGAGAGCGGCTGAAGCTAGTTTTATTCCCATTATTAACGCTGGAGCAGGGAAAAAAGAACACCCCACTCAGGCTGTTTTGGATCTTTATACCATTAAAGATGAATTAGAAAGAATGAAAAATCTAAAAGTTGTATTTTTGGGCGACTTAAAATACGGCCGGACAATTAAGTCTTTAGGAAAATTATTGAGTCTAGTTGATAAAAATTTGCAGCTTTTCTTAGTTTCACCCAAAATTTTAAAAATGCCAAGAGATTTGGTTAAAGAATGGAAAGCAAAGGGAGTAAAAGTTTATGAGACAGATAATCTTCTGAAAGTTTTGCCAGAGGCTGACGTTTTATATGCGACCAGAATTCAAAAGGAGTGGTTTGAAGCGGAAGGCAAACTTTCTCTATACCGAAAATTAAAAGGCGCTTACAATATTACTTTGAAAACATTAGAGAAAGCAAAAAAGAAAATGATTATCATGCATCCTTTGCCAAGAGTAGGCGAGATTGCTTATGAAGTTGATGATGATCCACGAGCTGTTTATTTTAAACAAATGAGAAATGGACTCTACACAAGAATGGCCTTGTTAAAATTGATTTTAGTTGGAAAATAGACAAAAAGGGAGTTAAAATGGTTCAATTAACTAAACTGCCAGGAATAATTGACGCTCATGTTCATTTAAGAGATCCTGGAGCAATTCAAAAAGAGGATCTTTATACTGGTACCTGTGCTGCTTTAGCTGGTGGAATAGTAGCATTGATTGATATGCCCAATAATTCTTTTCCAACGACTTCTTTGAGAACTCTGAGGCGAAAAGAAAGATTAGCTGCCAAAAAATGTGTTTGTGATTATGGATTTTATTTTGGTGCCAGTAATAAAAATTGGGATGTCGATCAAGTAGCTTCTAATAAGACTTTTGGCCTAAAAATATACATGGATCATACTACAGGACCTTTGTTAATAGAGGATTTGAAAGTTTTGGAAAATCATTTTCGATTTTGGCCAAAAGAAAAACCAATTTTGGTTCATGCTGAAGATTCTACTCTAGCTAAAGCAATTGGTTTGACTCTGATTTATAAGAAATGGCTTCATATATGTCATGTTAGTCAAGCCAGTGAGATAGAATTAATTAAAAGGGCTAAAAAAGCAGGGGGAACGATTACTTGTGAAGTTGCTCCTCATCACCTTTTTTTAACCAAAGAGGATGGAAAAAAGTTGGGTCCTTTTGTTAAAATGCGGCCGCCTTTAAGAACCAAAAAGGATCAACAAACTCTTTGGTGGGCAATTAATAATGATTTAATTGATTATATTGCTACTGACCACGCCCCTCATACTCTTAAAGAAAAAAAATCAGATAATTCTCCTTATGGTGTTCCAGGATTGGAAACAATGCTGCCTTTATTGTTAACTGCTGTGACTCAAAAAAGACTAAGCTTAAAAAAACTAATAGAGTTGACTTCTTTAAAGCCTTCTAAATTATTAAAGATTAAATTAAAAGATTGTTGGGTGGAAGTCGATTTAAATAAAAGCTGGCTAATTAGAAACAAAAATTTAAAAACAAAATGCGGCTGGTCACCTTTTGATGGTTGGAAAGTAAAAGGAAAAGTAATAAAAGTCTTCATTAGAGGAAAAAAAGTTTTTGAAAACGGCAAGGTTTTAGTTAAAGGAGGATTTGGGAGGTTATTATGAAAAAAATACGTCTATCAACTACTTTTTGTAAAGTTAGATTTTCTACCCCTTTAGTTACACCTTCAGGAATTGTAGTGGCGCCAAAAGAAATCATAAAACTAGCAAAATTAAAGGGGATTGGTGGAGTAACTACTAAATCATATAGTATTTTGTCTCGAGAAGGACATCCTTTGCCCCATATTGCTTCTTATAAAGTTGGTTTTATCAATGCTGTTGGTTTAAAAAATCCGGGGATAAAAAAAGCCAAAAAAGAAATAGTTCATTTAAAAAAAGTAATTAAAAAACCTATTATTGCCTCAATTTTTACGGCTCAACTGTCAGAATTTGCTTTTTTGGCAAGAGAAATTGCTAAAACCAAACCAGATTTTATAGAGCTTAATTTGTCTTGTCCTCATGTAGATGATGAATTTGGCAGACCTTTAGCCTGCGACCCAATGTTGACCGCCATGGCAATTTTAGAAGTGAAAAAAGTGGTTAAAAATATTCCCATTATTGCCAAACTAACCCCCAACACTCCCGAGCTTAAAAGAGTCGCTTTTGAAGTAGAAAAAGCGGGTGCAGATGCTATTTGTGCCATTAATACTGTTGGTCCGGGATTGTTAATTGATATTAAAAATAAAAGACCAATTTTAGGACACGGTATTGGTGGAGTTTCTGGACCAGCTATAAAACCAATTGCTCTTCGGTGCGTCAATGATATTTATAAAACTGTTAAAATTCCGATAATTGGCGTTGGAGGAATTAGCAGTGGGAAAGATGCAATTGAAATGATTATGGCTGGCGCTTCTTTAGTCGGAATAGGCTCGGCCATTTACAAACAAGGATATGAGGTTTTTAATAAAATTATTAAGGAAATAGAGATGATTAGTAAAAAAGAAAAAATCAATTCTTTGAAAAAAATAAGAGGAATTATTTAAAAAAGTGAGATATTAACTTTTTAAGGAGAAAAAGATGTTATTTAAAGATTTTTTAAAGGAATTAGAAAAAGTTTTCACCAAGATTGATAAAAAGGCTTTTGACGGCTTTGTTAGTGAGATTAAGAAAGCCAAAAGAGTTTATGTTGTTGGTGCTGGTCGTTCTGGTCTGGTTGCCAAAAATCTAGCTATGCGTTTGGTAAGATTAGGCAAAGAAGTTTTTGTAATTGGGGAAACAGTCACTCCAGTCGTAAAATCAGGTGATTTATTGATAGCTATTTCTGGTTCAGGAGAAACAGGAAGTGTTTTGAGCGCAGTTAAAATTTGTCGAGTTAAAGGAACAAAGATCTTGGGTGTTACTGGTGTTGTTGATTCGCCTTTGGCCAAGCTTTCTCATCTTTTAATTATTATTCCGGCGCAAATTCCTCAAAGATTAGGGAGCCATTATCAATTAAGAGAGTTAGTTGGTGTTCCCGAGCGGTCGCCAACCAAATCTTTATTTGAAGTTTGCGCCTTAATTTTTTTTGAGGTAGGAGTAAGTAAACTTAGTGGTAATCAATAATTTCACCCAAAGACTAGATAATATTGTTAAGAAAAACAATTCATGTGTTTGTGTTGGGTTAGATTCTAATTTTGAAAGAATTCCTTTATTTCTTAAAAAGAATAAAACAAAATCAGAGGCAATTCTATATTTTAATCAAAAAATTATTGACGCCACTCATGATTTAGTTTGCGCCTACAAACCCAACATTGCTTTTTATGAAGCCGAAGGCATTGAAGGAATTAAGGCTTTAAAGAAAACTGTTTCTTATATTAAGAAAAAACACCCAGAGATTTTAATTATTGGTGATGCTAAAAGAGCAGATATTGGCAGTACTAATTTAGGTTATGTCAAGGCGATTTTTGATTATTTTAATTTTGATGCGCTTACGGTTCATCCATATTTAGGACAAGAAGCTCTTCAGCCATTTTTGGAGAGAAAAGAGAAAGGAGTTTTTATCTTGTGTCGAACCTCTAATCCCGGAGCTGGTGAATTTCAAGATTTAATCATTAATCATTCCAAATTAGGCAAGATACCTCTTTATAAAGTAGTTGCTCATCAAGTAGTAAAATTTTGGAACAAGAATAAAAATTGTGTTTTGGTGGTAGGAGCTACTTACCCTAAAGAATTGGCTGAAATAAGAAAGATCGCCGGAGATATGCCCTTTTTAATTCCCGGTATTGGCGCTCAAGGAGGCGATGTTAAAAAAACTGTTCGAGCCGGAAAAAACCGTTTTGGCAAAGGTATAATTATCAACTCGAGTCGGAGTATTATTTTTGCTTCACCGGAAAAAGATTTTGCTCAGAAAGCAGCAGAGAAAACAAAGGAATTAAGAAATAATATTAATCGATTTCTTTAAAAAATTTAGAAAGGGGGTGAATAATGGATCAAATTAACAAAGAAGAACTAACTTTAAAACTGTTTAAGGCCGGTTGTGTGAAATTTGGCGAGTTTACGCTTAAATCAGGGATGAAATCACCAATTTATATTGATCTTAGAATATTAGTCTCGTATCCTGAGGTTCTAAAGTCAGTAGGAGAAGCATTTGCTTCTGTTTTGGAAAATCTGGAGTTTGATCGGATAGCTGCTGTTCCTTATGCTGCTTTACCCTTGGCGGCGGTAGTTAGTTTTTTAATGAAAAAACCCTGGATTTATACTCGCAAAGAAGCCAAAGATCATGGAATCCAAAGACCAATTGAGGGATTGTATAATGAAGGTGAGGTCGTCGTTGTCATCGATGACTTGATTACCACTGGCGCGAGTAAATTAGAAGTGATTCGACCCATTGAAGCAAAGGGTTTAAAAGTTAAAGACGTAGTGGTTTTAGTCGATAGAGAGCAGGGTGGTGGAGATCAATTAGCCAAAAAGGGCTACAAGTTACATTCAGTCATTGACTTTTCGCAAATGCTTAGGATATTAGAGGAAAAAGGGATGATTACATCAGAAAAATATCAAGAAACAGTTGAATACTTGGAAAAAACAAAAGTTAATTACTTGATGAAATAAAAAAATGAAAATTTTCGCTGGGTCGTCTAATCCGAGGCTGGTCAAAAAAATTGTTATTGCCTCAGATCATGCAGGATTTTTGTTAAAAGAAAAAGTGAAAAAATATCTTGAGGGTTTGGGTTTCCAAGTTTCTGATTTTGGCTGTCACTCTGATAGCTCTTGTGATTATCCAGACTTTGCTAAACCAGTCTCGCAAAGTATTTCTGACGGCGAATTTGATCGAGGAATTCTAATTTGCGGCACAGGAGTAGGAATGTCAATCGTGGCCAATCGATTTAAAAATGTGAGAGCTGTTTTATGTTACACTATAAAACAGGCTAAGTTATCTCGGATTCACAACGATGCCAATGTTTTGTGCCTTGGCGGTTGGTTGATTTCACCCCAAAAGGTCTTAAAAATCATTGATGTCTTTCTAAAAACTAAATTTGAAGATATTCTCCGTCGAAGGCGGAGAATTCAAAAAATTGATAATTGATTAAAGAACTAAAATGAAAATTTTTACTGGTTCATCCAATCAAACATTAGTCAAAAAAATTGCTAAAGAGCTGAAGATAAAGCTTGGAAAAATTGAGCTTTCCCGTTTTGCCAATGGTGAAGCAAGAGTTTGGATTAAAGATGATGTGGTTGATAAGAAAGCGATTGTTGTTCAGTCTTTTTCATCTCCTCCAGACGAGTATTTAATGGAATTTTGTCTGATTTGTGACGCTTTAAAACGCTTGGGAGTGAAGAAGATCATTGCAGTTATTCCTTGGCTTGGTTATTGTGTTCAGGATAAAGTTTTTCGTCCCGGAGAACCTTTATCATCCAAAGTAATTGCCAAAATTCTTCAGTCTTTTAAAATTGATCAGCTAATTACTTTAGATCTTCATAACGAAACAATTGCTGGCTTTTTTGACTTTTCTTTTAGTCATTTATCAGCTGTTCCGGTTTTTGTTGATTATTTTATTGAAAACAAGGTTCAAATTGATTCAGTTATTAGTCCTGATATTGGTGCAGTTAAAAAAGCTAGTGCTTTTGCTCGAGCTTTAAATTTGCCTTTGTCGGTGATTAACAAAAAAAGAAATCTTGTCACTGGAAAAGTTTCTATTTTAGGAGTAAGTGATGAGGTAAAAGGCAAAAAAGTTTTAATTGTTGATGATTTTATTTCTACTGGCGGCACCTTGATTAAAACCGCTCATTTTTTGAAAGAAAAAGGCGTGAAAGAAGTTTATGCGGCTATTACACATCATTTTTATGTTCATAGTGTTCAAGAAAAAGTTGATAAAAGTCAACTAGATAAACTTTTTGTTACTGACACGATTGCTCCGCCAAAATCGATGAAATCAAAAAAACTAAAGATTATTTCTGTGAGCAAGCTGCTTGCTAATGTTTTAAAAAGTTGTTAAAATCCGAGCATGACTAAATTCATTTTTGTTTCTGGCGGTGTTATTTCTGGTGTAGGCAAGGGTATCACTACTGCCTCTCTTTCTCTTTTGTTAAAATCCATGGGTTTTAAAGTTTCTCCTGTTAAAGCCGACCCTTATCTTAATGTTGATGCCGGGACAATGAATCCAATTATTCATGGAGAAACTTTTGTGACAGAAGATGGATTAGAAACAGATCAGGACCTTGGTCATTATGAGAGGTTTTTAAATGAAAATCTGTCAAGGCACAATTACATGACTGCAGGTCAGGTTTTTTCATCAGTGATTCAAAAAGAAAGACGGCTTGACTATGACGGTATTTGTGTTGAAACGGTTCCTCATGTTCCAGAAGAAATTTTAAGAAGGCTTGAATTTATTGCTGAAAAAGATAAGGCTGATTTTGTTATTTTGGAAATTGGTGGTACAGTTGGAGAATATCAAAACATGATGTTTTTAGAAGCGGCCAGAGAGCTTAAGTTTAGAAAACCAAAAGATGTTTTAAATATTCATGTTGCTTATCTTCCTCTTCCTCCATCTTTGGGAGAACTCAAGAGTAAGCCAGTACAAACATCTGTTCATCTTTTACAATCAGCTGGTATTCAGCCTGACATTATTATTGGCCGGGCGCAAAAACCATTGGATCAAATAAGAAAAGAAAAGATTTCCACTTTTTGCAATGTTTCCTTAGAAGATGTTTTTTCCAACCCCGATTTAGATTCAATTTATGAAGTTCCTTTAATGTTGGAAAGTCAAGGTATTGTGAGAAGAATTTTAAAGAAACTGGGCTTAAAAGAAAAAAACTCCGATCTTAAAGAATGGAAAAAGATTATTAAAAAAGCAGAAATTGCTAAAAAGAAAGTTAAAATCGGCATTGTTGGTAAATATTTTAGAAGCGGTGAATTTTCTCTTGAAGATTCTTATATTTGCGTTATTGAAGCCATTAAGCATGGGTCTTGGTGGAACGATGCTCAACCAGAAATTGTTTGGATTGACTCTTTGGATATAGAAGAAAAAGGAACAACAATTTTAAAAAAATTTGATGGTTTGATTGTCCCTCAGGGCTGGGGCACAAGAGGGATTGAAGGAAAAATAAAAGCCATTCAGTTTGCCCGGGAAAATAAAGTTCCTTATTTAGGTCTTTGTTTTGGCATGCAATTGGCCATTGTCGAGTTTGCCAGGCATGTTTGTCAATTAAAAAACGCCCATACTCAAGAGGCTGATCCTGATAGTCCTCATCTTGTTATTCACTTAATGCCGGATCAAGAAGAGTATCTTAAAAATAGACAGTATGGAGGCACAATCAGGCTTGGGGCTTGGCCGTGTAAATTATTAAAAGGAACACAGTTAAGAGGAATTTACGAAAAATACACTTCTTTACCTCATACGCTTTATCCAAATCCACACATTTTTATTAATGAGCGGCATCGGCATCGATATGAATGTAATCAGCAGTTTAAAGACATTTTTGAAGAAAACGGCATGGTTTTTTCTGGGATTTCACCTGATGGTAAATTAATTGAGGCCATGGAAATCCCCTCCCATCCGTTTTTTATTGGCACTCAATTTCATCCTGAACTTAAATCAAAATTCTTATCACCTCACCCAATTTTCCTCGAATTCATTAAAGCTTGTTTTAAGAAGTGATTAGTGATAAAATTCCAAGATATGGCGCTTTTAGCAGAATTCAACAAAACAAAATTTAATGTTGGTGATGAAATTGAAGTTCACCTTAAGATTGTTGAGAAAAAAAAGGAACGGATCCAAATTTTTAAAGGGTTGGTGATTGCTATTCGGGGGAGAGAAGAAAACAAGAATTTTATCGTCCGGAAAATTGCCAGCTTAGGCATTGGCGTGGAAAGAATTTTTCCCTTGAATTCACCTTGGATTAAAAAAATTGTGGTGAAAAGAAAAGGGAAAGTGAGACGAGCCAAATTGTATTATTTAAGAGAACGAACCGGAAAAGCCGCTGTCAGAGTAAAAGAAAAGAAATAATTCATTATTTCAAGAAAGGCGAATACCACTCCACTCAGCGGGGTGGATGAAGCCGATATAAATAAATCCCGCCGAAGGCGGGTACAGAGCGAAACAGAGAACCACCCCGCAAACGGGGTGGGTATCTATAATGGTTGATAAAATTTCCCGTGGTCAAGAAGGCGAAAAAATCGCTGCTTCTTATTTAAAATCCCAAGGCTATCAAATCATCGAAAAAAACTTCAAAAAAAGATATGGAGAGATTGATTTAATTGCTTTGGAAAAAAACATCCTTGTTTTTATAGAAGTAAAAACAAGATGGAGCAAAAAATTTGGACCACCTGAAGAAGCAGTTACTCCTCGTAAATTAAGATCAGTAATTAAAACAGCTCAATATTACAAAATGATTCATCCTGAATTGCCGGAAGCAATGAGGATTGATGTGGTTGCTGTTGATTTTACGGCTCAAGGTAGAGAAGAAAGAATCAGGTTGATAAAGAATGTGACGGGATAAAGTAGCGCCAACGGGATTTGAACCCGTGTTAGGTCGAAGTGTCGACCCGTCCTAGACACGTGTTTCGTGTGGTGCAATTATACAACTCGGCTCGAATTTATTTTATCAAAAATTCCTAAAAATTGCTATTGCGAATCAGGCCGCCTTCGGCGACCCTTTAAGGCAAAAGAATTCGGCACTGCGTAAAGCCGACTACGCAGTGCCACTCTTTTGCCTGCGGCGGCGAAAGAAGCGGTTCGCCGCCGCAAAGAAAAAGCCAGCCAACGCGCGTCGGAAAATAAAAAATGGATGGAGAAAGAAAGAGGTGAAAGTGTCATTATCCCGTCCGCCCATCCACCCATACGCTGACACACACTTCCTTATTGTTTGGGTAAAGCGAAGTAGCCATTTTACCCTTTTTATGAACTGTTCGCCTCACCGGCGAGGGTGATGACGAGGACAGCGAGGGCTAGCAAGATTGCAGTTGGGACAAAACCGTGTTGTTTAGCCATATAATTCTATCTTATCACAAGCACGTGGTTTCACACTTCTCCTTAGTTTTAAAGCTGTCTCCTCCACATAAAGCACGAATCTGGATACAACTGTTGGTTTCCGGGTCGAAATACCAAAGAGGGTCGGCTACATAACGACAAATTTCATCTCTGGTGCATTTTGGCGTAGCTTGACCAGGAGGAGTAGGCCAAACGCACCGGTTATTTATACATTTACGTTGTGGGCAGGAGCGCAAGTCCTGTGGACAAGGGATTACACAATCATTATCGGTTTGACAGGAAGTAGGAGTTTTTAAAGAAGTACATTTATTCTCTTGACAAACAGGTGGACCAAATTTTGAAGGTGGCGGGCAATCCTGCTTGCATCTTGTTTTGCATTGCTCTTTCGGTATCGGATCCTTGTGATAGATGTTGACATAATCTTTGTAGCAAGGATTACAGCAACTTGGACGCGTGGTGCAGTCACTGTCTTTTTCACAATATGACTCATCGGTAAGATATTTAGGGTTGAGAGGTGTAGAAGTGGGCGGGGTGATTGCCGATGGCATTGGGGAAGGGATTACGGAGGGAGTTGGAGTGGGAAAAAGTTGGTTGGCCAAATCTTGTTTTAACTTAATAACTTGAAAGCCAAGAACTAAAGAGGCTGTCAATGAAAGTCCGGCTAAGATTAAAGCAATAATTGTTAATG
>JADHYG010000019.1 GCA_016782545.1 Candidatus Microgenomates bacterium
TAGCCTCAATTTTATTTTGTCTTTTTAATCCTTATGGAATTGGTGTTTATACGCAGCCTTTAAAAATGATGACTACTCCGGCAATCTTTAAAAATATTACTGACTGGCAGCCATTAAGTGCCCATCCGACTGCTCTTTTAATTGGTTTAGTTTTTGTTTTTCTTGTTTTTTTGTTTAAAAATATAATTTCCCAAAAAGATCAATTTTTATTTTTTTGTATGTTTTTCTTAGCTGTTTTCAGCTCGCGTTTTTTTCTAATGGTTGTTTTTATTACTTTGCCATTATTAGTGGTCATGCTTAATTTTATTAAAAACAAGTCATGGTTTAGAAAAGCGATTAAATCTCCTCTGGTTCTACTTTCCTTGACAATCTTTTTTTTAAGTATTTTTTTAAAGCAATCATTTCAAATATTAGAAATGGTTTGGGTATATCAATCAATGGAAAATTATGCTTCAAGTCTTAATCCACCAATTCCTTATCAAGCAATTGAATTTATTAAAGAAAAGAATCTTTCCAAAAAAATGTTAAATGATTATAATTGGGGAAGTTTTCTTTTGTGGCAATTGCCAGAAAGAAAAATATTTGTTGATGGCAGGATGGATACTTTTGTCATTCAAGGCAAGCCCTTTTTAGAAGATTATTTGCCGATAATATTTGCTGAAAAAGGTTGGAAACAGCTCTTGGAAAAATATGAAATTGAAGTTATTTTTCTTGAAAAAAAATTTCCTCTGGCTAAAATTCTGCCGCTTTTACCTGAATGGAAAAAAGTCTATGAAGATGAGATGGCAGTGATTTTGACAAGAAATAAAAGAGATGATAAAATGTTGACTTATTGATAATTAATTAAAAGCGTTTGGATGCCGAACTTTCCCTCGGCAGAGCTGATTAGGGAAAACATGAAGACATGGTTAACCTAATCCGGGTGCGCCCGTTACAGCGTCAGTAGAGTTTGTCATCCTGATTTTAGGATAAAGAACTCTCAGAGTCGCGGCAGGTGACTGTCGAGAAAATCAAGGTGGCACCACGAAGCTTTACGCCTTCGTCCTTTTTTATCAAAGGAAGGAGGTGTTTTTTAATGGCTTTGTTTTTTTTGATTCGTCATGGCGAATCAATTGCCAATAGAAATGGTATTTATCAAGGTCAAAGTTATGATACTGATCTTTCTTTTCTTGGTATAAAACAAGCAGAAGCTTTAGCCAAGAGATTGAAAAAATTTCAAGTAGATAAGATTTTAACTAGTCCACTAAAAAGAACACTTCAAACTGCTCAGATCATTGCAGAAGAATGTAAAACTTCATTAATAATAGATCAAGGTCTTATGGAAACAAATCATGGTTTATGGGAAGGGAAAAGCATTGATGAGGTAAAAACAAATTATCCTGAGATTTTTAATTCATGGCAAAAAACTCCATCAAAAACTATTTTTCCTCAAGGAGAGTCTTTTCTTAATACAGCCAGAAGAGTGAAAAAATGGTTAAAGAATAATAAAGAATTAGAAGGAAAGATAGTTGTGGTTGCTCATGACAATATCTTAAGAATTATTTTTTCTGAAGTTTTAGGCTTTCCGCTTGATAAAATTTGGGCCATATCTTTAGATCAAGCGGCTATTTCTATAGTTTCTTTTGAAGATGAAGCCAGACTTCTTTGTTTAAATGATTCAAACCACTTAAACAAGCTGAAGAGCAATATTGATAAACAAGCTCTTTAGTGTTATCATAATATTGCTTTAGATAAGGAGAATTCATGCTAGACATCAAATTCATCAGAGAAAATCTGAAAGAAGTAAAAGAAATGCTGGAAAAAAGGCATTTTAAAATAGAGGTTGAACGCCTTCTTTCTTTGGGTGCTAAAAAAACTTCTTTTTTGCAGAAAATCGAGCTTTTAAGAGCTGAACGAAACAAGGTCAGCAAAAAGCCAACTTCAGAAAACAAGAAAAGAGGTAAAGAAATTAAAAGTGAGTTGAAAATTTTAGAACCTCAGTTAAAAAACATCGCTCAAGATTTACAAACTACTTTATGGGAGCTGCCAAATATGGTTCATCCCGATGCGCCAGTTGGTAAAGACGAATCAGAAAATGTGGTTGTTCGTCAATGGAAAGAACCAATAAAGTTTGATTTTGAACCTTTAGATCATTTAGAGATTGGTAAAAATCTTGACTTGATTGATTTTGAAAGAGGGGCAAAAGTTTCCGGCAGTCAATTTTATTACTTTAAAAATGATGCTGTTTTATTAAGTTTTTCTTTAATGCGGTTTGCTTTAGATTGTCTTTCAAAAAAAGGTTTTGTTTTAATAAAACCGCCAGAATTAGTGAAAACTGGAGTTTTAGATGGAACCGGTTATAATCCTCGTGGTTCAGAAACCCAGCTTTATAAAATTGAAAATCAAGACTTGGGGTTAATTGCGACATCAGAAATTGCTGTTGCTGGTTATTTAATGGATGAAATCATTTTTGAAAAAGACCTGCCTTTAAAATTTGCTGGTTATTCTCATTGTTTTCGCACCGAAGCTGGTGGTTATGGTCGTTATTCTAAAGGGCTTTATCGAATTCATGAATTTTCTAAAGCAGAAATGTTTATTTTTTGTCTTCCATCTCAATCAGAGAAAATGCATCAATTGCTTTTAGAAACCGAGGAAGAAATTTTTCAACAACTTGAAATTCCTTATCGAGTCGTAGAAATGTGTAGTGGTGATTTGGGTGCGGCTGCTTATAGAAAGTTTGACCTTGAGGCTTGGATGCCGAGTCGTCCGCCAGCTGGCGGATGGGGAGAAGTAACTTCAACTTCAAATTGTACTGCTTATCAATCAAGAAGATTAAATATTAAATATCGAAAAAAAGACGGTCAGCTTGATTATCTTCACACTTTAAATGGCACCGCCATTGCTGATTCTCGAACAATAATTGCTATTTTAGAAAACTTTCAACAAAAAGATGGTTCTGTGATAGTGCCAGAGGTTTTAAGAAAATATCTAGGCAAAGGTAAAATAACAGGATTAGTTTAAAACAACATCTATTTGTCATTCCGGATCTAATCCGGAATCTATATAGATTCTGAATTGAATTCAGAATGACAAGGATATTAGAAAATTAGAGCAAGTGAAATTTTTTTCTTTTTTCTTCCCCAAAATCATTCATAAAGAAACTTCTTTAATTAACGGAGAAATTGAAGTGGTGGAGCAGTTTGGGCAAAGATCAATTCGAGTTGAAAATCTAGAACAATCCGGCCCAATGGTAGAAAAGATTTGGGAAAAAGCTCTTTCAACAATTAACAATGAACAATCAACAATTAACAATATTTTAATTTTAGGTCTAGGTGGTGGATCAGTTGTTAAAATAATCAATAAAAAATATCCAGAGACTCAAATTCTTGGTATTGATATTGACTCAGCAATTGTTGAGTTAGGGAAAAAATATTTTAGTCTTTCAGAATACAAAAATCTTGAAATAAAAATTGCTGATGCTTTCAAATGGATGCAAAAGTCTGGTAGTTCGAACTACCAGACTAAATACGATTTAATTTTGGTTGATCTTTATTTAGGAAGAAAAATACCAAAGAAAATGATGACGGAAGAATTTTTAAAAAAGATTAAAAGCTTGTTGTTTAAAAATGGCCTGGTGATTTTTAATTTTTTAAGAACAAAAGAAAAAAAGCTTGAGTTTCAAGAATTTCTTAAGAAATTAAAAAAAGTATATGGCGATATTAAAATCATAAAACCAGTCGTCAATTATCTCCTCATCTGTCGATGATATAGATGATATAATAGGAAAGCATATGTTTAAATTCTTATCAAAATTCCTAGACTCCAATGAAAAAGCCTTGGGACGATTAAAGCCTTTTTTAGAAAAAGTCAATTCTTTAAAAGAAGAAACCAAAGCTTTAAAAGACGCGCAGTTTAAAGAAAAAACAGCTGAATTTAAAATCAGACTTTCCAAAGGTGAAACCTTAGACGAAATTTTACCTGAAGCTTTTGCTTTAATCCGTGAAGCCGCTTTTAGAACCATTGGCGAGCGGCCATATGATGTTCAGGTCTTAGCGGCTATTGCCATGCATAAAGGCATGGTAGTTGAGCAAAGAACAGGTGAAGGAAAAACTTTGTCAGCCTCAATGCCTCTTTATTTAAATTCTTTAACAGGAAAAGGAGTTCATTTAGTTACGGTCAATGATTATCTAGCCAAAGTTGGCTGCGGCTGGATGGGGCCGGTTTTTCATTTTCTGGGTATGAATACGGCGGCCATCATTCACGATCAATCCGTTCTTTATGATCCTAAACAAAAAGATGAAGATGCTCAAGATTGGCGATTAAATTTTTTGCATCCTATTTCTCGAAAACAAGCTTATGAGGCTGATGTTACTTACGGCATTAATTCTGAGTTTGGTTTTGATTATCTTCGTGATAACATGGTCTCCGATCTTTCCCGGATTAATCAAAAAGAACATCATTTTGCCATTGTTGATGAGGTTGATTCGGTTTTAATTGACGAAGCAAGAACGCCTCATATTATTTCTGCGCCGGACATGAAGCCAACCGAGAAATATTATCAATTTGCTAAGCTGGTTGGCAAGCTCAATCCATCAGTTGATTATGAAGTTGATGAGAAATTAAGAGCGGCTTCTTTAACAGAGCATGGTATTTTAAAAATTGAAAAAATACTGGGTTTCCCCAATCTTTATGAAAAAGATTTTGAAACGATTCATTTAATTGAGGCGGCTCTTAAAGCAAAGACTTTATTTAAACGAAACAAAGATTATATTGTCAAAGAAAATCAGGTTATTATTGTTGATGAATTTACGGGTAGATTATTGCATGGCCGTCGTTTTTCAGAAGGAATTCATCAATCAATCGAAGCAAAAGAGGATGTAAAAATTCAACAGGAGTCAAAAACCTTAGCCACTGTTTCTTTGCAAAATTACTTTAGAGGATATGAAAAATTAGCCGGCATGACCGGCACCGCGGCCACTGAAGCTGAGGAATTTCATCGTATTTATGAACTTGAAGTGGTTGTTATTCCTACTCATAGGCCTTTGGTAAGAAAAGATCATGCCGATGTTGTTTATAAAACTATGCGAGCCAAATATGGAGCGGTGGCTCAAGAGATTGAAGAACATTACAAAATCGGCCAGCCGGTTTTAGTCGGTACCACTTCAATTGAAAATAATGAGATTGTTTCTCAGCTTCTTTCCAGAAAAGGCATTAAGCATCAACTTCTAAATGCTAAGCATCATGAGAAAGAGGCAGAGATTATTTCTCAAGCAGGCAAAAAAGGCGAGATAACGGTCGCCACCAATATGGCTGGTCGGGGAGTAGATATTATTTTAGGAGGGGCGCCGCCAAATAAATATACATCTAAAGACAAGAAAAAATACCAGCAAGAACGAAAAGAATGGCAAAAAGCCCATGATCAAGTTGTTGAATTAGGCGGTCTTCATGTTCTTGGCACAGAAAGACATGAATCAAGAAGAATTGACAATCAATTGCGGGGACGATCCGGCCGCCAAGGCGACCCTGGTTCTTCGCGTTTTTTTGTTTCTTTAGAAGATGAGATTATGAGAATTTTTGGCGGTGAGCAGGTGATGAATTTGATGACCCGTTTTAAAATGCCTGAAGATATTCCTTTAGAACACATGATGGTTTCCAAAGCCATTGAGCAGGCGCAGATTAAAGTTGAAGGTTTTCATTTTGACAGTCGGCGTCATTTGGTTGAATATGATGATGTTTTAAATAAACAAAGAGAGATAATTTATAAAAAAAGAAAGATCTTTTTAAAAGGAGAGGGATTAAAAGAAGGAATTTTAGAAAGAATTAAAAGGGAGATTGGCAATGTTGTCAATGTTTTTGAAGCCGAAGGATTTACTGAGAAAGAAAAAGAAAAAATTATTAGAGAGTTTACTGCCATTATTCCTTTAGATAATCAGGGGAAAAATGGATTGGTTAAAAATCTAAAAACTAAAGAAAAAGAAGAAATAGTTGAATATTTAGTTGGTTTTAGCCAAAAGTTTTATGATAAAAAAGAAAAAGAAGTCAGTCCTGAGGTAATGAGACAGATTGAAAGATGGGTGACTTTATCAACCATTGATGAGTTTTGGATGGACCATTTAACGGCTCTTAGTGATTTGCGGGAAGGAATTGGTCTGCGCGGCTATGCGCAAAGAGATCCGTTATTGGAATATAAAAATGAGGCTTATTCTATGTTTGAGCGTCTGGTGAGTTCAATTGACTATCAAATTACGCACCGGATTTTTAAAGTCCATGTTGCTCAACAGCCAAAACAAACTGCTTTACAGCAGGCGGCCAGACACGCTGTTGCTCAAGCGGCTGGTCAAGGAGGAAGAGCTGTTCAACGCCAATTTGGAGTAGTTAGACAAGTTAAAAAAATCGGCCGCAACGACCCATGCCCCTGCGGTTCAGGAAAGAAAATCAAAAAATGTCATTTAGGCAAACAGCCTGAAACCGAAAAAGAAAAACGCCTTTTTGCTCTTTACTTTTCCGACCCACAAAAATGGCAAAAAGAAACAGGAATTAAACTAAAAGAGAAGAAATATTGAATACACCTTCAAGGTGTCTTCCCCTTGACACCTTGGGAATATTGTTTTAAGTTCTTTCAGTTTAGCCATACGTTTTGATGATGCGATCGCATCATGTTTGCGTATGGCTATTTTTTAAAATTCCAAGCAGTTCTTGATGAATTTTGCCATTAGTGGCGAGGAAGAATTGATCATTAAGAGTCCAGGGTTTTCCTTGAAAATTAGTTACTTTTCCGCCGGCTTCTTGGACAAGCAAGGCGCCGCCGGCTACATCCCAAGAGCTAACATAAGGCAAGAAAAAACCATCTAATTTTCCGCTGGCCACCTGACAAACCTCCCAGGAAGCAGAACCAAACTGGCGCATTAAAGAAGCTTTTTCTACCAGCTTAGGAAAGATTTTGGCAATCCACTGCATACCATTTTTTTTAGGCGGAAAACAATAAGCAAGACAAGCTCCATCTAATTCAGTCTTATGAGAGACGCTAAGTTTTGTTTTATTAAGATAAGCGCCTTTATTTTTTTGAGCGGAAAAAGTTTGCTTGGTAACAGGAATGTGAATTACTGATAAAACAACTTCTTTCTTATAAAATAAAGCAATAGAAACAGCAAAAAGGGGATTGCCAATAAAAAAATTAGTGGTGCCGTCCAAAGGATCAATTACCCAAAGATAATCACTTTTCTTTTCTTTTTTGCCAGCTTCTTCAGATAAAATAGCGTGATTGGGAAAATTATTAGTGATCAGGTTAAGAATAATCTTTTCGGCGCCCCTATCAACACTAGTAACCAAATCATGCTTGCTTTTTTTAAAAACCTCTTCAGGTTTAAGATTTAAAAAGCGGGATTTAATAAACTCTCCTGCTTGTCTAGCCGCTTGTTTAGCAATTTCAAAAGCTTTATCGTTTTTCATTAATTTTTTAAGTAAGTTTCAAAGTTTTGCATTTTTCCTCCTCCGAGGTGGCCCGAAGGGACTCCTCGGAGGTGAAAGTTTTGAAAAGTGCAGAATTTCTATAAGTTTCAATATTGTGCTGAGTAATATAAGACATTGGTTTGGGTAAATTATCAAGAGAAAACCAGCCAATAGCATCGCTTTTATCTGGTTCCATGATTTTTGGATCTTGGCCCGCCGAAACTTTGCAGATATAAGCAGTGGCCACCCAATGTTGTTTTTCTTTAGTTAAAATTTCATCAGCTGTTTCCAGAGTTTTAATGATCTCAATTTCAACGCCAAATTCTTCTTTAACTTCTCTTTTGATCGCCGTCTCGTGAGTCTCGCCAAAATCTACAGCACCGCCCGGCGCTTCCCAACAGCCTTTTTCATTTCTTGCTTTCTGACTTCTCTTATTTAAAAAAACCTCGCCTCGATCATTAAAAATCAAAGCACCGACCGAAACACCAATAAAATCAACTCCTGCTTTTGTGATCATGATAATTATTATAACAAATAAAACATAGTTAAAGTATGATAGCAATTTGTAGGGAATAGCTATACGTTTTAATGATGCGATCGCATCATGTTTGCGTATGGCTAAATGTTTTGTTAAACTGATTTTACGATAAAATATTTGAAGCAAAAGTAGATGAAAAAATAGGTTAATAAAATTAATTATATCAAGAAAGGCGAACACCACCGAGTCTGACTCGGTGGATGAAGCCGATACAAATAAATCACTCGCCGAGGGCGAGTGTACAGAGCGAAACAGACCTGCTTGCCGGCAGGCAGGGAACCACGAGCTTCTGCCCGTGGGTATCTATATTTCTATGGCTAAATTATTAAGAACTTCAGATAGAATCATTTTAGGCCTGGCGATTTTAGAGGATTTTATAGAAGATGTTTTAGCAGGTGGCGGGATTCCAGGTAACGCTTATAAAACAGTATATGGTTTCATGCCAAGAAAATACAAAAAAAGCAATTTTCGTACTGCTTGTTGGAGAAAACTTTCTACCAAAGAAATTGAAAAAATAACGATTAACGGTCAACCGTATTTACGCCTTACTGGTAAGGGTAAGAGGAGGCTAATTCGTTATTTTCCTCTTCTTAAATTGAGAGAGAAAAAGTGGGATGGTTATTTAAGAGTGGTTATTTTTGATATTGAACAAATGCGTTCTGCGTTAAGAGATAGGTTTAGAAGAAAATTGAAAAATCTTGGTTTTCAGATGTGGCAAAGATCAGTCTGGGTTTCACTTTTACCAATTGAAGAGGAATTGAGAGATTTTTTGAAAAACAATAAACTTTTAGGAAGAGCTTATCTTCTAATGGACAAAGGTAGGTCGATTGAAAATATAAGAGATTTTGTTTGGAATGTTTGGAAGCTTGATGGGCTTGAAAAAAAGTATGAAAATTTGTTTGGAAAATACAGTCTTGAAAACTCCAAAGACACAAGCATAGGGGAAAGACAAAAAATCAAGACGGACTTTTTAGAAATTTTAAGTCAAGATCCTCTTCTTCCTCTTTCAGTTTTGCCCGAAGATTGGATAGGAGAAAAGGTGAAAAGAATAATAAAAAGTCTTTAACTTTTAAAGCATTAAACGATGTTTAGCTATACGATTCTATAATGCGATCGCATCACTAAATAGTATAGCAAAAACTGAAGTGAAAGCGATAATAAAAGAGGTAAAAAGAGATGGTAGAGAAAGTTATTTTGTGTGTTATATAGGAGAGATTGTGTTATTATAAAAGAAATAAAAAAGAAAAAAATGAAAATAAAGAAAAAAATAAGGGATAAAATTTTTTAAATTAAAAAGGAGGTAAGAGTTGACTAGAAAAGAAAAGATCAGATTAATAAGGGTTTTGGGAGTGACCAGTCTTTTTGTGGGAGGAGTGGTGGTCGGTTCCTATGTTTTGCCCAAGATTAAAATGGAACCTTCAGAGGTGATGGAGACAGTTAAAGAAAACTTTAAAGAAAGTGATCTTGGTGAAAGGGCTTTTAAAATCTTAGGGGCAAATGTAGATAAGGAAGTAGAAGAAGAAAATAAAGAAGATCAAGAAGACGAAGAAAATAGTGAAGAGGAAGAGGGAAATCAGAGCTTTGTTCAAGATCTTAAAGAGAATATTGAGAAAGCCGTGATTGAAACAAGCAATGACAAAGTGATTGACGTTCTGGAAGCACTTCCATCTGAAGAATTTGAAAAACTTAAAAAAGATTTTTGTCCAAAGTTTTGTGAACAAGAGAGTAATTAGTAATTAAAGGTTTTTATGAAGACAAAACAAGGCAAGAAAATATTTTTGGCATTTCTTTTTTGTTTAATCGCTGTTTTTTTGGCGCCGCCAGTATTGGCCGTTGAAAAGATTACTTCTTTTGAAAGTGAAATTGTTGTTCAAAAAAACGCGACTGTTTTGATAACTGAAACAATTGTTTATGATTTTGGCAGTGAAGACAGTCATGGGATTTTCAGAGAAATCCCCATCATTTACAAAAACGAAGATGGTAAAAAATTTAAAATTGATTTTCAATTAATTTCAATCAAAGATGAAAAAAGAAATTCATATCAATACAAGCAAAGCAAACAAGGAGAAAACATTAAATTTAAAATTGGTGATCCAGACAAATATGTTAGTGGTGAAAAGATTTATGTGATTAGTTATAAACTTTCAGGAGTAATTACTTATTTTTCAGATCACGACGAGCTTTATTGGAATGTGACCGGCAATAGCTGGCAAGTTCCAATTGATTTTGCTCAAGCAATAATAATTCTTCCTCAAGAAGCATCAGAAAACATTAAGGAAATCTGTTATACGGGCCGATCGGGTTCACAAGAACAAAATTGTCAGTCTGATTTTCAATCAGCCAATAAAATTATTTTTACCACCAACAATTTTCTTTCTTCTTTTGAAGGCTTAACCACAGTTGTTTCTTTCCCCAAAGATATTGTTGCTTATATTGAACCAAAAGAAGCTGGCTTGCTACTGCCAATTAAAATTCTTCTTTTTATCATCAGCACTGGATATTATGTTGTTGCTCCTTTTTCAATTCTTTATTTCTGGTTAAAATATGGCCGCGATCCTAAGGTGGGCAAGCCGGTGACGGCTTGGTTTGATCCGCCCAAAGACAAAGATAATAGAAAACTTTCTGTGGCTGAAGTAGGTACTTTAGTCGATGAACATGCTGATGAAAAAGACTTGTCAGCCACCATTGTTGATTTGGCGGTTCGAAGATATTTAAAAATTAAGCAAAAAGGAAAAGAATTTACTTTAATAAAAACAAAAGATTTTGCTGGAGACAGCAGTTTAAATTCTCATGAAAAAACCATGCTTAAATTTTTCTTTAAAGATAAAGATGAGATCTCAACCACGGCTCTTAAAAAAAACTTTTACAAAACAAGTCAAAAAGTAATGGATGATCTTTATAAAACACTAGTAGAAAAAGGCTTTTTTCCTGAGAATCCTAAAAAAGTAAGAGATAAATTTTATTTGATTGGATTTTTGGGTTTGATGACTTTAAATTTTGCTTTAGGAGTTTTGGCCTTTTTATTTGGTCGAGTAATGCCGAGAAAAACTCTTTTTGGCGCTCAAGCAAAAGTAAAAGCCTTGGGATTGAAGAATTTTCTTTCCAGTCAGGAAAGAACTTTAGAGTTTCAGGAGAAAAATTGGCATTTTTTTGAAAAGCTCTTGCCTTTTGCCATTGTTTTTAATGTCGCTAATCTTTGGGCTAAGCGTTTCAAAGGAATATCGGTTTCGCCTCCAGATTGGTACGAGGGAGAGTATAAAGGTGGGTTTACACCGATGATATTTACCAATTCGCTTTTATCATCAACCTCTAAATTTCAATCAATGGCGGCTCCGCCTTCTTCTTCGCGGAGTTCAAGCGGTTTTTCCTCTGGTTTTTCTGGTGGCTCTTCAGGTGGTGGTTTTGGCGGTGGCGGTGGGGGGAGTTGGTAAGTTGAAATAAAGCTCACTAGATAAGCCGCCTCGGTGTATGCTAAAAAGATGACGTTCGGCCTCAGAAGTAAGATGATAATTGTTGTTTTATCTTTTTGGCCTCACTCTTTGAAAATCCGCTCAAATCTTATGAGATCTTTAAAAGTTATCTAAGCGGATTTTCGAGCACTTTTTAGCAACACTCTCGGCGTCTTTAAGCAAGAATTTTATATCAAGAAAGGCGAACACCACCGAGTCTGACTCGGTGGATGAAGCCGATACAAATAAATCACTCGCCGAAGGCGAGTGTACAGAGCAAAACAGAGAACCACGGGCTCCTGCCCGTGGGTATCTATAGACTTCCCATCATAGCCAGATTAATGCTTTCTATGGTAAAATTAGCTTACAATGAATGATCTCCAGGACAAACTTTCCCAATTTTTAAAAGAAGCAGGGGTTGAAGAAAAGAAAAAAAGAATTGCCAATATTGAAAAAGCAATGTCCAATCCTGAATTTTGGCAGGATCGTCAACAATCTATTCAATTAGCTAAAGAACTTTCTTCTCTCCAAAAAGAACTCGAAGAGTTTGAAAAATTGGATAATTTGGTTTTAGAAGAAAAAAAAGAAGAATTTGAGAAATTAATAGAAAAATTAGAAATTAGTCTTTATCTGGCGGAAAAATATGATCAAGAAGATGCTATTTTTGCCATTCATGCAGGACAAGGAGGAGTAGAAGCAATGGATTGGTCAGAGATGCTTTTTAGAATGTACACTCATTTTTTTGAAAAAAAAGGATGGAATTGGAAAATTATCAATCAGACTTTTGGTGAAGAGGCGGGTATAAAAAGCGTTAATATGATTGTTTCCGGCTTTTTAGTCTATGGTTTTTTAAAATGTGAAAGAGGAGTTCATCGGTTAGTTCGTCAATCTCCTTTTAATGCTGATCATCTTCGTCAAACCTCATTTGCCTTAGTTGAGGTTTGGCCGTTTTTTAAAAAAGATCCTCAAGTTGATATTAAAGATGAAGATTTAGAATGGGATTTTTATAGAGCGGCGGGGAGCGGCGGTCAAAACGTTAATAAAGTTTCTACGGCTGTTCGAGTTAGTCACAAACCAAGTGGAATAATAGTTGCTTGCCAACAGGAAAGAACCCAGGTTAAAAATCGAGAAATAGCTTTAAAGATTTTAAAAGCCAAGCTTTTAACTCAAGAAGAAGAGGCTCAGCAAAAAAAAGTCACTCAGCTTAAGGGAAAATATAAAGTGCCGGGTTGGGGAAATCAAATTCGTTCTTATGTTCTTCATCCTTATCATTTAGTTAAAGATCTGCGTACTGATTTTGAAACTCAAGATACAGAAGGGATTCTTAATGGAAAAATTGAACCATTTATCAAAGCCTACTTGAAAAAATTTACTGGAAAAGGTAAGGTAAAATAAGAAGATTAAATTAAATAATTAAGGAGGTAAATATGGATGTTCAAAAAATAGAAAAAAAAGACGGTCAAGAAGAGGTGAAGTTGAAAGAAGAAAAGACAATGCCGTCAAAATTAGAAACAAAAATATCATCTTTTTCAGAAGAAGAAAATAAAAAGCCGTTTTTGATAGGAATAGCTTTAATTATTCTGGTTGGAGTTGTCAGCGGTTATTTTCTTTCCCGAAGAGGTGTTACTCTTCCTGGTAAAGGGGGAGACGCAATAACATCGAAAAAATCTGCCGGCTCAAAAGATACCTCGGTTTTTAAAGATCAAGCCGAAGGAAAAATAGAAAAAGGAGGTTTGAACGGAGAAGGGAGTCATAAGTTACTAAGAGAAGGAGGACCGAGCCAAACTGCTTATTTAACTTCTTCCGTGGTTGATTTAGACCAATTTGTAGGAAAAGAAGTAAAAGTTTGGGGAGAAACATTTGCCGGGGAAAAAGCATCTTGGTTAATGGACGTGGGCAGAGTTGAAGTTTTAGAATGATAACTTTCAAAAATGTTACTAAAAAATTTGGGGAAAAAAAAGTTTTAAACAAAGTAAGTTTTGAAATTGCTTCAGGAGAATTTGTTTTTTTAATAGGTCCTTCAGGAGCAGGGAAAACAAGTATTATTCGTTTGGCGATTCGTGAGTTTTTACCATCCGCAGGAAAGATTGTTATTGATGGTGAAGATTTAACCAAGCTCTCCTCTTCTAAAATTCCTTTTTTAAGAAGAAAAGTGGGTGTTGTTTTTCAGGATTTTAAAATTCTCTCTGATAAAACAGTTTTAGAAAATGTGATTTTGGTGAGAGAAATTTTAGGAGATGGGGCAAAAGATGCCTTGACAAAAGCAGAAGAAGTTTTAGAAATTGTTGGTTTAAAGAGTAAAAAAGATTTTTTCCCAGTTCAACTTTCAGCTGGAGAACTACAAAGAGTTTGCATGGCGAGAGCCATTGTTAGCGAGCCCAAAATTCTTTTGGCTGACGAGCCAACCGGCAATTTAGATCCGGCTACTGGCTGGGAGCTGATTAAGCTTTTAGATAAAATCAATAAAATGGGAACGACTGTTTTAATGGCCACTCACAATGTGGACATTGTTGATTCTTTTAAAAGAAGAGTGATTACTCTTGAAAAAGGAAAATTAATCAAGGATGAAAAAGAGGGGAAATATTAAATGGGACACTTAAAAACCACCTTTCAACACATAAGAAGGTCGCCTTATCAAGCCTTAGTGGCTGTGGGAGTGATGACTTTAACTTTTTTTGTTGCTTGTTTATTTTTTCTTACCGCCGCTGGTTCTCAGATAATTATTTCTCATTTTGAAAAAAAACCGCAAATCACTGTTTTTTTTGAGGATGATAAAGATTCAATCTCAATTGATAATTTAGAAGAAAGAGTGAAGGCCACCGGCAAGGTGGCTCAGGTTAAATTTATTTCCAAAGAAGAAGCCCTGAAGATTTATCAGGAACAAAACAAAGACGATGCTCTTCTTTTGGAAATGGTGACCGCTGAAATCTTACCTGCTTCTTTAGAGATTGCCGCGACTGACGCTAAGTATTTAGGTGAGCTGGCAGAGATTTTAAAAAATGAACCATTGGTAGAAGACGTGATGTATCAAAAAGATGTGGTTGAAGCTTTAATTTCTTGGACCTCAGGAATTCGTTTGGGAGGAGCTTTTTTGGTTGGTTTTTTAGTCATTGTTTCTTTATTAATGATTTTGACGGTCATTGGCATGAAAATTTCTTTGAAAAAAGAAGAAATTGAGATTTTAAGATTGGTTGGTGCTGGCAGTTGGTTTATCAGAGCTCCTTTTTTACTTGAAGGAATATTCTATGGTGTTTTCGGGGCAATTCTTTCTTGGGGTGGAGTTTATCTTTTACTTTTATATATCAGTCCTTTTTTAACTCCTTTTTTGGCAGGAATTTCTCTTTTACCTGTTTCTCCTTTGTTGATGTTCTATCTTCTTTTAATCATGCTTGCTCTGTCAGCCTTTGTTGGCGGTTTTGGTAGTTTTTTAGCCCTCATAAGATACCTTAAACGTTAAGGCTATGAAAAAAACAATTTTAGCCCTAAGTTTGATTTTTTTCTCCTTTATTTGTTTTTCTTTTTTCAAAGAAAAAAGTGATTTAGTGAGATTTGGTTTGGCTCAAGAAGAAGAAAAGACTGAAGATTCTTTAAGAAAACAAATCGAAGAGTATGAGCAAAAATTAATCGAAACACAGAGTAAAGCCAAAACTCTATCCTCTCAAATTACCTACATGAATACCCAGATTACTCTTACTGGTTTACAAATTCAAGATACTTTAGAAAAGATTGAGAAATTAGCAATAGAAATTGTTTCCCTTTCAGAAAAAATTGAAAGGCTTGAAGGATCTTTGACCTCAGTTTCTGAAATTCTTTTAAATCGGATTATTAGCACCTATAAAACAGGAAAAGTTCCTCCTGTTTATCTTCTTTTTTCTTCAGAAGGATTTTCTGACCTTTTGCTAAGAGCCAAATATCTAAAAATTGCTCAATTACACGATAAAAAATTAATGATGCAAATGCAGAGCACAAAGGAAAATTTCGGCGCCCAAAAAGACCTTAGGGAAGAGAAAAAAGAAGAGCAGGAAAGTTTAAAAGCAAAGCTTGAAATTCAAAAGCAGGCCTTAGCTCAACAAAAGAAAGATAAAGAACATCTTTTGACAGTAACAAAAAACGATGAAAAACGCTACCAGGAACTTTTAGCAGCAACACGAGCTGAACTTGAAGCGATTCAGTCAATTATTGCCGGAAAAGGAGAAGAAACTGAAGTAAAGAAAGTTGGTCAAGGTGAAAAAATTGCCACTATTATTGCTGGCAAATCTGCTTGTTCAACCGGTACTCATCTTCATTTTGAAATTAGAGACAATGGTGAAGTAAAAAACCCCTTTTCTTATCTTAAAAGCATTGATTTAATTGATGATTCGGGCGGAGATCCTCATAATGCCAGTGGAGATTGGGAGTGGCCTTTAAACCAGCCCATAGAATTTAATCAAGGATTTGGTTCTGGGACTTGGTCTATTAATCATGGGATTGTCTGGTATGATTTTCACACAGGGATTGATATTGCTTCAGCAGACAGAGGTGTTAAATCCACTAAAGAAGGGACTCTTTATCGTGGAGGTATTTCTTGCGGTGGAGGAACGCTACGGTATGTAAAAGTTGATCATGATGATTCTGACATTGACACTTATTATCTGCATGTAAATTATTAAACAAATGCCTGCCCATGAAATTTTTGTGTTAAAGACATCTCCGAGGTGGTAGACACGAGCTAAGGAAAAAAGCTAAGCTTTAAAGAAGTTTCAAAGCTTAGCTTTGAGGCCTGCCTGCCGGCAGGCAGGAATTGGTGAGCGGAAGTGGAACGAAGCACTAAGTTGGAGGAATTAAAAATGCCTGCCTATAGAAAATTTTTATTTTTCCTGTTTATCACCGTCGTAATTTTTCTTTTTTTCCCTCAATTAATTTTTGCCCAGATTGTTATTAATGAGGTACTTCCTAATCCTATCGGAAGTGATAAAGAAAATGAATGGATAGAGCTATATAATTTAGGATCCAGTGAAGTAACTATTATTGGATACGTTCTTGAAGATAAAAATGCTAAGAGGTTTACTATTTCAACAGATAATACAGGAGGAAACGAAACAATTGATAATTGGTTAGTGATTTATCCTAAAGGTAATGGTGGTTTTGCTCTTACTAATAGTGGTAGTGAGATTAAACTATTCGAAAATAGTGAAAGTACATTTTCTATTAATACTTTCAGTTATTCCGATTCTGAAGAGGGAAAAAGTTGGATGAGAATTCCAGATGGTACTGGCGAGATTCATTCAGAAATGGCAGATTCTAGTCCGGGAGAGGCGAATTCTATTTCCACTCCAACTCCAACTCCAACTCTAACACCTACACCCTCTTTAATTCCAACTCCAGTTCCAACCAATACTCTCGCGCCCACCAATACACCTTCTCCTTCAAAAGCAACATATAAAATAAATGAAGTTAAAGATGAAGAGGGAGACGAGCTTACAAATGCCAAGGTTTATGTTGATGGAGTTTATGTTCATCATTATGCGCCTGAGACGTTAACTTTTTGTGACAACTGCAAGTGCGATACTTATGTTGATTGCGGTTTTGGCGAACACGCAATTAAATTGGAAAAAAGCGATTATCAAGATTGGACTGAAACAAAAACAATAAGCGCAGGAGATTCTCATGAAGCTAATCCAGTAATGAATAAATCAAGTTCAACTTCCTCGCCGACTTCAACGCCGACAAAAACACCAACACCAACTAAAAAATTAACTTCAAATCCTACTCCGACAAAGCCTGTTTCTCAATTGTCAAAAAAATCAGCCACTTTGAGCGGAGAGATTTTAGGAGAAAAAGCAACCAG
>JADHYG010000020.1 GCA_016782545.1 Candidatus Microgenomates bacterium
CATTCCCTGCTATAACGAAGAAGAAAATTTAAAACGTGGTGTTTTGGAAAAAGTTGGTAAATTTTTGAAAAGCAAAGACTATTTATGGGAAGTGATTATTGTTGATGATGGTTCAGAAGATAATAGCAGGGAAATTATAAAAAAGTTTCTGAAGACAAATTCTCGGTTTACTTTAATTGAAAATCCTCATCAAGGTAAAGGGGCAACCGTGATTGCTGGTATTTTAGAAAGCAAAGGCAAATATGTTTTATTTACTGATCTTGATCAGGCAACACCAATCTCTGAAATTGATGATTTTCTGCCTTGGTTTAAAAAAGGCTTTGACATTGTGATTGGTTCAAGAAAAGAAAAAAGAAAAGGAGCGCCTTTTTTTAGATTGTTGATGGCTAGAGGTTTTTCTGTGCTTCGTAATCTTATTTTAGGCCTTAAGGGAATTTCCGATAGTCAGTGCGGGTTTAAAGCATTTAAAAATGAGGTTGCTCAAGACTTGTTTAAAAGACTTAAAGTTCATGGTAAAGGAAAAAAGGTTCAGGGGGCAATGGTAACGGCTGGTTTTGACATTGAAACTTTGCTTTTGGCTCAGAAAAGAGGTTACAAAGTAAAAGAAATTCCTGTTCAATGGCAATATGTGGAGACAAGAAGGGTTAATCCTCTTAAAGATTCATGGCAAGGCTTTTTGGATTTAATTCAGATAAAGATCAATGAATTAAAAGGAATGTATGATTAAGATTCGAAATTCGAAATTTGAAATTCGAAATTTGAAACAAATCACTTTTCTTTTATATTTTTCTACAATAATTGGCTTATTTCTGTATTCATTTACTCAAGTTGATCTTAATTTAACTCTCACCACAACTTCTTTTTTGTCTAATATTCAAGATTCTTTTCAGCATATTGGCTATTTTCAAAGATCTCTTTCAACTTTTCTTTATCTTTTAATCATATTTTTACTTTTTACTTTTTATTTTTTACTTATACGGCTTATAAAAAAGAAAAGAATTACAGAAAAACAGTTATGGTTGTTAATTTTAGCAACATCAGGGATTCTTGTTTTCTCTTATCCTGCTTTTTCTTATGATATTTTTAATTATATTTTTGACGCCAGAATTTTTACAAAACACGGCCTTAATCCCTATCAATTTAAAGCCTTAGATTTTCCTCAAGATCCTTGGATACGCTTTATGCGCTGGACTCATAGGACCTATCCTTATGCTCCAGTTTGGCTTTTAATTTCTATTCCTCTTTCTTTTTTGGGAATGGGAAAATTTTTACCAACCCTTTTTCTTTTTAAATTAATAAGCTGTCTTTCCTATTTAGGTAGTGTTTATTTATTAGGCAAGATTTTAGGAAAGATTGATAAGGCCAAAAAACTTTTAGGAATGGCTTTTTTTGCTTTTAATCCTTTAATTATTATTGAAACTTTGGTTTCTAGCCATCATGAATCAGTGATGATATTCTTAACCTTGGCCTTTATTTATTTTCTAATAAAAAGTAAAAAACTGTTATCTGTTATTTGTTTTTTGTTATCTGTGGGAATCAAATATGTAACTGCTTTACTTTTTCCTCTTTTAATTTTTGGCTTTAAAAGGGGATTGACAGTAATTTTAATGACCATGTCTTTAATTTTTGTTTTAACTAAAAAAGAAATTCAGCCCTGGTATTTTCTTTGGGTTTTGCCATTTTTAGCGCTGGATGTTAAAAGATGGTCAATGCTAATTAGCTCTTTTTTTTCTTTTGGTCTTCTTCTTCATTATGCCCTATTTTTATATTTTGGTCATTGGGATCCGCCTGTACCCATGATTAAACTTTGGGTAATAATTATTCCAATGATTTTAGCTTTTTCAATATTTTTTATTCCTTATTTTTTCAATAAGTTTATAAAAAAAGAGGTGTGATTGAGACATGATTCCGTTATCTCTGTCATTCTGAACTTGATTCAGAATCTGTGAGTGGGACATTATTCTTCGAGCGAGGCTAAAAGCCGAGTCGAGAAGTCTCATTGATGGTTAGTTCTCGACTCACTTACGTTCGCTCGAACAATAAAGTTGTTATTTATGTCCCAGCCACAGTATAATGATTAAGAAAATATTTTGTCATGAAAAAAAATAAGAAATTAATTTTATCAATGTTCGCGCTTATAGTTTTATATATAGTGTCTAGATTGATAAACTTGACCCTTTTACCGATCTTTACTGATGAGGCAATTTATCTTCGCTGGGCGCAAATTGCCAAAAATGATTCTTCCTGGCGATTTATTTCTTTAACTGACGGCAAACAACCCCTTTTTGTTTGGCTGGCAATGGTTTTAATGAAATTTATTAAAGAGCCACTTTTAGCCGGGCGTCTGGTTTCTGTTTTTGCCGGTTTAGCTGGTTTAATAGGAATATTTTTCCTGGCAAAAGAAGTTTTTAAAGAAAAAAGGATCGGTTTTTTTGCCAGTTTTCTTTATCTTATTTCTCCTTTTTGCCTCATGTATGATCGAATGGCTTTAATGGACTCGCTGGTAGCTGCCTTTTCTATTTGGTCGTTATATTTTGCGATTTTGCTAGTGAGAACTTTGCGTCTTGATGTTGCTTTGATTTTGGGAATGATTTTGGGTGGGGGAATTTTGACTAAAACCTCAGGATTTTTCAGTATTTATCTTTTACCAATAACACTTTTATTTTTTGATTGGCAGAAAAAAGATCGTCAACATCGCTTTTTTAGATGGCTGGGTTTAGCCTTGATGGCGATCATTTTTTCTCAGATTTATTACAGTGTCCTTCGTCTTTCTCCTTGGTTTCATATGGTTGCCCAAAAAGACACTACTTTTATTTATCCTTTCAAAGAATGGCTGAGTCACCCGTTAAGATTTTTTATCGGCAATTTAAAAGGGGAGCTTGATTGGCTTCAAACTTATCTTACTTGGCCAATTTTTATTTTGGTGATTGGTTCTATTTTTGTTTTTTGGAAAAAAACAAAGGAAAAGCTATTGCTTTTTATTTGGTTTTCAGCACCTTTTGTTGCTTTGGCTCTTTTTGGAAAAGTTCTTTATCCTCGGTTTATTTTATTTATGACCATGCCTCTTTTTGTTCTTGCTGCTTGGTCGATTAACAAGGCAACAATGAAACAAGACAACAATGAAACAATGAATAAAATATTTAAGATAAGCGTTTATTGTTTATTACTTGTTTATCCTTTATATATTGATGGTAAGATTCTTTCTGATCCTGCTAATGCCTTAATTCCTCAAAGCGATTTGAATCAATACATTAATGACTGGCCGGCGGGTGGAGGAGTGAAAGAAGTGATTGCTTATCTTCAAGATGAGATTCAAAAAGGGCCAATTTTTGTTGGCACCGAAGGAACTTTTGGTCTTTTTCCTGCCTCTTTAGAACTTTATTTAGTGGATCATCCTAATATTAAAATTAAAGGTTATTGGCCTTTTGGGGATAATGTGATTCAAGAATTAGAAGAAAAAGCAAAGAAAATTCCGACTTTTTTAGTTACGAAAGAAACTCAGGAAGTCCCTCAGAACTGGCCTTTAGATCTTATTTTTAAGATTAGAAAGGGGAAAGGTGAAGTTTTTTTGTATTTCTATCAAGTGATTGCTGAAGATCTATGAAAAGAAGAATTGCTGGCCATAGAACCTTTCCCATCATTCTCTTTTTAATTCTCACCTTAGTTCTTTTTTATAAAGTTGCTTTTGGACTTTATCCTTTTGCCGGTAATTTACTGGTTTCTTTTTTCTTTCCTTGGAGCAGCGGTGGATTTTCTGGATATAATTCCTGGACAACTCATAAGGAATTTATTGGTTCTGATTCAATTAGAATGCAGCTGCCTTGGAAAGTCTTGGCTTTTGATTTAATTAAAAAAGTAAAAATACCGCTTTGGAATCCATATACCTTTTCAGGTAATCCGCTGTTGGCCAATTATCAGTCAGGTCTTTTTTATCCTTTTAATATTTTATATTTAATCTTTCATCCTCTGACTGCCTGGACAATGCTCACTATTCTTCAAGTTTTTTTAAGCATGGTTTTTATGTTTTTACTTTTAAGAAAATTTAAAGTTTCAAAAGCAGCTAGTGTTTTAGCCAGCTTTGCTTTTATTTCCTCAAGTTTCTTTATTACCTGGATTGAAATTGATATTATTGGTCATACTTATCTTTGGCTGCCATTGATAGTTTATTCAATTGAGTCAATATTGGTTGATAAAAAAAGATATTTTTATCCATTTATTTCTTTTTTTATTGCTCTTAGTATTTTTGCCGGCTATCCACAGACTGCGGTTTTAATTATTCTTTATTCAATTACTTATTTTCTTTTTCGAGCTTGGAGCTTAGCCAAAAAGAAGAAACCCATTGTTTACTTCTTTTTCTTTCTGATTTTAGGTTTAGGATTAGCAGCCGTTCAATTAATTCCCACCTATGAGTTTTATCAGCAGGCGCCTCTAGCTAAAGACTTTGCCAATTGGACATTTGATCATTTTCTTATTCCTTATCGACAATTAATTACTTTTTTTGCTCCTGATTTTTTTGGCAATCCGGCTGCTAATAATTTTTGGGGTCAAGATTATGGTGATTTAACTCCATCAATGGGCATTATTCCTTTATTTCTTGCTTTTATTCCGGTTCTTTTTAAAAAAAAGAACAAAATCTTCAGTTTTCTTTACGGTACTGGTTTAGTTTTTCTCTTTTTAACAGTTAAAAGCCCGCTTTCATTTATTGTTAAAACTCTTCGTTTGTCAATACTTTCGTCTGGCACTCCAGCAAGAATGCTTTGTTTGCTTTTTTTTAATTTAGCTTTTCTCGCTGGTTTTGGTTTTGACATTTTTTTTAATCGCTTAAAAAAATCAGTTAAAAATAGAAGATTAATTTTATTAATTAGTATTTTCATTTTGATTTATATATTGCTTTGGTTTTTTGCTTTTTTCGGAGCAAGAGCCTTTCCTAATAATAACTTTTCCGCTATGAATTTGGCGGTCACAAGACGAAATTTAATTTTGCCGACACTAAGTTTTGTTGCTATTTTGGGAATTTTTCTTTTAAGAAAAATAAAGATTCTTCCAGGAGCAATAAAAAAGCAATTTTATTCTTTAAGCAAGGCGCTGGTTTTAATAATTGTTTTTCTGAATTTATTTTACAGTTTGAATAAATACAATCCTTTTTCACCTAAAAAGTTCTTTTTTCCCGACCATCCAGTCACTGAATTTTTACAAAGCAAAACAACCGCGCCTGATAGATTTTATGGTGTTGATACAGCTCATTTTGACGATAATTTTGCCAGTTTTTATAAAATCTACGCCGCCGAAGGATATGATGCTTTGAGAATTGGTCGATATGCTGAATTAATTGCTGCCATTGAAACAGGAGAAATACCCAAAGAATATTTACGTTCTGATGCGCGTTTTCCAAATCAAGACAGTGAAAATAGAAGGAAAATATTTAATCTTTTAGGCATTAAATATATCTTAGATAAAGACGATGTTCCAACCAAGGGTTGGGATCCACAGCCTTGGAAATATCCAGAAGATAGATATAAACTTATTTGGCAAGAAGAGAAGTTTAAAGTCTATGAGAGTCTGGAAGCTCTGCCCCGTGTTTTTTTAGTTAATGACTATTTGGTTTTAAAGGACAAGCAAGAAATTATTGAAAAGATTTTTTCTGCTGATTTTGATTTTTCCAAAACAATTATTCTCGAAGAAAAAATATCTAGTCATCTTAAATCAAATGAAGAAAATTCAGGCAAAGCAGAATTTATTTCTTATTCACCTAATCAAATTGTTATTAAAACAAAGAGCAATGCTGATTCACTTCTATTTCTTTCCGACAGCTATTATCCCGGTTGGAAGGCTTTTATAGATAAAAAAGAAACAAAAATTTATCGGGCTAATTATACATTTCGAGCAATTGGAGTTCCTGACGGCGAGCATCAAATAACTTTTTCTTATCAGCCATTTTCATTTAAGTTCGGTTTCGCAATCTCTATCATTTCAATTTTAGTCTGTATTATTAGTCTTATTAAAAGCTTAGCTTTTAATAAGACTGTTGGTTAGCCCTATTTGATTTGCGTTAAATTTAATCAAATTTTACTAAATTCAATAATTTTCCTGTTTCGATATTTAAATAAGTGTTGATATAAGTTAGAGTTCCCGCTATGGACGATGTTAGAACTAATTTGGAGGAGAAACTACTTCAAATTAGTTCTAATTCAATCTCGTCTCGTAAAGGAATCCCGTTATCTCCAATTAAAGGGATGCTTGGTTTTAGTCTACGGGTGAGTTTTAAAGCATCAGGATAAACTTTCACTAAATTAAAACCTCTTTTCTGGTAGAATCTTAGGGCGACAAGATTGTCATTGGTAGTGACAAACCAAATTCTCTTTAATTTTTGTTTCCTTGCCAGATTAATAACTTTTCTTAAAAGAAGCGAGCCTAGTCCTCTTTTTTCTAAATAGCTATCTAAGCTAATAATCTCTAATTCTTTTTTGGTAATTTTGAAGGTAATTAACCCTTTCTTTTCACTATTAGCTTCAGCGATGAAACCATCTAACGCTTCAGGTTTATGAATTTTTCCATGGGTAACAATAAATTCACCACCCCAACGTTTATTAAAAACGGTTTTTATCCAATTTATATCGCTTGGTTTTATTTTTCTTATTTTGATTTGCATACTTCAATTTTACCAAAACATCCTTTTTCACAAAAGCTTCAAAATAGTTTATTAAAAGCTTAGCTTTTAATAATTGCTTTGTAACAGCATTTTTATATAATGTTGTCGAAGCTTTTCTTGGCGATCTTTTTTTAAAGCGCGAAAATTGCCAAACCAACTAAAGTCGTCATCAATAGCAGTTTTTTCTAATCGCAAGACTTCAAATTTATCAATTTCTCCTAAAACAAAATTCAAATAGCTTTTTGAGCTTTTAAAAGCAGATAAAACTGTTTCTGGTTTTATGAATGAAAATTTTTTATCTTTTAAGTATGCTGATAGAGAAGACCAAGGATAATTTACCAGTTCATTGGACTTAGTTATATCTAAAGATTGAGGATTAAGATGTTGGTAGCGAGATAAATGTATTAATTGTTCATCTGTCTCAACTCTTATAGCTTTGAAACTTGACTCAAAAAGTCTGCCTGAGCGATCTTGGTGAATATTAAAATATTTTGTGTAAGCAGTGCCAATTTTATGCATAAAGCTAGAAATGCCATTCTCAACTAATTGTTTAAGAGTTAAGTGATAGTGATTGGGCATGAGACAAAAAGAAAAGATTTCTACTAAAGGATTAATTCTTCTTGTTTCAAGCTGGAGGAGAACTTTTTGTTTCTTTTCAGGAGATTCAGCTTGTTTTAAACGCAGGTTTAATAAACTGTAAGGATAGTTATAGTCTAAGCAATGCTTAAGAGTGGAAATAAAGCGGGAATAATCAGCTGAGTCAAGGAAAATCTTTCGCTTTTCTACACCTCTATTATAAATATGATATACATGATTAATTGAAAGAACTGTTTTTCTCATTCTATTTTTGATATCTCAGTTATTTATTATTTTTGATTCAGCGTTTATTAACAGTGTTATTAAAAGCTAAGCTTTTAATAAAGTTCTATGGAGACTAAAAGTTGTTTTTATTTGTAAACTTCGATAAAATTTTAACACAAATTAGAAAACACAAATTAGAGTTTAAACAAATTATATGAAAAAGCAGTTTTTGTGGATTGTTTTAATAATTATTCTTTGTCTTCCGGCGGTTTGGGCGCTTTTTCAGCCGGGTTTTTTTAGCTCTCATGATGGTGAGTGGATGGTGATTCGTTTAACTGATTTTCATCGTTCGTTAAGAGATGGTCAGTTTCCAGTTAGATTTGCAGGAAGATTAAATCATGGTTATGGCTATCCTGTTTTTAACTTTCTTTACCCTTTTTCATTTTATTTGACAGAGTTCTTTCATCTTTTAGGTTTTTCTTTTGTTAATTCAATTAAAGTGGTTTTTATTTTAAGTTTTCTTCTCTCAGGAATTTTTATGTTTCTTTGGACTAAAAATCATTGGGGAAAATTAGGAGGATTAATTTCCGCCTTAGTCTATGTTTATACTCCTTATCGATTTTTAGACGTTTATGTTCGCGGTTCATTAGGAGAGGCAGTGGCTTTTATTTTTCCACCAATAATCTTTTTAAGCATTGATCGTTTGAGAAAAAAGCGCCATAAAATTGATCTAATAATTGGCGCCTTGGCACTAGCCGCTCTAATTACTTCTCATAATACCATGGCCATGTTCTTTACAGGTTTAACCGTTGCTTATATTTTTTTTCTGAAAGAAAAAAAATCTATTATCTATTACCTGCCTCGCCGAGTCAAGGCGGGTCTACTATCTACTATCTTTTTCGGTCTTCTTCTTTCCTGTTTTTTTTGGCTGCCAGCGCTTTTAGAAAAAAAACATGTTATTTTTGGTCAAGTTTTGATCAGTAATTTTTTTGTTCACTTTCCAACCTTAAGACAACTCTTGGTGCCTAGCTGGGGATATGGACCCTCTCTTCCTCTTTCTGATCAAGACACTCTTTCTTTTCAAATAGGCACTTTTAATTTATTAGTTTTTATTTTGGTTAGTGTTTTGATGTTGATAAAGTCAAAATTTAGAAAGAAAAAAGAAATTAAATTCTTCTTTTTGATATTTCTTGTTTCGTTTTTTTTGATGACAAAACATTCTTATTTTTTTTGGCGAGTTCTTCTTGTTTATAATTTTATCCAATTTCCCTGGCGATTATTAAGTTTAACAACATTTTCAACTGCTTTTTTAGCCGGAGCATTAATTAAGTTCTGGCCGCAAAAATTCAAGAAAATTACTGCTTTCTTTTTTATTGTTTTTTTATTAATTTTAAATCGCAGCTATATTAAGCCGGAATATCATGTTGTTAAAGATGAGTCTTTTTATACTACTAATGAAGCGACGACAACTGTTGCCAATGAATATATGCCGGTTTGGGTAAAGGATCATCCTCAGAAAAGAGCAGAGAATAAGATAGAAATTTTAAAAGGCAAAGGAAAAATTGAAGATTTGGTTGTTAAATCTAATAAAATCAGTTTTTTAGTTAGACTAGAAGAGGAGAGTTTAATTCAAATCAACACGATTTATTATCCCGGTTGGCAGGTTTTTGTTGATAATCAAGATTGGGATTTTGATTTTGAGAATAAATATGGATTGATCCAGTTTAGTTTGCCAAAAGATAGTCATGAGATAGTAGTAATTTTCAAAGAAACAGTGCTTAGAAAAACAGCCAATATTATTTCTTTGATTTCTTTGGTGTTTCTTTTTGGCGTTGCTGTCAAAGAATATGTTCAAAAAAAGAAAAAGAAATGAAATTTTGGCCGTAATTCTTCTTATTTTTATTTTTGTTGTTTTATATAGTTTACTTTCTATCATTCGCCATCAGCGCTTTGACTCTTTTGCTTATGATTTGGGTATTTATGACCAGGTAGTTTGGAAATATTCTCGTTTTAAAACTCCTTACAGCACGATTAAGGAAAAGATTATTTTTGGAGACCATTTTACTCCCACCCTTGTTTTTTTAGCGCCTTTATATTGGTTTTGGGATAATGTTAGAGCTTTGTTGGCTTTTCAGGCTTTTTGGATGGGTTTTTCTGCTTTTGGATTGTATTTATTAGCCAAGCACAAAAAGCTTTCATTACTGCCTATTTTGGCGGTTTTATTTTCTTATCTTTCTTTTTTTGGCATTCAAAACGCCATTAACTTTGATTTTCATGCCATTATGATTGGAATAGGTTTTTTGCCTTGGATTTTTCTTTTTTGGGAAAAGGAAGATTGGAGAAAATTTACTTTTTTAACGATTCTTTTTTTAGGCTCAAAAGAAAACTTAGCCTTAATAATTTTCAGCTTAGGAATTCTGACTCTTTTTAAGAAAAAAGTTAAAATTGGCGTTTTAATAACTGTTTTATCTTTATTATATTTTTTTCTGGTGATTGGCAAAATTATTCCTTATTTTTCTCCTGCCGGCTATGAATATGGACCGTCTTTACCAGATAATATTTTTGGATTTGTTAAAAACTTTTTTCTTCCCATAGAAAAAACTCAAACCTTAGTTTATTCCTTTCTTTGGTTTTCTTTTTTACCTTTTCTTTCTTTTAAAGCTCTATTTTTGAGTTTAATTGATTTTTCTCAATATTTTTTATCAGGAGACAAGTATTCATCGATGTGGGGGTTTTACATGCATTATCGAGCTTCAATTGCACCAATTTTGGCCTGGGGAATGATTGACGGCTTTTCTTCTTTAAAGAAAAAGAAAATTAATATTAACAAGTTGGCTGTTTTAGCAATTATCATTCCTTTGTTTTTAGATTATCGTCTTCATCTACCTTTAAACAAATTGTCTAAAGGGTATTATTGGCAAAGAGAAAAATATATGGATGACAATCAAGCAATGATTAATTATATCAATGAAGCCATACCAAAAGACGCTGGCATTGTCACTCAAAATAATTTAGTTGCTCATTTAACTCATAGAGATGATATTTTTCTTCTTTGGGCAAGAGAAGAAGAGATGTGTGGTGAGTTAAAATGCTGGTGGCTTTTCTGGCCCGACAAACCTGACTATCTGCTTGTTGATTTACATCAAGGCCAAGCATTAACACACTTATTGGTTGATTCAGAAAAAGAGCTAAAAAAGGCGGTTTTTAATATGATAGAATTAAACACCTTGTCTTTAGAGAAAAAAATAGGAGAAACCTATCTTTTTAAGATTAATAAGTAGATAAAATAGAATGTCTTTGTCATTCTGAATTTAATTCAGAATCTATATAGATGCTGAAACGAGTTCAGCATGACGAATCGGAAATGATTCAAAAATTAAAGAAAAAATGGCCATTTTTTTTGATTTCATTATTATCTTGGTGGGCAATTAAACCACTTTTTCAGGCTGGTTTTTTCCCCATGCATGATGATGAACAAATTGCTCGCCTTTATGAGCTTCATCAAGCCTTGTCAACGGGTCAATTTCCACCCAGGTGGATTGCTAATTTAGGTTTTGGTTATGGCTATCCTTTTTATAATTTTTATCCTCCCTTTGTTTATTATTTTGGCGAAGTTTTTCATCTCCTGGGTTTTTCTTTAATTTCAGCGACAAAAATCGTGATGATTTTGGGATTTATACTTTCAGGATTTTTTATGTATCTTCTGGCAAAAGAATTTTTTGGCAAGATTGGGGGAATAGTGGCGGCAATTTTTTATATTTATGCACCTTATCATGCTGTAGACCTTTATGTTCGCGGTGCTTTGGCTGAATTTTATTCATTTGTTTTCTTGCCGGCAGTTTTTTGGTCGACTTTTAAACTAGTCAAAGAAAAGAGCAAGAAATGGTTAATTATTAACACTGTTTTTTTATGTTTTTTGCTTTTAAGTCATAATTTAGTAACAATTATTTTTCTGCCTTTTTATTTTATCTATGCTCTTTATCTTGTTTGTTTAGAAAAACAAAAAAAACAAGTCTTTCTGATGATTCTAACCTCATTTCTTTTGTTTTTAGGTTTAAGCTGCTATTTTTGGCTGCCTGCTTTTTTTGAGAGAAAATATACTCTTGTTAATGAGATTCTAACTAGAGAACTTGCCAGTTACAAACTTCATTTTGTTTATTTACGACAGCTTTGGCAATCTACTTGGGGATATGGAGGCTCTCTTTTTGGACTTGAAGATGGAATTTCTTTTGAAGTAGGCAAGCCCCATTTGATTTTGAGCTTTTTGGGCGGCATTATTGGTTTTCTTTTTCTTATAAAAAAAGAAAAGAAAGAGTTCTTTCTTGTTCTTTGCTTTTTGTTCTTTGCTTTCTCTCTTTTTATGATTAGTTTTCACTCCCAGTTTATTTGGGATAGGCTTAAGTTTTTGTGGTATTTGCAATTTCCTTGGCGATTTTTAGTTTTTGCCGCCTTTTTTTCTTCTCTTTTGTCTGGCGCAGTGGTAAGAACTGTTTATGAACGAATTAAAGGACGATTTTCACTTAAATTAATAATCGTTTCTTTAATTGTTTTTTTACCGATTTTTATGCATCAAAATTATTTTCAGCCTGCTCGTTCTCTTGATGTTGTTGATAAGGATTACACAAATGAAGAAGATTTGAAATGGCGAGTGAGTAAAATGTCTTTTGAATTTGTGCCCAAAGGAGTGGCAACAAAGCTTTCTGATATTGCGACAACGCAACTAGATATTGAGAAAGAAGAAATTGCCAAGACACTTTATGAAATAATTGATGGAGAGCTTGAGGTGGTTAAGATTAAAAATATTCCTCATCAAAAAATTTTAAAAACCAAAGGTGAAGGAAGCTTGAGAATCAATGTTTTTAATTTTCCCGGCTGGAAGGCTTTTATAGATAAGAAAGAAACAGTAATCACAGAATCAGAGAAATTAAAATTAATTACCTTGAGGATTCCCAGTGGAGAACATGAGGTGGAGGTTGTTTTTACTGATACCCCTATTCGTAAATTGGCCAATTTTATTTCTCTGGTTAGTTTAGTCATGCTTTTGATAGGAGGACTGAATGTCAAAAAAATCTTTGATTGAAGTTGTTATTCCTGTTTACAACGAAGAAGAAGAGCTTGAGAAAAATACTCTTAAGCTTTACCATTTTTTAAAAGAAAACTTGACTGATTTTAATTGGCAAATTACTATTGCTGATAATGCTTCAACTGATCAAACTGCTAATATTAGCAAAAAGCTTTCTCGTCAGTTTAAAGAGATTGGTTTTATTCATCTTTCTCAGAAGGGCCGGGGCAGAGCCATAAAAAAGGCTTGGCAGGCAAGCAAGGCTGACATTCTATCTTACATGGACATTGATTTATCAACTGATTTAAAGCACTTTCCATTTTTAATTAAATCTCTGATTTCTGATTTCGATATTGCTATTGGTTCAAGGCTTTTGCCTGAATCTAAAGTTTATCATCGCACTCTAAAGCGAGAAATTATTTCTCATTGTTATAATATTTTAATTAAGATTTTCTTTAACATTTCTTTTTCAGACGCTCAATGTGGATTTAAAGCAGTAACTAAGAAAACTGTCCGTAATTTATTACCCATTATTAAAGATAATGAGTGGTTTATGGATTCTGAATTATTAATTATTGGAGAAAAATCAGGTTATAAAATTTACGAAGAACCAGTCACTTGGCGGGATAATCCTGGATCAACAGTCAGAGTTTTACCCACAATAATGGGTGATTTAAAAGGTCTCTGGCGGCTTTTTCGGACACAACCATGGAAGAAGAAGATGATATTATCAAAAACGCCACCTTTGTCATTCTGAATTTAATTCAGAATCTATATAGATGCTGAAACCAGTTCAGCATGACAGAAATTGTATGTTTACAGATAAGCTTTCTTTACTAAAAAAGTTTTTCCTGATTATACTTTTCTTTCTCTTTTTATATTTCTCTTTCCGAACTCTTCAATCACACATCTTTTCTATTCATTTTGTTGATGAAGATGAAAATATGATCGCCGGACATTATATGGCTCAAGGGAAAAAGCTTTATTCGGAGATTTTTTCTCATAAACAGCCAATGCCGGCTGTTTTTAGTGCTTTGATTAATAAAACTCTTAAGCCTAATTCTTTGTTTCTGTTTATAAAAAGACATCGCGAAGCAGTTTTTTTCTATTCAGTTTTCTGGTATTTGGTATTTTTAATTGAATTTGGTTGGTCTGGATTAGTTTTTTCTATTGCTATTGAAATATCAAAGAGATTTTTATTAGGTGATCTTTTTTTAGCTGAGTCTCTTGTTATTTTCCCTCTAGTTTATGTTTTAGGGTGTCTTTGGAGGCTGAATTGGAAAAAATATGACCTTAGTGGTTTAAGAAAGCTTTTGTTTTTATTTAGCTTGATTTTAATTCCGTTTCAACTTTTCATTCTTATTCCTTTTACAGCCATCTTAGTTTTTTATCTTTTTTTAAGGGAGAGATTTAAAAAAAGACTTTTCATCTCTTTTTTTGTAATTTTTATGATCTTTTTCTTAGTTTTTCTACCCTTTGTTAGTTATTTTGATTATTTTTTTAATACTAAAGCGGCAATCATGACTCATTATTTAAAAGACACTATTAATAAAGGATTATTTGAACAATTTTCCCTTGCTTTTTTAAGACCATTTGTTATTGCCATTTCTTTTCCTAAAACAGAATTTGGGTTGTTTGTGTGGTTTTTAAGTATTATTTATCTTTTAAGTTTTATTTATCTATTTTTTAAAAAAAGAAAAAAGAGGGTTTTTTTGTTTTTTACTTTTCTTCTTCTTGGTTTTGCTAATCTTCGACCAGAACAGATCGAAGCAACTTTTTACGGAGGATTTCATGGCTTGCCTTGGTTTTCATTAATAATCTTGTTAATGACGATTCAAATTAGAGAGATTATTTCTTTATGGAATAAGGAAAAAAAGACATTTTTTTCTTTCATTGTTGTCTCTCTTGCTTTTTTAACACTAATCTATTCTGGCAATTTTTTAATTAAAGATTATTTTCGAAAAGTAGACAGAGAAAGAGATTTTTGGGTGAATTTTTCGCAGTTTTTAGGCATAGGGAGAGTAATAAAGACGCTTTCGAATAATGGTGATAAGTTAATGACTATTCCAGTAGAGCAAATTTTATATTTTTCAAGCGGGCTTACTCCCCAAAATCGTTTTTTATATACTTATGAATGGATATTTTCAAACGAAAAACTGAAAAATGAGCTAAAAATGGATTTAGAAAAAAATCCTCCTAACTTTGTTTATTATGATTATGCCAGCGTTGGTAATGAAGCAAGGATTCTTTTTGACTTGACTCTTAAGAATTATGTACAGCTTAAAAATAATGATACTACCTCAAACTTACTTGTTAAGAGTGACAGGTTAGATAATCTTGAAGATTGGCAAATTAAAGGAATAAAGACTTTTGGCTTTACTATTCCTGGATGGGAAGACAAAAAAGAATAAAAAAAGGCTCTATCAGATAAAATCTGACTGGTAAATGTCATCCTGAACTTGGTTCAGGATCTAAAAAACCACCAAGAGATGCTGAAATGAATTCAGCATGACGAATTATGGCCCGGTCATGGTAAAATACAAAGATGAGCGAAATTGATATAAAGGAGATAAAAAGACGGTCGGTAAGCGGAGTTTTAGCTCTTACTTCTAGGAGCCTGGTTTTACAAATAGTTTCTTTTATTGGCGTTTTTGCTTTAACAGTTTTTCTTTCCCCTGAAATTTTTGGCGTTTTTTTTGTTGTTTCTGCTGTTGTTAATTTTCTTAACTATTTTTCTGATATCGGTTTAGCGGCCGCATTAATTCAAAAAAAAGAAAAATTAACAGACATTGATTTAAAAACTACTTTTACAATTCAACAAATTTTAGTAGTCATTGTTGTTTTGTTGGCCTTATTTCTTTCAAGTGGTGTTGCTCGTTTTTATCATTTAAGCAATGATGGGCTTTGGCTTTTTAGAAGTTTAGTTTTTGCTTTTTTTCTTTCTTCTTTGAAAACAATTCCCTCCATTATTTTAGAAAGGCGTCTTGAATTTAATCGCTTGGTTATTCCTCAGATTGTTGAAACAGTCTTTTTTTACTCTTTGTCTGTTTTCTTGGCTTGGAAAGGGTGGGGAATTAGAAGTTTTATTTTTGCCGTGATTGTCAGAGGAGCTTCTGGGTTAATGGCCATTTATCTTATTCAACCTTGGCGGCCGGCTTTTTCTTTAGACAAAAAAGCAGCCAAAAGCCTTTTATCTTTTGGTGTTCCCTTTCAGCTAAACAGCTTTTTAGCTCTTTTAAAAGATGATCTTTTGACTATTTATTTGGGCAGGGTTTTGCCTTTTTCTCAAATTGGTTATATTGGCTGGGCAAAAAAATGGGCAGAAATACCGCTTCGTTTAGTTATGGACAGTATTATTAAAGTTACTTTTCCTGTTTATTCACGATTACAGATTCATCAAGAAAAGCTTAAAAAAGCAATTAATAAAGCCCTTTTCTTTTTGTTTTTAATTGTTTTTCCAATGGGAATAGGGCTTTTATTTGTGATTAAGCCAATTGTTTTGCTTATTCCTAAATATCAAAAATGGGAGCCAGCCATTATTTCTTTTTATCTTTTTGTCATTACTTCTCTTTTAGCTTCTTTTTCCACTCCTTTAACTAATGCTCTTAATGCCATTGGAAAAATAAAAATCACCTTAAAATTTATGGTTTTTTGGACATCTTTAGTTTGGTTATTAACACCTCTGTTTGTTATTCTGTTTGGTTTTAATGGTGTGGCTGGTGCATCATTATTAATGGGTCTAACATCATTTTTAGTTGTTTATATTGCTAAAAAACATCTTCAATTTGATATTTTAACTAATATTTTACCCTCTTTTCTTTCTTCAATGATTATGGCTGTTTTTCTTTTATTTTTAAAGAAAAGTTTACCCGTTACTCCTTTTGGTCTCTTTCTTTATGTCTTTTCAGGCGTTATAATTTATGCTGGTAGTTTGTTTTTTCTTTTTAAGAAAAAAGTTCTTTCTGAATTTCGAAGTTTAAGATGATAAAAATAACCGTTGTTATTTCTGCTTATAACGAAGAAAAGAATATTAAAGAATGTCTTGAATCTGTCCGCCAGTTGGCGGATGAGATTATTTTGATTGATAACACCTCAACTGACAAAACTGTTGAAATAGCTTCGTCTATGGGGCAAAAAGTTAAGATTTTTATTCGTCCTAATAATCTAATGCTCAATATCAATAAAAATTTTGGCTTTTCAAAAGCAGTTAATGAATGGATATTAAACCTCGACGCTGATGAAAGAGTATCAAAATCATTAAAACATGAAATCATTAAAACATTAAAACAAAAAAATCGCGTTATTGGTTATTGGACTCCAAGAAAAAATATTATTTTTGGCAAGTGGATTAAACACGGTATTTGGTGGCCAGATCACCAGTTAAGATTATTTAAAAAGAACAAAGGAGGGTTTCCCTGCAAGCATATTCACGAATATTTAAAAGTTGAAGGGAAAACAGCAAGGCTTGAGAA
>JADHYG010000021.1 GCA_016782545.1 Candidatus Microgenomates bacterium
ACTCACTACTTGAACATTGCTTTTTTGGTTGAGGTAAAGGCAAAAGCCTGTTTAGCTCATCAAAGTCAGCGACCAGAGCAGTTTCAACCAGTTCCTTTAAAAGTTTGGTATCAGCTATTTGACAAAGAATGTTTACACTTGGTAAACTTAAAAAGAAAATATCGATTTCATTTACAAAAAACTTTTTTTGTCTAATCTATGATGCTGAAATCAACAACAAAAATAAAAAGAAACAAAGAAACAATGTTTAAGGAAATTGAAGGAGTGGTTTATATTCTAGATCCTCGAAAGGCAACCATCCATACTTTAAATAAAACCGCCTCTTTTATTTGGAGAAAACTTAGAACCACTCATTCAATAAAAAAAATTGTTGATTTAGTATGTGATCGGTTTGAAGTCAAAAAGGAAAGAGCTCAGAGTGACGTAATGAAGTTCATTTCAAAGTATTTGAAAGAAGAATTCTTGCAAGAAGTGCAGATTTGAATCGGATTGATTGGTTATCTCACGACGCAGTTCCGCCTTCTCCAGTGCCGATTTTTATTTTTTCTACTTTTTCTTCTGGAGCTTGATATTTTTCTTTACGGGTTTTGTGGAATTTTTCATCTTTTTTCATGAATTCTTTCACCTCCTTGCTTATTTTGTATCAAATGTTTTTATGCTACTATAAACATAGTAAGCAAAAAAAATTGATTTGTCAAGGATCGAAAATGAATGTTTCTGTTATTATTCCTACCAGAAATAGGGCTGAGATTTTAAAAAAGACTCTTAGTGCTTTAGTTAAGCAAGTGGATCGAGAAGACGAAGTTTTGGTTGTTGATAATGGCAGTTTGGACAATACATGGGAGGTTGTTTCTTGGTTTCAAAGCAAATTCTCGGTTAAGTATTTTTTTGAACCCCAAAAAGGCCCTTCTTTTGCTAGAAACTTAGGCGTTAAAAGGGCAAGAGGTGAGATTATTGCTTTTTTGGATGACGATTGTGTTGTTCAAAAAAACTGGCTGTCAGAAATTAAAGCTCTTTCTCGCCGTTCAGCGAAAGGCATCGTTTATCAGGGAAAAATCGTTCATCATTTTTCTGAAAAGAATTTTTTAAGTGAGCAGTTTGCTTTAAGGAATAAGAAAGATTGGAGGAGAATTAGGCAAAGATCCAGTTTTAAAAAAGGGGGCTATCTACAATTTCTGCTCGCTGGCAATTTTTTTCTCAGAAAAAAGATTTTGGGAAAATTAGATTGTGTTTTTGATGCCAAGCTTTTTCCTTTCATTGGCGAAGAAAGAGATTTAGCCGCAAGACTTCAGCTTGCTGGCTGCAAAATAGTTTATGCCTCCCAAGTTGCCGTCAGACATCTTCAACCAAAGGGGTCAATCTTTAACATACCCAGGGTAGCCTTTCTTTACGGAAGAACAGAGGGGATTCTTAACGCAAAATATGGGGCCAAGCCGAAAATAGCCGGACTGTTCAAAAAGGAAATTGCCTTTATTGCCCAAAAGCCATCTTTGCTCAAAAGAACCTTTGGAATGGCCAATCATTTTTTGAAAAAGGGAAAAGCGGTCTATCTTGGTGCAGCTTTTTATTTTTTTGTCAGAGAAACGATTTATGTTGTAGGAAGACTTTACGGAAGAATGATAATAAAAGTTTTGCACTTTTTAAAACTCCCACCGTCCGAGGAGTGGTCGACGTTTCGACCCCACCTCGGAGGTGAAAAGTGCAAAACTTTAGTAACAATTTATCTTTCAAAAAAACGAATGTAGGCCTTGATTACCTTTTCAGTTTTATCTAAGAGTTTGATTTTTCCTTTGTGAAGCCACAGGCATTTTGGACAAAGTTCTTTTAGCAGTTTTTCATTGTGAGAGACAGAGACAACTGTTTTTTTAGCAAAAAGCTCTTTAACTCTTTTTTGGCATTTTTCCTGAAACGAGCGGTCTCCGGCCGAGAGAACCTCGTCGACAATTAAAATATCCGGGTCAGCGTGAATGGCAATTGAGAATCCCAAACGGAGCATCATGCCGCCTGAATAAGTATAAAAAGGAGCATCGATAAAGTGATGAAGACCGGAAAAATCAATAATAGCCTTAAATTTATCTTTAATTTCCGCTCGAGTCATTCCTAAAAGAAGTCCGTTGATGTTTATGTTTTCCTCGCCAGTTAAGTCAGGATGAAAACCAGCAGTGAGTTCAATTAAAGAAGCAACTCTCCCTTTGGTTTTTACTATGCCGGTAGTCGGAGTGGTGATTTCAGAGATGATTTTTAATAAAGTTGATTTGCCGGCGCCATTTGGGCCGATAATACCCAATCTTTCTCCTTTTTTAACCTGAAGATTGATATCTTTTAAGGCCCAAAACTCTTCCTTTTTTTTGAAAAAAGATTCCACGAACGTTGGTTTTTGGTGATGAAGAATATATTTTTTGGAAAGATTTTCAATCTTTATTGCTAATTGCTGATTGTTAATTGTTAATTGATTCATATTGATAGGTAATCGTTGATGGACACAACTTAATCTTCTATTAACTATTAACCATTAACTATTATCTATTGAGATTATTGCTAATTGCTGATTGTTAATTGTTGATTGATTTTTCATTTTTCTAGATATTTATTAGTTAAACTAATGAGATTATTGATTTCTTTAGGAAGTTTTCTGAGAAGATTAAGTATTTTATCTGACTCCGTTTTAGCAACAAGCTTTCTTTTATCCGCTTTCTTAGCCCAATGAGCCGATTCAAATACAGATGCCCGAGAGTTGTAATAGAACTTAATTTTGTCCTTCTTATGATATCTTCCAAAACCCTCTGCTATGTTGGCCGCGATTGAGTCAATGGCGCTGACAAACTGTGCTCCCAAAGTTCTTTTATCAAACCATTTCCACTTAGAGACTATTTCATAGACAATGTCAGATAGCTCTGAAGCAATTTTATAGGCAGTGATATCTTCTAGTTTTAAGTATTTTTTCATTCAATTATTCTATTGACAATTAGCAATTAACTATTAACGATTAATTATTTTTTTATAACCAATCACTAAAATATTTTGATCTGTTTCTAAACAGAATGACGCTGAAAATGAAAATGCAAATAATTAACAAAAATTGGCCGACTAAAATTGAGTAAGGGAAGCTGCCGTGACCAACAACCGTTTTTTGTAAAGAAGTAAAGATGCCTGAAAGCGGGTTGAGATAAAAAATTGTCTGAAGCCTTTGGGGAATAATAGAAAGGGGATAAAGAGCCGGAGTGACATAAAACCAAATTAAGATTAGAGCTTGAGTAAAAAAGGCAACATCGCGCCAGAAAACATTAAGACTTGAGGTAATCAAGGAGACGGCGGCGGTGAAAACGAGAAGAAAGAACAGATTAGTAAGGAACAAAAGAAAATTCAAAGGAATAAAGATCTGCCATTTGCCAGTAACAGCTAAAAAAATTAATAACAAAAATAAAGAAGTCAAGAGGTGAAAGAAGTTAGAAAGAACAATTGAAAGAGGAATAATCTCTCTTGGGAAAGAGGATTTTTGGATTAGGCTTCGCTCATAGACGATGGAGGGAGTAGCTTTATTAACACTTAAGGCAAAAAAATTCCAGGGTAAAAGACCAGCAAATAAAAAAAGATAATAGTCTTTAATGCCAAAGCGAAAGATTAAAGAAAAAACAAATCCCATGACGAGCATTTGGATGATGGGATTTAGAAACATCCATAAAAATCCCAGAACCGCATTTTTATAACGGGATTTAATCTCCTTTTGGGTGAAGGCAAAAAGAAGTTCAAAAAATTGTCTGGCGGTTGCTTTTCTCATCTTTCTATATTATTATAGCCTAAATTATTATAATCTAAAATGACTTTTAGTAAAAGCAAACAAAATTTTTGGCAAAAGATTGGCAGGTTGAGAAAGAAAATTGGCGCTTTTGAGATCTTGATTGGATTTTTAATTCTAATGGGTTTGGGCTGGGTGATGGTCAAGACCAAAAGTAAAGAGAATTGGGCAAGAACTGAGGTGAGAGTTGTTTCTACGAGCACTGGTTGGACATATGCTGGTCAAGCGCCACCATATTGGGTAAGTGAATCATTTAAAGTTCAAGATAAGGAGTTTGATTCTTCGGGCAAGTTAATAGCAGAAGTATTGAAAATAAAAAAATTAGAATTCGGTGGCGAGAGTAAAGATGTTTATCTTACTTTTAATCTTAAGGTTTCAAAAAACAGAAAGACAAGCAAATTAGAGTTTAAAAACAAACCCTTAGAAATCGGGGGACCAATAGAACTTCATCTTTCTAATACTTATGTTTACGGTTTGGTCACTTTTGTTGAGGGGCTTAAAGATGAAAGGAAGGAAAAAGAGTTCGTGGTTAAAGCGATTTGGATGAACACTTTTCCTTGCCAGGCCGAAGCAATTCCTGTCGGCGGAAAGATGGAAAATGGACCAGGCGAGGTAATTGCTGAGATTTTAGATAAAAAGATTGAGCTGGCCGAAATAGTGGTGACAACTGATCGGGGAGAGGTTTTGGCAAGAAAAAATCCAACCAGAAGAGATGTGACTTTAAAAATCAAGATAAAAGTTAAAGAACAAGGAGGAGTTTGGTATTTTTATGAGCATAAGAAGGTTAAAGTAGGAGAAGGTATTTCTCTTTATCTTCCGGGAATTGATTTTCATCCGATGATAAAGGAGATCTTTGACCTTGAAGGGAATAAAATTTACTAAGATGAAAAAAATAAGTAAGCTTAGGAAAAAACAGATAATTGTTTTAGCTATTCTATTAATAGTTTTAGTGGGGGCATTTTTTTGGCTGAAGCCAAGTTTTTTTAAACAGGAAAAATCTTTATCCAAGAAAGAGGGGTCTGAAATTACTTCTGGTCCAAAAACTCAAGAGACTTTCTATAAAGCAGATAAAGTTTTAACTTTTGCGGTCATTGGTGATATTCACATGGGAGCAGAACCTTCAGTAGAGCCATTGTTAAAGGAAGCTTTAGAAAAAGCAAAAAATTATCAAGCAGAATTTGTTATCTTGATTGGTGATTTAACCAAAAACGGCGCTTTAGAAGACTTCCTGGCACTGAAAGAAATTTTAGATGGTTCTGGTCTCACTTATTATCTTATTCCTGGAAATCATGATATTGGCAGAGAAGCAGGAGGAAGAGGCTTTGACTATTTTCAAGAACTTTTTGGGTCGACTTATCAAGAAGTTGTCTATAAATTAAAAGAGAGTAAAGCGTCTTCAAAAATGACCAAGAAAGTGCGGCTTTTTTTACTCGACACCTCGAGCCTCGGCAAGGGCGAGATGATTATCAATAAAGAGGAATGGTTATGGATAAAGCAAAAATTAGATAATAATGTAGAGGATCCAAGTGAATTGAGATTGGTTTTTAGTCAGACTCCCTTTGACAAATTTGGCTGGACAGAATCTATTTATTTGCGAGAGTTTTTTTGTGAAAGTTATGTTGATGGTTTCTTTGAAGCCGATGTTCATAGAACAGAGTTTTTCTATCGGGCTTGTCCAATTCCTGGCTGGGAGGAAAAGGCGAATGTTGCTCAAGCTTTCCCAACCTTTAAACCTGGAGCGTTATTTGAACCAGACAATGAATTTCCTGGATTTTTGATGATGGAGTATTTTGACAATCATTTTTTCGATATAAAAAAAGTTTTCGTTGGCGATTGAAAAAAATCATCAAATTTAAAAAGGGTTAATTTTAGCACTGAGCTAAGAAAGAAAAAAATTATTTGTGGCCGCATTAGCCTACTTAAATTGACATCTTCGGTTAAAAAAGCTTTAAAGAAAAAATCTTCCTTAAAAAGTTTTTCTAAGGCAGGAGTTTTGTTGTGCCACTTCCAGTTTGGAGGAAAGATGGCGATGCTCTCGAGAGATTTTTTGGCGGTCAAAGCTTTAAGATAAAAGGGGATTTTGATTTGATTTTGAAAAGATAATGGAAGGGAAAGCTTAAAAACGCGGCTTCCTAATAGAAGAAAAAAGAGGGCAGTTTTTTGAAGATCATGTCTTTGGGTAAGTCGCCAAAATTTTTGCCAATCGATTTGCTTTTCATAAAGCTTAGCTAAAGCGATAATATCATAAAGATTTCTCAAGCAGGTACAAAGATCACTTGAGAAATAATGGACAATTAAAAAAGTAAGGAAGTATTCTATTTCTGGCTCAAAAAAGTGATCCTTCCTCTTTCTAGAGTGTTTGAAAACTTCATCGGTTAAGCTTTTGACAACGGTTTCAGAGATTGGCCTAAATTCACCAATACTAGGGATGGCTATTTGGAGGTGAAGGTCAAGATAAGGGGAAGGAACTTTTCCTTTTTTAAAAAAACTTTTTTCTTGATAAAGAAAAGTTTTTTTGTTGAGCGGGTTTTTGAGAATAAGGTTTTCCCGTAAAGAATAGCCGTCTTTTTTAATTAATTCCTCGACTTTTTGCAAGCCATTTTTTTTTACTAGTAGATCGATATCGCCAGTGATAAAGATTTTGCCAGAATAAAGTTTTGGATAAGAAGAAAAATCCTTTAAAAGCACTACTTTTAGTTGCTTTTGATTAAAAATTTTACCCAGTGATTTTTTTTCTTTTTCTCCCATCATCTGTTGGGCAAGACAAGTAGTATAAATGTTGGTCAATTTTTCAAAAGAAGAAGAAGGTAGCTTTGATCGACATTTTTGGCAATCTAAAAAATGAGATAAAAATGTGGTGGCTTTGTTAAGTTGAGCCATTTTAAGTAATTGATTAAAGCCCTTTTTTGATAAAAGTTGGGGAAAAAGAGGACAAGAAAAAGGATTTTGCATTAAAGAAACTAAGATTTTAACAAGAGATTCTTTTTTCATCTTTAATAGTATTGTGGGTGGGACATTATTCTTCGAGCGAGGCTAAAAGCCGAGTCGAGAAGTCTCATTGATGGTTAGTTCTCGACTCACTTACATTCGCTCGAACAATAAAGTTGTTATTTATCTCCCAGCCATAGTATTATATAATGAAAAAGATTCTTATGAAAGAAAATATTTCCAGAAAAATTCTTATTGCTCAACTAGTTCTTTATGGACTGCTGTTTTTTAGTTTTAATAATAAAACTTTTTTTCCAGCAGTTGGTCTTTTTAGCCTTTATCTTTTTTATCTTTTAGAAGACTGGAAAAAAGCACTTTGGTTGACCTTGGTAGCGATTTTTCCATTTGGCTGGGGGTTGAGGACTTTTAAAGTGGAGATTCCTTTGCCTTTTTATTTTCGCTCTCCAAGACAGGACATATTGTTTTTGCATTTTTCGATCACAGCGAGATTTTTGATTTCTTTTTTTCTTTTGAGTGTCTTGAGCTTTAAAAAAAAGAAACCGCTTTCATTTGACAAAACCGATCTTTTACTGATGATCTTTTTGCTTCTAGGAACAGTTTCTCTTTTTAACTCAAGTTATCTTGAGCTAAGCCTTATTGGTTTTTCTTTTATTCCTCAGGCTGTCTTGGCTTATTATGTGGCCAGATATTTTTTGGAGGATAAAAAGCTTTTACCACTAACAATTCAGACATTATTTGTTTTGGCAATCTTCGAAGGCTTTTTTGCCATTGGTCAATTTTTACTGAAAAGGCCTTTGGGAAGAATTCTCGAAGAAGGGTTAATGCTTGCGCCTTTGGGAAAAGCAGCGGCAGAGAATATTTTCCAATCTCGCTCTATGGGTACTTTCACTGATCCTAATACGATGGCAATTTTTTGGTTAATGCTCGTGTCTTTAATTTTAAGCCAGATTGTTTGTAAAAATCCTTTGCTAAAAAGAAGAAGGTTTCTTTCTTTGGCGTTTCTTTTTTCTTTGGCAGGACTAATTTTCACTTTTAGCAGAGCGGCTTGGGCGATTTTCTTTGTTGTCACGGCAGTTTTCTTGTTTTATCTCGTTAAAAAAAGGATTTTTTCTTTCAAATATAAATCTCTTTTTTGGGTGATTGCCGCTATTTTCTTGATTGCTTCACCGCTTTTGATGCAAAGGGTTTTAAGTTTAAAACTTTCTCTTTGGAGCGATTATGGAGAACATAGCACCTTAAGCTCTCGACTGGATCTTGCCAAAGAAGCGGTTTACATCATCAGTCAACATCCTTTTTTAGGGACTGGGCCAGGAAATTTTTTATCAGCGATGATGGTTAATAATTTTACCGGCGTTGCCAACCATTTTCTTTATCCAGTCCATAATCTTTATCTTCTTTTGGCTTCGGAATTGGGTTTACCCGCGCTTGGTTGTTTTTTGATTTTTTTACTCTTGATCCTAAAAAGCTCATTATCCCACGCTGGGACTGAGAAAGAATTTCAAGGAATAAAGCTTGGACTGCTAATGGGAGTTTTTGCTTATCTTTTGGCCGCCCTGGTTTATACTGCCGACAGAATAAATTTTGAGTTTTTCTTTTTAATGTTGGGGATTTTAAGGAGTTTATGAGAAAAGAGATTGTTTTTTACCAACTTTCTTTAGCAGGAAAAGCTTTTTTGGCGCCCTTTTATTTTGGAAAAAAGAAGGTTTCTTTTAAGCCAACTTTTGTTTCTTTGGAAGTTGAGGATGGCTGTAACTTAAGATGTCTTCACTGTGACATCTGGAAAAAAAGAAAAAAGCTTAAAAGAATGAGGTTGAGCGAGATGAAAAAAGTGGTGAGAGAGCTTAAAAAATGGTTAGGGGTTTTTCAGCTTAATTTAACCGGGGGCGAGCCGTTTTTAAACAAAGAGACAATTCCTTTAATAAAATATGCCTCAAGTTTAGGAATTTTGGTGCATACAAACTCGAATGGGTTTTTAATTGATGGGACTTTAGCGAAAAGGATAGTGGCGAGTGGTTTAAATAGTATCAGCATTTCGTTAGACAACCTTGATCCTAAAGTTCACAATCGCTTAAGGGGTAATTCTCAAGTATTCAAAAGAGCTGTTCGTGCTTTGAGTTCGCTTTCTAAGTTTAGAAAGCCGTCAAGGCCATTTTTGTCGGTGACGACGATTATAATGAAACCAACGCTGTCTGGATTGGAGAAACTAGCTTTTTGGGCAAAAGAAGAAGGGATTGATGCGATTTATTTTCAATCTCTTTGGCAAAACTTTGGGGCCGAATACGATCAAGATTGGTTTAAAAAAAGTCCTCTTTGGCCGAAAGATTATAAAAAAGCTAAAAAGGTTTTAGATTGTTTACTAAAACTCAAAAAAAACGGTTATCCTATTGGAAATAGTTTTGAGGATTTTGAAAGATATAAAAGTTATTATCGCGATCCTATTACTTTTGGTGGGGAGAAAAAATGTTTTATTGGCGTTAATAATTTTGCCATTGATATTGCCGGAGATGTCCGACTTTGTTTTAATTTCCCTTCGATAGGCAATATCTTAAAAGAAAAACCCGAGGAGATTTGGAATGGGAGAGAGGCTCAAAAACAGAGGTTAAAGATTGCTGGTTGTCAGCGTGGTTGTAAAGTCCTACTTTGTAACCGGATAATGAGTAGAAAAGAGGCGTTAGTACTACTGGTGAATAAAGCCAGAAGATTTTTAAGATGAAAATTCTTTTTCTTACTCAATTTTTACCTTATCCGCTCGATAATGGGGGCGCGATTAAAACTTTTCAAACCCTGAGAATATTGAGCCAAAAGCACAAGGTTTACTTGTTTTGTTTTTTGGAAAGAGAGGAAAAGAAAAAACATCAAAGACTTCTTGAAGAAAAGTTGGAGATAAAGGTAAAAACGGTTATTTCTCATCTTCCTCTTTCGGAGTTTCGGGAGATTAAAAAAGATATTTTAAAAAGCATTTTCTCACCCCTGCCCTTTATTGTTTATCGCTATCAAGACAAAAAACTGGCGGGGCTTGTTAAAGAAAGGATTAGAAAGGGTATTGATGCGATTCATGTTGACCATTTGAATATGGCGACTTACTTGCCGGATCATAAAAGTTGTCTTTGGGTCTTAGAAGAGCACAATATTGAGTCTGAGTTTAACTTAAGAATTTTTAAAAAGGAAAAGTTTAATAAGTTTAAAATTTTTAGTTTTTTAGAGATGGTAAAAGCTGATTTTTACGAAAAGAGGATTATTTCCAATTTTGACTATTGGTTTGCGATCAGTAAAGTGGACAAGGAGAAGCTGATTAGGCGAGGAGCCAAGCAAGAAAAAACATTCTTTTTACCCGTTAGTTTTAAGACAAAATCTTTTTTTTCTTTTAAAAAGGACAGATTGAACATTTTTTTTGTTGGTGATTTGGCTTGGTGGCCCAATAAAGACGGAGTTTTGTGGTTTATAAGAGAAATTTTTCCGTTGATCAAAAACAAAATTAGCAAAGTCCAGCTTTTTTTGATGGGCAGAAGAGCCGGAGAAGAGATTAAAAAGCTTGTTTCTTTGGACTCTCAGATAAAACTCTTGGGCAATGTTAAAAGCCTTAAAAAATATTTAAAAAACGCTTCTTGCTGTGTTGCTCCTTTAAGAGGAGGGGGTGGGGTAAAGATTAAGGTTTTAACCAGCCTGGCAAGCGGTGTTCCCGTTGTTTCAACGACGATCGGAGCTGAAGGAATTGAGATTAAAGATGGCGATGAGATAATTTTGGCGAATAAGCCAGCGGATTTTGCCAAAGCTGTTGTCTCGGTTTTAAAAAGCAGAGATTTAGCCGAAAGCTTTTCTAAAGCTGGTCTTGATTTTATTAAAAAAAATTATAATGAAGAAAAAGCTAAGGCGGTTTTAGATAACGTCTATAAATAAATATTGCTAATTGTTAATAGTTAATTGTTGATAGAGAAAATGAGTAAAACTTTTAAACTAGAAGATATAAACGCTTATCGAATAGCCTCGGAACTGTCTGATTATGTTTGGGAAATTGTTTCTCAGTGGCCTTGGTTTGCCAAAAAGACTTTAGGGACTCAATTTGTAGACGCTGCCGATTCAATTGCTGCTAATATTGCCGAGGGCTATGGTAGATATCATAAAAAAGACAAGGTTAAATTCTACTATAACTCTAGAGCTTCTGTTTTTGAATCCGCTCACTGGTGTAAAAAGGCATTTAAGAGAAAGCTTATTTCAGTTGAGGAGGAAAAGCACATTTTAAGTGGACTAAGAGAACTTCCGAAAGAAATTAATACGATTATAAAACTGACGATGGAAAAATTGAAAAGATAACATTAATAGTTAATAGTTAATTGGAAAATCTAATTAACAATTAGCTATCAGCAATTAGCTATCTTTTATGTCTCGTATCTTTTTTGCTGATTTGCCAATCGATAGGGTTTCTATAAAAACAATTGTTCCTGAACTTGTAGGATTGGTTAAAGAGGCTCGAAAGCGGCCGTATTTTGTCACCTATCTCAATGCACATTGTGCCAATTTAGCGCTGAAGAACCAAAAATATCGTCAGATTTTAAAAAAAGCTGATTTGGTTTATGCTGATGGCTTTGGTATTGTTTTGGCGGCCAGGGTTTTTGGGTATAAGTTGCCGGGCAGGTTGACGGCTAAAGATTTTTTTGACGAGTTTTGTAAAAGGGCAGAAAGAGAGGGAAACACGATTTATTTTCTTGGAGGGGAAAGGGGAGTGGCCGAGAAAATGACAAAGACTCTAAAAGAAAAATATCCTCGACTTAAAATTTTAGGGAACCATCATGGCTGTTTTGGGAAGAGCGATGAAAAGGAGATAATTAGACAAGTGAACATTCTTAAACCTGATTTTCTTTTGGTTGGAATGGGAGTGCCGAAACAAGAACAATGGCTTAAGAAAAATCTTGTTCATCTTAAGGTCAAAGTTGGTTGGTGTGTGGGCGGGCTTTTTGATTTTGTTTCTGGAGAAAAGCCCAAATGCCCTTGGTGGTTGGGGGATTTGGGTTTTGAGTGGCTTTTTCGGCTGATCACCGAGCCAAAAAGACTCTGGAAAAGATATTTGATTGAATTGCCCTCTTTTGGTTATACTTTAATGAGATTAAAATTTAAAAAAGCAATATGAAAAATCCTTTTCGCCTTTTTCAGTACGGACTTGTTTATACCAAGAACTATTTTTTAGAATCTTTAGCGGTTCGTTTTCCTAAAATTATTCCCAAGCCTCTTTATGTGGGTTTAAGCGTGGGAACGATTTGTAATTTCCGCTGTAAACAGTGTGATCTTTGGAGAGTTCCAACAAGGCCGGAAAAATATTTAACCACAAAACAAGTTAAGAGTATTTTAAAAGATTTAAGAAATTGGTTGGGTCCTTTCCGCTTGTTTTTTACAGGCAGTGAGCCTTTTTTAAGAGAAGATATTGTTGAGATTTTAAAATTTGCCTCAAAAAAAAATATTTACACGATTTTAACTTCCAATGGTTGGTTGGTCGATGAGAAAATGGCTGAAAAGATAATTGTTAGTGGATTGGACGTGATTTGCATTTCTTTAGATGGAGCCGATCCGAAGACTCATAATTTTTTAAGGGGAAAAGAGGGTGCTTTCAAAAAAGCGGTGGCGGTTTTGAAAAATTTAAAGAAAGCTCGGAAGAGATCAAAAGCTCCTGCTATTTATATAAATACAGTGATTATGAAGCAAAATTTAGGCCAGCTTGAAAGTTTAGTAAAACTGACGGCAGAAATCGGCATTGATGCCATCCGCTTTGAAGCCTTAGAATCGAAATGGCTTTTTGGTAATGCTGATTACAACTCAGACTGGTTTAAAAAAAGCCCTCTTTGGCCTACGGATTGGCAAAAAATCAAAAAAGTGTTTGATGGGTTGAAGGAATTAAAAAAAACAGGGTTTCCGATTAAAAATACTTTCAAAGAGCTTGAAGACTTGAAAATTTATTATAAAAATCCTCTTGCGATTACTGAAAGATATAAGTTTTGTTTTACTGGAGTGAGAAATTTCTCAGTTGATGAGTATGGCAAGGTCAAACTTTGTTTTGGCATGGAGCCGGTCGGTGATCTTTTAAAACAAAAGCCTTGGGAAGTTTGGCATGGAAAGAAAGCAGAAGGGTTAAGAGAAGTCATTAGAAACTGTCAGCGCTATTGCCGAATCTTGCCTTGTAATAAAAGAGAAGAGTTGCCACAAATTTTCAGTTCATCCTTAAAGAGATTGCTAAAAAAATATTGACTTTATGAAGAAATTTTGGAAATTTTTACGGAATTCTTCCGCTGGTCACCTTATAATTTTGTCTTTCTTGGTGTTTGTCTTAAAATTGCCGATTTTAATATCGCCGCCGCCGCCTTTCTGGGATGAGATGGTGTACGTCGAAGCAATAAGTCATCTTCTTGGAAATAGATTGAACCCTTTCACTTTTTACTACGGCTATCGTCCTCCTTTTGTAATGTGGACAACAGCACTTTTGTTTCATCTTTTCGGGAATCTTTTACTAACAACAAGACTGATCATTGCCCTTTGGGCAATTTTAGCAGTAATTTTTACTTATTTTTTGACGTTTGAGGTAAGCAAAAAGAAGGTGGAAGCATTCTTGGCCGGAGCATTGCTTGCTCTTTCGCCATTCTTTTTTGCCCAGGCAGGTCGTTTTCAAATAGAAATTCCTCTAGCTGCTCTTACAATCATTACTGCCTATTTTTATATTAAGAAAAGATGGTTGTTTTTTGGGTTGGCGGGAGTGGCTTTAATTTTAACTAAAGAACCGGGAATGGTTATTTTTGGGTTGATTTTTGGCTTTGATTTATTTCGAAGCATTATTCGAGCAAAAAATAGTACTTGGGCCCTAAAAAAAATTTTGGCATTTTTTATGCCAATCTCAGCTTTTTTGTTTTGGATTTCAGCTAACAAACTTATTCATGGTTGGTGGCTTTGGCCCTATAATTTTGGCCTTTTTACAAATTTTGGTCAATTTTTTGTTGCCTCTTTTACGGCAAAACTTACCCATTTAAGAACAATTTATTCTCCCACTTTCGGCTTACAAAAAGTTGGGCATGGAAACTCCCTGGTGTTTATTCTTGTTGTCATTGGAATGGTATGTGACCGAGGTAAATTTCTTAAAGACCACCGAGTTTTGCTGATTCTTTTTTTGATTTTTGCCTTTCCGCTCTTTTTTTTGGGAAGCGGGGAGTATGTTTTGATGAGATATTTATTGCCCACTTTTCCTCTGATCTTTTCTTTACTGGGCATTTTTTGTGCCAAAATTATCTTAGGGAAAAAGCGCCTCGGAGCAAGTTTGATGATCCTTTTTCTTCCCTTTTTTATCTCTTCTTGGTATGGAAAGACAGGAGATAGGGAGGCTAATATGAGTTATCTGGAAATAGTAAAACTGCATCAAGAGTTAGCCGGGGTGGTGGAGGACAATTATTCTGGGTCGCGGATTTTAACCCATTGGCCTTTTTCAAGGGAGCTTCAGTCGGCTTTTTTGGGGTATGTCAAAAAAGATAACGATTCTATCTTCATAGACGAGGACAATGATGGGAAAAGTTTAGATGAATGGCTACTTGATGTAGATTATGTATTAACGGAAGAGAATCATTATTTGACTAGGGAAGTATTACCTTATTCTCGTTGCTTAATGGTTGAGAGAAGATTTTCCGACAATTGGGAGGTTGTTTTTTTATATAGAGTTGACAAATTATGTTTGATAGGAGAGGAGCGGGGGAGGTAGTTATGAAAAAAATGGAGAAAAGGAGAAACAGCAAAATTCTTACCTACTTAACTTTATTTTTAATTATTCTTATCGGTTTTTATTTAAGGTATTTATTGGTTTATAAAGATGATAGTTTTATCTTCGATGAAGGCTTTAATTTTATTCAAGCCCAAAATTCCGTTAGAACTTTAATCACTGGTCAATACTCAGACGTGCCGATTCATCCGCCCCTTCATTATCTTTTTCTCCATTTTTGGTCAAAATTAAGTGTGAAAGAACAAGTTCTAAGATTGCCTTTTGTAATCTTTGGAACGATCTCCATTTATTTATTTTTTTTAGTCGGAAAGCAATTTTTTAAATCCTCTCTTTATGGGCTAGTGGCGGCTTTTCTTTATGCCAGCTCGGCTTTCTCAATTTACTATTCCGCTCAGGTTAGATATCTCCAGGCATTGATAATGGTGGGGCTTTTGGATTTTTATTTTTATCTAAAAGCAATAGAAACAAAGAGGCTGAAAGATTGGTTAATTTTCGGGGTTTTTGCCGGAGCAGCTCTTTATCTTGATTATTCTGTTGTTTGGCTGTTATTAATTGTAAATTTGCATTTTCTTACTTTTCTTTTCAAAAAGAAATGGGGCCGATCTCAAATTAAAAATTGGTTTATTGCAAATTTTGTTATTTTTTTAATTTTCCTTCCCTGGTTGTCAATTTTTTTCACTAATTTACCTCGGTCTTTCGAATACACAAACTATTTAGGGACGCCCGACTTTTTAAGTTTAATACGACTTGTAGTTACTTTTTCTTCAACTGGACTTGGATGGATAGCTGAACATGTTTTATCAGAAGGAGAGAGGGTAATTTATCTCCTTCCCATTCTTTTGAGCTTCTTGTTACTAGTTACTCTTGGAAAATCTTTTAAAAGCAAAGAGAAAGAAAAAACCCTTCTTGTTTTCTTGTTTTTTGTTCCCCTTTTACTTTCTTTTTTAATTAGTCAATTTTCAACAAAACTTTTTCAAGACAGAAACTTAGCCATAGTGAGTATTGGGGTGTTGCTTTTAGTTGTCTCATCTTTGAGATTTTCACCAAATTTGTTTACAAAAATAATTTCCGCTATTAGTTTAACCCTCTTTTTGGCGACGAACTTGCGCTCACTCACCTACTTATATAATAATAGACTCGGTGAGTCCTGGAGAGAACCAGCGCTATATCTTGAAAGAGAGTTAAGAGAAAATGATACTCTAGTTGCCCACGAGGGAGCTAACGAGTGGCCAATGCTCTATTACCTTAAATACCGACATCCTTATCCATTTCAAGAAAATAATATTTCTCTTTACTCTTTTGAAAAGGGTGGTCGCGACAGGCTATTCAGCTCCATTATGAGCGGCAGATATTGGTTATTTGGATCAAGCTGGGAGATAGATCGAGACATAGGACGACTCGGACCAGAAGGAGATTTTTGGCTTAGATTTGTTGCCGGAGCCAGACACTGGGGTTTTAAAGAAGAAAGATTTAGGTTAATCGACAAAGAGACAATTGGTGGGATTACGATTTACGAGGGTTACTACTCAAATTAAAAACTGAATTAGAAAAAAACTTATCGCCATGTAGGACTAAAGAATGAAAATTCTTTTTATCACTCAGTTTTTGCCTTACCCGTCGGACACTGGGGGAAAGATTAAGACTTGGAAGATTCTTAATCTTTTGGCAAAAAAACACCAGATTTTTTTAATATCTTTTGTTGAGAAAAAAGAGGATTTAAGGTGGGAACCACAGATTAAAGAAGTTTGTTTTGGTTTTAAAACATTTGTGACGCCTATTATTACTACTTCCCATCAAAGACTTAAACAAAAAGCCTTGCTTGGAATTTTAAATCCAAAGCCTTTTCGAGTTCAGAAATATTTTTTAAAAGAAGCAACTCAATTTATCAGTCGGCTGACAAGGAAAGAAAAATTTAATGTTGTCTGGTGTGATCATGAAACCTCATTTCAATACCTAACTTATGTTTATGAGTGGCAGAAGAAACTTAAGATTTATGATGAACATAATATTTCCTCAGAAGGGGTATTTCAAACAACAAAATACGAGAAAAACCTATTGATAAAACTTGCCTATTTTCTGGAAGGATTAAAATTTTATTTTTATGAAAATTTTTGGGTAAAAAAGTTTGACAAGGTTTTAACAATCAGCAAAAGAGACAAAAAAAAATTGATAAAAAGAGGGATAGAGAAGAGAAAAAT
>JADHYG010000022.1 GCA_016782545.1 Candidatus Microgenomates bacterium
CGGAAAGTGGCTTGGAATCGGTTGTAAATAAATTAAAGAAGTTAAAAAACATTTTATTGAAAAAAGCAAGAACAAAAAAAAGTGCATAAAGATTTTAACGAGCTTTGACCACATGGAAAAGTTTTTTAACATCAGCAATAAATTGCTTCCCTATCATCAAATAGATCAAACCAAAATAGATTCCTCCTCCAAATAAAACTAAAAATATAATCCCGAAAATATTTTTAGCTAAAAATTGGCTTAAAAGAAAAATCAGACCGCCCATAACAATACTGCCTATTATTGGCCTGGCAATACTAGAGACAAATCTAAACTTAACTTCTTTTTTAGCCATCGCGACAGCAACAATGGAACTGATTGACACTAAGGCGGCGGCGGCGGCCACTCCATTGTAGCCAAACTTAATAGCCAAGACAGGAAAAATAATCCAAGTAAGAGTCGTCCACATTATCATCAATTTAAAAACAATCTTGATTTTCCCGACCGCACTTAAAACATTAGTCAATGGCGTAGTCACCGCTCCCCAGGCACTATTAAAACAAAAAAGATAAAAAGCAAAGAGAGCTGTTTCCCACTTAGCGTAACGCGGAATAAGACTAACCAATGGTCTTGCCAAAATTATTATCCCTGTTAGCATGGGAAAAACAAATAAACTAATAAAAAACAAGGTTTTTTCTACTGCTAAAGATAATTCTTCTTTGTGATCCTGCATCCGCGAATAAGCCGGGAAAGTAACTTTCATCACTGAATCCATAACAAATCTGAGCGGCATTTGGGCCCATTTTTGCGCCCAACCAATAATTCCTACTCCAGTCGCACCAATAATTTTCCACAAAAAAACATTCATTAGTCGATCCTTAATTACCGCTAAAAAACTGTTCGTCTGATAAGGAAGGCCGAACTTCAATAAATTTCTTAAGGACGTAAATTCAAAAGCAAAACCAATTTTCCACGGTGAGAGAAAATAGATTAAAATTGTGCCAACAATGCCTCTTATTAAAATTGCCCAAGCATAACTGGAAACCCCGAAACCTTTCCAGGCTAAAATAATTGCTATTCCATAAAAAAGCAAGTTCTCAATAATTTCGACAATAACCAAAAGGTCAAAGCGCAGCTTTCTCTCCAAAAGAACAGAAGGAATAGTCTTCAGAGAGGCTAAAAAAAAGCCAGTCGTCAATGCCCATAAAAGAAAAACTCCAGGCTGGTTAATATTATAAAAGCGGCGCAGCCAAGGAGTAAGAATAAAAACTAAAACAACTAAAATCAAAACCAAAATTTGCTGAATGGTAAAAGTGCTTCGCACATCAGCCAGTTTTGGCTTTTCTTTTTTTTGAATTAAAGCCGCCGCCAAACCAATATCAGAAAAATAACCTAAAATCGCCACTAATTCAGAAACAGCAAAAAACAAGCCCATCTCCGCTCTCTTAAGAAAAACGGAAAGAAGAAAAAAACCAAAAAAAGAAATTATTTGCAGTAAAAAAGTTCGTCCCGTTAAGGTGACTACTCCCTTAATTGCCCTTTCTTTAACCGCGGTTAAACCGATTTCTTCCTGCATTATTTAATTTTACCACGCTAGCCACTATTCCTAAAAAGGAAAACAAAGAAAGAAAATTACCTAAAGACCTTATCGGAGTATTGCCTAGCCGGGCTTTAATTCTATGCTCACCTTTTGAAACATCAAAAGTGATTAAACCCAAAAAATTATCATAACTGATTTCAACTTGTTTTCCATCAACCCAGACCCGCCAATTAGGAAAATAATAAAGAGGCAGACGAATAACAGACACTTCTGTCTCGACTACCGCTCCAAACTCCTGCCAATCAGTTCCTTTTTTAAAATCACTAATCTCCCCTTCTCCTTTTTCAAACCAAGGTTGTTCTGGCGCCGGCTCGGCCGGCGGCTCTTCAGCGTAAATTGGCAAATAATCAAAAATGGCATCGGTTTGCAACCTACGCCAGCCCTTAACGGAAAACAGCTTTTCTTTATCGCTAATTTTAATCATTTCTTCTGGTTGAAAATAAGAAAAATTAAAAAAAATTACTCCAGCAATTAAACCAAAAGCTAAAAGCAGCGCTTTCTTTCTTTCTTTAATCAAAACTAAAACTGACCCTCCTAAAAAGGAAATAAAAAAAGTAGCCAAGCCTAAAAACCGCCAAGGAAACTGCATATAGGCAAACACGGAAATCTTCCGCCAAAGAAAACTGGAACGAAGATGAGTTAAAAAGGCACAAAAGGTAAAAAGTAAAGAGAAAAAAGTAAAGAGTAAAAACCTTTTATCCTTTTTTCGCAGCCAAAGAATACCGAAGATAATTCCGGAAACAAAAACAATTATCCAATGAAAAGGACCAACAGTAAAAGACATCCTATCATCTATCCCCCAAACTGACGGCCCATACCCCCAAAAGCGGCTGAAAAAAAGTTGACTTAAATCAGCAAAATGAGCTAAATAATTAAAATAGCCTATAAACATCGTCTTGATATGAACAAATTTCTTTTCAAAAATAACCGGCAAAATAAAAAATGCTGCCAATCCCAGCCCCCAAATTCCTCCTAAAACAGACTTAATTAGTGTTTTCCAAGGTTTTCTTAAATACCAAACCAGAAAAATCCCCCATAAGGCTACTGCCGGAGTAAAGAAAAAAGACATTAAATTATGAGATAAAAGCAAAAGGCTATAAAAAACTGCCAAAACAGGAATAAATCGAGACTTGTCTTCTTTCACTATTTTATAGACTGCCCAAAAAACAACAGGGAACCAAACTAATCCCCAAAACTCTGCCAATGCTCCCCGAACATAAACATCAACTGCATGATAAGGCAGCCAGACATAAAAAACAGCAGAAACAAAACCACCAATTTTTCCCCAAAACTCTTTAGCTAAAAGGTACATAAAAACTCCCGACAAAACAAACCCTAAAATAAAAACAATTTTTATCGAGGCTATAAAACTTATTCTAAAAAGGTGAAAAAACTCTGCCAAATAATAAGGAAAAGGAGAATAGAAATTAAAAATAGGGTAGCCATAACCATAACCCATATCAGGCACCCAACGGCAGGGAATTTGACCATCACGAAGGCATTTGTCTAATTGGAAAAGTCTCCCTAACTGCAAATCGTCATGCATTGAGAAATAACCAGACTGAAAAAGAGGCTTAGCCGCCAGAAAAGAAATTAAAATAATTAATAAAAACGGCCAATAATTTTTTAAACGAAACATTCCTTTATCTTTCTAATTAGTTTTTTTGGTAATAATATTGTCGCTATTTCCATAAAAACGAAAAGGCTTAAAATATAAAGCCCAGGGAAAATAAAAAGCAAATAGCGGGGGAAAACTGCTATTAAACTTAGAAAACCAAGATAACCAAATACCCAAAAAATTATTAATAGTACTTCCTTTTTTTTATTACGCCAATAAAAAATAATACTCAAGAACGAGCAAAAAACTAATAATGGCCAAAATACTGTCCAAGAGGAAAAACGAATAAACTCCACTTCTCCCCACCACGTACGCCACCAACCGGTAAACAACATTCTCCAAACCCTTCCCCAGGAAACACGTCCCGCTGTCCACCAATCAAACATCCACTGATGATAGCGTAAAAAGTATCCCAAGTTCATATTATAGAAAAAGTGAACAATGTAAGAAGAAAAATAAACCATAAAAATCAAAGGCGTAAAAACAATAAAAGATAATATTCTCTTAAAATCTTTATTAGAAAGAAGGTAAAAAAGAAAAAATCCAATGAGCATACCGGCCGAAACAGGAGTTTTAGTTGCTGATACGCAACCCAAACTAAACGAAGTTAAAAAATAAAACCGGTGATTTTTCTGGGCTTTCAAAAAGAAAACGATAGCTGCTATAGCAAAAAATAATTGAGGTAAATCAAGCATCGAGGTAGTAAATTGCTCTCTAAAAAGCGGCTCAAAACTAAAAAGAACGACTAATATCCAAGCAAGGATATCCTTCTTAAAAATTTCTCTTCCTAGAAAGAATAACAATACAAGAACCAAAACTCCAAGAATTAAACTTACAACCTTTTCATTATTAAACAAAACAATAGAAAGTCCTATTAGATATTTTCCCAAAGGAGGATGTTCCGGATTAATTTCAGTCGGGCTGCCTCCCCTTATATAGTTCGACCCAGCAACAGCATAAAGTTCGGCATCATTTATAAACTCCTCCGGCGTAGGGGTCTTCCACTGCGAGACACTATAAACTTTATCCCAATAATCAACATCGTATTTTTCAAGAAAAACTTCTTTGTTTTTCCAAGCAAAAAAAGAAAGATTAAAAATAATAATTAATAATAAAAATAAAGAAAGATACTTTTCGAAATTTCTATTTTGTCTTATCATATCTTTAATCATTGTTTGGATTAAACAAAACTTCATAGAAAAGCAGTTTTTCCCGAGTGCCGTCAGACCGCACTGCCTTAGGAAATTCTTTGATTAATTTTAAATTGGGATCGTCTTTTATTTTCATCCGTGATTCATTCACAACAAAATAAGCCAGATTCTCTTGAGCCGCATTTTTGATAGAATCGGTAATCTGAAAAACATCAATCTGACCGGTTCCAAAAACAGTTATCCCCGGAGCATGATTTAAATATATTTGCAATCCATCAGGTAAGGTCCCAAAAAAGCCTTCTGTAGCAATAACCACATTCTTCTCTTTTGCCTTTTCACGAGCATAATCGGCAATTTCTTTTATTCCGTAACCGGCTGTCCATTCTTCAAAATAACCCAATCTTTCTCTTTTTGGTAAAGACGTTTTCTGAGGATTAGTCAAAAGAAGATAGTCAAACCAAATCGGCCACAGAAGAAGTAAAATAAAAAACAAAGGTTTTTTTAAAATCTTCTCCCAAAACCAGGCAGAAATAATCAAAAGCGGAGGGACAGCAAATAAAAGATAGCGAGCAGTAAATACTTTGGCAAAGAAAGACTGAATTATTAAGGGAATTAAGCACCAAAAAAATAAAAGCAAAATGCGTTTATTTTTCGCCCCCAAAATAATACTCCCTATTGCTCCGAGAAAAATTGGCCAAGTCAACAAAGAACCGAACCATTCTCCAATTTCTCTAATATGAAACTGAAAAGGATCCCAGGGATGCTGAAGAACTTCTTGTAAACTAAAAATATAATCACGATTCCTAATCGCAATCATATGAAAGCTTGCGCCCAACCGCAAAGAGTTATAAATAACGAAGGCAAAAAAGTAGACCACTAAAAATAAACCACTCATCTTTACTAGTTGAAACGGTGATTTTTTGAATTCGTTTAATCGAATTATTAAACAAACAGGTAATAAAACAGCAAAAAATATGGCCGGTGATTTGGTAATTAAAGCAGCTCCTAAAATCATTCCTGTAATCATTGCCAAATCTAATCTTTGATACTCTACTAATAAAATTCCAAAATAGAGAATCCAAATTCCCAAAGCAGAAAGAAAACCATCAACCAAAGCCATCCGGTCAAAGAAAAAAGCATAAGGAACAACAGTATAAAAAAGCGCTGAAAAAAACGCGATTTTAAACGATTTGAATAATCGAAGCGCTAGAAGAAAAATACCTACAAGGCTTAAAAAACCAGTCAAAACCGATAAAAATCTACCGGCAAATAAAGGATCAGAAAAAATCTTTAAAAAGGGAATTGTTAGCCACATAAAAAGCGGCTGTTTGCCATCAGAAAGAGGTAAAAAACGAAGAGTTGGTTCGGCGCGCATCACCTGAGACCAACGAATATAAATGGCTTCATCGCAAAAAACAGGAATAAGGGTAAGTTTCGCTAAACGAAAAGCAAAAAAGAAAACAACTAATAAAACCAGTAAAATAATTACTTTGGGTTTCTTAAACACTATTAATCTATTATACTTCTTTGCCTCATTTCATCAAGAACCGTCTATTTTTTGTATTTTCCAGAAAAATCATTTAAGCGAACGCAAATTATCTCTTGAACCATCTGCCAAGATTCCTTTAAAAAGTTTTTCTTTTTTCCTTGAGCAATATCCTTATCTTCCCAGATAACCGGCATTTCTTTAATTTTATAACCTAATTTTTCCGCCAAAAATAAAAGTTCAACATCAAAAGCAGAAACCCGCCATCCCTCTATTTCCTTCTGCTTTTTGAAAACCTCAAGTCTAGAAAACAAATCTCTGGCCACTTCTGTTTTAAAAGCCTTAAAACCGCATTGAGTATCATTAATGTTTCTAAGAAGAATAATTCTGCGGAAACAGCCAAAAATAAGAGCCGCTGCTTGGCGATAAAGAGGAGCATTTTTTCTTACCACTCCTCTCGAGCCAATAACAATATCAAAGCCTTTTTCGAAAAATGGCAGCAATTTTTCAACTTCAGCAATTGGCGTTGACTGATCCATGTCTATAAAAAGAGAAATTTCTCCTCTTGCCTTTTCAATTCCTGATTTGACCGTAAAAGCCTTCCCTTGATGCTTGTTTTCTAACAAATTCAATTTTTTGTGTTTTTTGATAAATTTTTTGATTAAATCTCTGCTTTTATCAGTTGAACCATCATCAGAAATAATTACTTCACTATTATAATCCTGACGGCTAAGATATTTTTCTACCTCTGCCAAAACTCCTCTCTTAAGATTTTTCTCTTCGTTATAGCAGGGAATGATCACAGAAAGATAGGACTTCATTTTCTTTTCCTTCTCTGGGTAGTAATTTCCCCAAATTTTTGAGTTTTAATAATTTCACCAATACCCTCCTGCCTGACCAGCCAAGCATTTAATCTTTCGGGATGAGCAGAATCGACTTCATAAAGAGTATAGAGAAGAGACTCCCTTTCTTCTGAGGGCTGCTTGTCGTAATTTTCCATTCCATACCATTGAAACAAATAATCATAGGCATGAGGAATAACCGGAGGAACATAAACATCAACATTGAAATTATTTTGATCTGCATCTTTATAAACCCAATCAATAGAAGCCAACTGGTCACGAAAACGAATCCCAATGCCAATTTTATAGTAAGTTTTAAACAGGTTTAAATTTACCCAGAAAAATAGAAAAAAGAAAGCCAGTGTTATTACTTTACCAAAATAGCTTTCCCAAAGATTTGAAAGAATAAAAGCAATTAAAAGAATAAAAATCGGCCAAACACCAGCAAAATAATAGTCCCAAATATAACCAAAATTTCCTTGATAAAAAAGAAGGCCTAAAAGAGGAGAGAGCAACCAAATAAAAAGAATTTTTACCCCTTTAGGAAATCTCTTGCGGAAAATAAAAGTAAAAGAAGTAAATATTATTAAAAATATTTTACTAATAACTTTTTGATTGTAAAAAAGCTTTGAAAAGAAAACATCAAAATAAGTATTCAAACGAAGCTTGATCACTTGCCAAAAAGAAAGTTTAAAACTCTTTTCTGTTAATAAAAACTTTTTAAAACTTTTTAAAAGAATGCCTTGGTGTCGAAAATTAAAAGCAATCTGCGGCAAAAAAGTTATTAGAAAAAGTAAAAAAGCAAGAATTACCATTTTTCTGTTCTTGATTTTCTTTCTTTGCCAAATAATAAAAACTAAAACTGCCGGTAAAAAGAAAATTGCTCCGGCCGCCTCAATTTGTAAAGAAAGGCCAATTAGAAAACCAACCACGGGCCAAATCTTTTCTCGCCCTTGATAAATCTTCCAAAGTCCCAAAAGAATCAAACAGCTAAAAAAAGGCAAAGGATTAGGATTGGCAAGCCAGCGTGAAAAAATAACTAAACTATAAGAAAAGCCGCAAATTATTGCCGCTATCAAACCTGTTCGTCTATCAAAAAAACTTTTTCCTAAAACAAAAAGAATTAAAATACTAAAAACGGAAAGCCAGGCTAAAAAAGCGGCCGCAAAAACAGGACTACCCCCTCCTAAAAAATAAAACAGAGCAATTAAGTAATAAAAAAAAGGTCCTAAAAAAATACCCTCGATTCCTGTTACCGGACCAACCAGAAAGGGTTTGTGGTCATTAATCAAGCGATGAATAACTAAGGCATCCCTTCCTTGATCGTAATAAAATCCTAATAACTCGTGGAGTTTATAAACCCGTAAAAACAAAGAGATTAATAAAACAAAAAATAATAAAGAATAAATCAGTTTATGTCTTAAAATTTCTGCTTTAAAATTTTTCATTACATTTTTGATGTTTAACCTTCGGGATTATGAATAAGCTTAAACAATCTTGTTCCCCAGGGAAATTGCCATTCTTTTTCAATCTTCGCCCAGCCAAAAGAAGCAATTTCCCAAAGCGGATGACCAATGGGTTCACAAAGTTCGTTCTCACAAACAACAAAAAGCTGTTCCGTAATTTTATTATCAGCTTTATAAACCTTACTTCCCCAGACTTCAACAAAATATTGATAGGCAGCGTGATAATTTTTATCGGCAATAAGCGCCATATTTACTGGCTGATCCCCTGCCTCCTGCAAAATTCTCCTGCTGACAGATTTCGTTCTATTAAGCTGCCTATTGGGCGAAAAACGCAGAGGGCAGCGATAAAAATTAAGAAAAACCAAACCAATTATTAATCCTAATGACAAAAATTTTATCATCTTTTTGTTAAAATAAAAATCCAGCGCTTTGGCAGTTAAAAGAAAAGGCAATGGAAATAAAAAACCAAGATAATGATCATAAATTTCTTTTTTATAAAATCCTAAGCCCAGTAAACCAATCCCCAGCCAAAGAAATAGTAATTTGAAATTTTTTCTTTTAATTTTATCTTTTTCTTCTCTAAACCATTGAATTAAAGAAACACTGAGAAAAATAATGAATGGCCAAACCAGCCTTTTTTCTTTTACTAAAATCAATCTCTCAAAAAGAAAAGTTAAATTATCGATTAATCTCTTTATTATTCCTATCCCTAACCCTGTCGATTCCCTGCTCTGAACAAAAGAAATAAAAGCTCTGCTGTTTAAAAAATTGTGACGCAAATCAAACCAAATTAGCGGTACAACAAAAAGAATTAAGAAGATTAAAATAGAATATCCAGTATATAATATATAATGTTTTGTTTCTTTTGTTTTTCTGAAAACGGCAATCCACTCCCAAATAATTAAAGGAATCAGCAATAAGCCTAGATAATGTGACTGCAAAGCGACTGCCAAAGAAAAGCTAACTACCAACAACCAATGATATTTTTTTTCTCGCGCCAGTTTAAAAAGAGAATAAATAAGTAAAAGGGCAAAAAAAGGCATAATATTGGGATTCCAGGAAGAATGAGAAAAAGTGATAACAACTGGAGAAATCGCATAAAATAAAGCGGCAATTAATCCCACCCGAGAATTAAAAAATTCTTTTCCGATTAAATAGACTAAATAAACTGCAGCGACACCGAATAAAGCAACCATAATAGCCGGCCCGACAGGATCAAATTGAGCGATCCATAAAAATGGAGCCATTAAATAATAATAGAATGGCCCCAGATACATGCTTCCTACTGAAGTTGGCGGTCCGATCAGAGTCAAATGTTGAAAGGTGACAATTTTCCAGACTACTAAAGCATCCCTTCCTTCGTCACCTAAAAAAGTCATATATTCTGAAATCCGCCAAAGCCGCAAAAAAGAAGCCAGAAGCAAAACAGCGAATAGCGAATATTTTATGGTGTATCGTCTTAAAAACCTTTTAAACTTTTCCACAAGTTAAAACTTTCTTTAATGGCCTTCCCAATAACACTAATATTGCCGCCTGTTTGCTCTCCCTCTTTTCTTGGATGGTGATAAACCGGAATCTCAAGAATTTTAAAACCTGCTCTTTTTGCTCTCACTAAAAATTCAGTCTCAGTAATAGCACTTTCTGTTTTCAAAGTCCCGATTTTATCAACCACTTCTTTTTTTATTAATTTAAATCCACAATCAGCATCTCTAAACCAAATACCAAAAAAGAGAAAATTCCAAATTTTCAAAAGTTTAGCAATAAAGACTCTACCTGGCGGATCACAGCGCTGAAGCCGATAACCAATGATTAAATCCGCCTTATCTCTTTTTTCTAGAAATTGATCTATTTCAGTAAAATCAAATTGGCCGTCAGCATCAGTGAAAACAATCCAAGAGTATTTGCAATTATAAAGGCCTGTCTTAAGAGCGGCCCCATAACCTTTATTAGGAATATGAGTAATCATCGAAATCCTGGGGCTTTCTTTAATTAATTTTTTAACAACCTGACCAGTTTTATCTGTCGAACCATCATTAATCACAATAATCTCCCATTTTCTGGTAATTTTGTCCAAAACCTTAACCGCTTTGGTAACTGTTTTTTTAATATTTTTCGCTTCGTTGTAAGCAGGAAAAAAAACGGAAATTGCAGGAATTTTCATAGTTTTATGCTATCATAAAGTTAATGAGAAAAGAAGTTTTTATTCTCATCTTTATTGTTATTTTCTCTACCTTATTAATTTGGCTTCCTTTTGCTCTCAAAAGTTCATGGTTTTTTGGTCTTTCAATGCCTGAAAAAGGCATGCAAACGGTAATGGCTAATTACGATGGACCAAATTATATTGTTATTGCCAAGTGCTGGTACCAAAAAGACTGCATTGCTGAAAACTTTTCTCTCTCCCTGCCTCTAGAGTATTATCCTGCTCATTTTCCCGGTTATCCTCTTACTATCTGGTTTTTAGACAAAATTTTCCCGGCTACTTGGGCAATGCTTGGCTCAACTTTAATCTTCACTATCGCGGCTGTATTAATCTTCTATCTTTTAACAAAGAATTTCTGGCTCTCTATCTTTTTTTTATTCTTGCCTGCCCGCTGGTGGATTGTAAGAAGCATTGGCAGTCCCGAACCTCTTTTTATTTTTACTATCTTGACATCGATTTATTTTTTTAAAAAAGAAAAGTATTGGCTGGCAGGAATTTTTGGCGCCCTAGCTCAACTGACGAAAACGCCGGCCATTCTCCTCTTGGGAGCATATTTACTTTTTTTGCTCTGGAAAAAACGTTTTTATCTAAAAACCATTATTCCTCTTCTCCTAATTCCTTTGACAATACTTCTTGTTTTCTGCTTTTACCAAATCCAAACTAATGATTTTTTGGCTTATTTCCACTCCGGCGACAACTTTCATTTGGTTTTTCCACCATTTCAAGCCTTTATCAGCGAACGATCCTGGCTTGGCGACATTTGGACTGAAGATATTGTCTGGCTTTACCTCCTTGGCGCCATCGGCGTCATTCAGCTTCTAAAAAAGAAGCGTCATTTACTTTTCAGCTTCGCTGCTATTTTTTTCACCGCTACTTTATTTATTGCCCATCGGGATGTTGCCCGTTATAGCCTGCCTTTAGCTCCTTTGATGCTTATTTCCTATGAAGATTTTTTAAAGAAAAAGGAGTTTAAAATTGCCTTTGGTGCTGTCTTTTTAGGAATCTATATCTACGCCTTAAATTTTATTCTCCACAACACCGCACCCATCGCCGACTGGACCCCATATCTTTAAGATTTAGAACCGAAGAATTTATCTCTTTTATAATAACCAAAGCCCAGAAGACCGGCTAAAACCAAAAACAAAATAATAAAAACAAAGCTTTCTATTTTATCAATACCTTCAACTAGAGTTCCATAAGTAGTTTCTGCTTGCCAGCCTAAAAAACCTAAAATAAAACTCCGGACCATTAAGCCCAGGAAAGTAAAAAGATAAAACTCTTTCCAGTTAATTCGAACAGCGCCGCAAACACCGGAAATTAAGGAAACCGGAATAATAGGAATCGCCCGAAGCAAAAAAATGGCTATTTCATCTCGCGAGCCTTTAATAAACCTATCTCTTACTTTTTCCACCATTTTCCAATCAAAGCCTAAATATTTTTTCATTTTTTCAATTAGAAATTGACCGCCAAAAAAAGCGATAAAATAAACCAGACTTGAACCAATAGTAGCACCTAGAGAAAAAGGCAAAGCAACTTTTCGTAAAATCGCCAAAAAAATAGGCTCCCCTTTCGTGACTAAAAAAGCGCCGCCGGCTATAGAAACCAAAGGAGAAGGAATAGGAATGATAATTTCTTCAAAAATACCGCCAAGAAAAATACTCAAACTGCCATTATGGCGAATGAAGTCCACCAGCCAATTCATTTTTTTCTTTTCCAGATCACCCGAGTGTACATAAAATAATTATAAGGCAAAACTAAACCAACAATGATTATCGGTAAAAGCAGCTGCCGATACTCTTTGCCAAAAAACATCGTTCCTAAAGTACCAAAAACAATCTGAATTAATAAAGCACCGGCTGAAGTTAAATTAAACTGAAGAAACTTTTTTAAAATCTGAGTTGGACCGAAAATTTGCTTTTTTTTGAAAGTCCAAATATTATTTAAAGTAAAGTTAGAAATAATTGCCATCTCTGTCGAACCACCCCAAATCAACCATTCTGGTAAAGATATTTTGCCAAAAAACCATAAAAAAGAAGCGTTAATTAAATAACCGATAAAACCAACAATACCAAATTTAAAAAATTGCTGGTTGCGATCCAAACGAATTAAAATGGAAAGCTTAATATATTCCAAAATATCACGAAGATAGCTTTTAAAATATTTTTTACCAATTTTCGTCTCGCCACGGACACGAAACTTGAAAACAACCGGTACTTCATAGAACTTTTTGGTAACCTTGGAAAGAGCATATAAAATATAGAACTGGAAGCCAAAACCGCGAATTTTAACCTTGGTCAATAGCTCATCTAGAGGCACTTGATCAAGAACACCTTTAACCCTGATTGCTTTAAAGTTGCCATTATGGTCTTTAACTTCTTTCACGCCAGCCACATAAGTGGCAAAAAAAACATTGGAAACCCAGTGATTGAGTTTTCTAAAAAGGCTCCAGCCTTCTGTGCCACCCTTACCAACATGGCGCGAAGCAACAACCACATCGTAACCTTCGTCAATTTTTTTGAGCAAATCCGGAATTCGCTCCGGGTCAAAAGAAAAATCACAATCATTGGGAATGATAACATCAGCCTGTAATTCTTTTGCCGCATATTTATAGCCCCTGATTAAAGCATGGCCTAAGCCTTTTTTCGGCCCGGTAATTAATTTTGTTAAAGCATCCTTTTTCATATAATCCTTAACTATTTGAGCCGTACCATCAGGTGATTCATCGTCAACCACTAGAGTAACAAAATCATATTGGGGATTAGCTTGAGCAAGCTTGGTTAAAGCTTTGAGCATTAAACCAATATTCTCTTTCTCGTTATAAGTAGGAATGATATTTACGACTTTCATAAGAATAAATTTCAAATTATCAGCCAGAGGCTGATCGTCCTTTGGACTAGAAATTAGAATTTTCTATAATATTCTATCGTTTTTTTAAGCCCTTCTTCAAGGCCTATTTTCGGTTCCCAGTTTAACATCTTTTTTGCCTTTGTTATATTTGGATTTCTCCTGCTCGGATCATCAACAGGAAGTTTAGCAAATTGAATTTCTGAACGGCTCTTTATTAGTTTTTTGATCGCTTCTGCCAATTCGATTATTTGGACTTCTTGAGGTAAACCTAAATTTAATATTTCTCCCTTTATGCCTTTTTCAAACATTGTTTTTATCAAACCTTCAACCATGTCAGCAACATAACAAAAAGAACGAGTCTGACTGCCCTCGCCAAAAACAGTCAATGATTCTCCTTTAAGCGCCTGATTAATAAAAGTAGAAATAACCCTGCCATCATCCGGCTTCATTCTTGGACCATAAGTATTAAAGATACGAACAATCCTGACATTTAAATTGAATTGGCGATAATAACTCATTGTCAAAGCCTCGGCAAACCTCTTCGACTCATCATAACAACTACGCAGTCCTACCGGATTAACATTACCCCAATAAGTTTCTTTTTGGGGATGTTCTTCGGGGTCGCCGTAAACTTCAGATGTCGAAGCTAAAAGAAATCCGGCTTTATTTTTCTTTGCCAATTCAAGCATATTGTAAGTACCCAGGGAGTTTGTCATCAGGGTTTCAATTGGGTATTTTTGATAATCAACTGGGGAGGCCGGAGAGGCCAGATGAAAAATATAGTTTAATTTGTAATTTGTAATTTGTAATTTGTAATTTTCTTCTGTTACATCGGCTTCGATAAAAGAAAAGTTTTTATTGCTTAAAAGATGTTTAATATTTACTTTTCTGCCGGTAAGGAAATTATCAAGGCAAATTACCTGATAACCATCGCTAAGTAATTTTTCACAAAGATGGGAGCCAATAAAACCAGCGCCTCCAGTAACTAAAACTTTCATTTATTTTTCTCTCTCCAAATCAGTCTCGACCATCATTTTTACCAATTCTTTGAAGCTCGTTTCTGGTTTCCAGCCTAAAAATTTTTTTGCTCTGCCAGGATCAGCAATAAGCCGTTGAACCTCTGACGGCCGCAAAAATTCTTTACTCGTTTTAACATATCTTTGCCAATCTTTTATACCCACAACAGCAAAGGCATTGGTAACAAAATCTCTAACTGAATGACTTTCACCAGTGCCAATAACAAAATCAGAAGGTTTTTTTTGCTGCAGCATTAGATGCATTGCCTTGCAATTTCCAGTAACGGCAATTCCCCCGCTTTTATTAATTACTATTGTTTCGTTTTTTGTTGTAATGCACCAAACTTTTTCATCACTTTCTTCCTCAAAACAATCAATTATATAAGCATATTTTTTTCTTAAAGCAACTAATACACACCTCCAGACACCAGATTTCCTTTGACTAATTATTGTCCGATAACCTATAATGGTAGCAACCGCCTGGAAGGCAAAAAGCAAATCTTTTCTTTTTGAAATGTATGTCTTTACTGCCCAACAACCATCTCCATTCATCATTGCCTCAAGCAATATTCTCAATTGTCCATCTCCTGCCTTATATATCCATTTAGGCATTTGATGTACATCAAAACCGTCAAAGTAACCTATTATCTCTCTGGAGCTATCACTATTAAAGATAAACTCTACAACTCCATCGCTTTTTTCTCTTACTCTATAGATAAGATTAAGACTTTCAAGACAATTTTTTATATCTTCATAAAACTTTTTGTTTTTGAGCTTAGATTGGGACAATGAAATCCGCAAAGTTCGATTGCCCTCATATAAGCTGCCTTCACTTAATAAATAACCAATTAATTTAAACCAATCGTCTTTTATTTTTAAATCTTTATTTTTATAACCTTGAGTATGAGGCAGTCTAAAATCATATTTTCTTCTCAATTTTAAATCTTTTAATTTATTATAAAAATCCTGAGCCTCACAAACCTTCCATTCACTCCACCCGCCCTTACTTTTCTTGGATTTTTTTTGATAATAGATTCTATGATTAGCCGAACAACGCAACTTTAATCCCCGACCTTGAAAAATATACATTTTTCCTTTGTTCTTTATTAAAACTTTCTTTATAACCTTATCTTGTTCCAAGCAATTTGCCTTAGTATTATAGTTCAGAACTATATCTCCGGCTTTTATCTCATTAAAATATTTAAAGCCTTCCGTTGTTAAAATGCTTGTATCTAAATCTATACAATAATCACCTGCAAATCCCCAATCGCGTCGAGCATTCAAATTACCTAAAACAAGTTTTTTTTGTTTGCCCAATTTAATCCTTGCCACAGCCAAACTGATTTTTCTAGTAACAAACTCTTGACCTCTCCGAGGACTATTATGAATCCAGGTATGACCAATTCCTGCAGAAAAGGTGT
>JADHYG010000023.1 GCA_016782545.1 Candidatus Microgenomates bacterium
CAATTACCGCCTAAGTCTTTAACTAATTTTGCCCGTTCATTCATGATTTTGGTTGATCCGGTAATATTAAAAGCATAAATTTTATTGGTTAGACCTGTTTCCTTAAGCCCTTTAAGAATTAATTCTGTTCTTTTTTGAAATAAATTAAATGCCTGATTAGTTAAATTTTCATCATCTTTAACCAAATCAACGCCTCCCTTAAAAACGGCCATGGCCGCTTCAAAATGCTGAATTGAAGAAAGACCTAATTTAGGCTTAATAATTGATCCAGTCAAAGGCCGATCATAAACACCAGTAATTTTCCGAATCCCATCAGCACCAATGGCCGGCCCAAGAAAGCTTTTCACATATTTTTCCGGCAGTAAAAGATCTAAGAGTTTTAAAGAATTGATTTCTTTCAAACCAAAAACATTGCCCGCCACTGATGATAAAAGCTGGGGAATATTTCCAGGTTCAAAAAGCTCTAAAGAATAAGCAATTTTTATTAAACCAAAGTCTTCATTAATTTCAAAAACGCGAGCATGAAGTCTGTCCCAAACACTTTTTATTTCCGTGGAAACTTTTGTCCATGTTCCCACTGAACTTTCTGAGGCTATTCCTCCGGCTGTTTCATGAAAATCTTCTTCTTTTTCTGGCTTTAATTTATAAACAGCAATCAGATTTTTATCCTGATTGATTTTTTCTTGAAGATGAAGATATGATAAATATGGTTTCATATTTTACATTTGTCATTCCGCACTTGATGCGGAATCTATACAATAAAAAGAGCTTATTTATATAGATCCTGAAACAAGTTCAGGATGACAAGGTTAAATTAATTTTTTCTCAAAATGAACGAGTAATGTTCAGCAACAATTGTTTTTATTTCTTCTGATTTAATTAATCCAAACTCTGTAATCAGACTCGTAATAAATCTTTGCGGAATAAAGTCAAAAGCAAGATTTAAAATTTTCAAATTTCTTGGCTTTTTTTTCCAAACCTCCTCTAACCCTCTTTCTTCAATAATTAAAGGCTTAATTGAAGTTTTTAATAATGAACCAGCAATAAAAACAGGAATTTTGGCTTCATGAGCAGAAAAAGCAATGCCATAACTGCCGATTTTATTAAAAACACCCTTATCAGGCAAAATCGCATCGCAGCCTAGAATAACAAGGTCAATAGGAATATTGTCCTCTTTGCTAATAATATAAGCGGCGGCTGAATCTGTGGTCATGGTTGCTTTTATGCCTGCTTTGATTAATTCTTTAGCGGTTATTCTTCCTTGATATTTTGGTCTTGTTTCTGTTAAAAAAACTTTAAATTCTTTTCCCTTTTTTTTGGCGGCTTTGAGAATTTCAACGACTGAAGTTGAATGACAATGAGTAAAAATAGTCATTTTGTCTTTAATTAAACCCACCCCATTTTGAACGATTTCTTTTTGAATCTCATCCAGATTTTGAACTAAATCATCAATAATTTGAGTTAAATGATTTAAACTATTTAATTCTTCAACCTGAGAAAAAACATTATTTAAACAATTAAAAAGCAAGGGTTCTGTTGGACGCGTATTTTTAAGTATTTTTATCTTTTCTTCTAAATCTTTAATGTCTTGATATTTTTCTTCCTGCCAGTCTTTTTTTAAGGCTTTTAAAGATGCTAAAGTTATATTAGTCGCTCCTTGAATTTTTAAATCTTTAATGTCTTGAGCTGTTTTTTTAATAATATCCATATAAAAGTGTCATTCCGGGCTTGACCCGGAATCTATATAGATCCTGAATCAAGTTCAGGATGACAAAGAAGACTCATATTTTCTTAATTCTTGCCTTAACAATCAATCTTTTCCAATAAGTTCCGGGCGGCACGCAGGTGACTAAAGAAAGATAAGAACTATCATATTTTTGTTCTAAAACCGAAATATCATCTGGCGGAACAATTTTTAAATCAAAAATTTCATAAGTATAAATAATGCCGTCAAAATTGATCAGAATTTGATCTTTTTTATCCAAAGTAGGCAAAGTAGAAAAAATTGTTTTGTAATTTGTAGGATTAAAAAATTGCGGCAGGACTGAATGACCAAAAATAACCGCTCTTCCCCAATCTCCAGGCAGAGCCGTGCCTCCATAATGAATTAAACTTTCTTCTAAATTTTCACCACCAATGACAACCCGGGCTTCTTTAATCTTTAACTTTGGAATAGAAATAAGATACTCTTTTTTTTCAGAACCAATTATTTCCGGCGGTTTTTGGGGAAACCAATTACTTGCCTTAGTATAATCAATCTGATCTAAAGCATTTAAATTTTCTTCAGAATCTTCAGCTCCTAAGACTCTTATTTCATTTTCCATTGCCTGAACAATAATTTCATCTGGAATGGGCCTTATTAAAGAAGCGAACTTTGGCGAAAGAAAAAGCTCAAAAGAAATAATAGGATAAGCCACCCAAGTAATCAACACAAGACCAAAAACAATACAAATAAAAGGGATAAAAGAAATCCCTGTAGATAAAAGAGGAAATTTTCTTACTGGTCTTTTTTTGTAAATATACAAAGCCATTCTAAGTTTAAGTTTAACACTTAAGGGGTGCTTATTTCAATGGAGATTTTTTGAGAATTAAAAGGAAGACTTTTTTTCATTAAGGGTGGACTGGAATCAAATTCTATCTCAAATCCGGAAATATTAGGAAACGTTCTTAAATACTCCTCAACTTCTTTCTCTCCTTTACCTGTTAATTTTTCTTTAAGCTCCTCAACATCAATCTCTGGTATTAATTTCACTTTAAAATGAGCATTAAATAAAATTTTATCTTCTTCTTTTTCAATTGAGGTTACCTCCATCTCAACCTCTTCTTTGTCAAATTTAAAACCATCAGGCGCACTTTCTTCAGCCATTTTTCTTAAAAGAGCTCCCAAATCATCTTCATTATAAGAAGCACCGGTAAAGCTCATCACCAAATCAAGATTGAGCTCATCTGTCTCTTCTCCAACATCATGACTAAATTTCTTTTCAAGAGTTTTTCCTTCAATTGTTTCAACTAAAAGCTTTTCCGAAGAAGTAATTTTTTTCTCAAATTCTTCTTTTGATTTATCAATTAATTTTTTTTCTAAAAGAGCAAGAAGCTCTTCTTGATCTTTCTCGCCGACAACGGTTACTTCCCGACTGGTTCCTCCTGAAAAAGTTTTATCATTTCTGGCTGCATAGGAAGTCACGGGCAGATCTTCAAAAGTAAAATCGCTCCCTGACCCCAAATTCCCCTCTGGGCCTATTTTTTCTGCCGTAATTTGAACTTTTTCTTTTCCCGGCGTACCGGCAATCACATCAGACAAAGAAGCAATAGAAACATCCTTATCAAGAGTAAATTTTAAACCTTTTGGACCAGTAATTATTGTTCCTTTAGCAAAAGACTTGGTATTGGTTGTTTTATTATAAATAGTCACTTCGCCTCGTGCCGGCTCACCAACATCTTTTGTAGAAGAAACGCTTATTTTCTCTGAAGCTGTTCTTTCCACTGTCAATAACTTACCGGAAATCTGAGAAGAATCTTCCTCTAAGGCTTCATCTAGCAAACTAAGAACGATTTCTGCATCTTCTTCTAAAGTATGAGGTTCAACCAAAAGCAAAAGCGTTGCTCTTGGTGAAAGCCAAAATGCATTAAAAATAAAACCGCCCAAAACAATGGTCAGAAAAATCAAAAGAAAGGCAATTCGTTTAAATTTTGGTCTAAATGACATATTTGCGAAAAAAGAATTAATCGTCTGTTTTAAGGAAAACAAAAAACCGGGTTTTGATTCAACAACTTTCTCCTCACTAATCATGATCGCTGTCTCTTTCTCTTCTTCGATTTCTTCTTCGGTTTCTTCTTCAATTTCTTTCTCGACTTCTTTTTCTAATATTTCTTCTTGTATCTCTTCCTGATCTTCAAAATCTTCAGCTTCGGCCACATCCTCATCTTTTATAAATCCCATGCTTTGAGAAGAAACTTCTTCTTTTTCAACAATTTTCTTCTCATCAGAAACTTCTTTTTCTGGAATTTGAGGAAGCCCTTTGGTAAATTCACTCGTCCCTGCTGCTATTATAGCTAAAAGAGAAAAATCTTCATCTAAAATTTCTATTTTAGGAAAGTGTAAAAAACCAGCTTCTTTTTGCCATGGAAAACTTAAAAGCTCTTGTTTAACTTCTTCTAAATCTTTTTTATCATTATAAAGGAAAATCTTGGTCGGAAATGTCTGAAGATCAGAAAAATCCTTCAGAGATTGAGCTAAATGAAGAGAAAGGTTTTTTTCATAACTAATAGTCTTGCCGCCAATTTCTTTGCCAGTTTTAAAAACATTAAATGAAAAAGAAGAGTCTGCTGCCTTTAAAAGAATGGCGGTTTGCGGACGACCCTCTTTTTCTTTTAATAAGTGAGCGATGGCATGAGGAATTTCCACAAAGCCTAAAGGAGTCAAAGAAAGTTCTTGGCAAATTTTCTTAAGATGAGCTTGATGAGATGGTTTTATTTTTTCTTTGTCAACAAAACTTTTCGGCAATCCAAAAATCACTCGTTGCACTTTTCCTTCTAGATTTGCTTCTTTTGTCAAATTCAAAACCAATTGAGTAATGCTTGAAATCACTTCTTCCCATTTTCCGTCAAATTCTTCAATTGCCTGTTTTAAAATCTTATTTTTTTCTTTTGCCTCCCAAATAGCGACTTTAACTTTTTTATCCTCTGAAATTTCCAAAGCTAAAAAGAGCTCTTCTTTTGAATTTTTTTTAGAGAAAAATTTTCCTAAAATCGGCAGAGATTTGAGCATAAAGAAAACGTGTTGTAGCGCAATTTATTGTGCGCTCTTTAGCGCGAACTAAAGTTCGCTATTATAAATTATTAAACAACTCTCATTCCAGAATTCCATAAATTCTTCTGATTCCTGCTCCCGCACTTTCTTCCTTTTTTATTCTAAACTTTCCCAAGGCACTTGTAAAGTCAACATGGGGTCCACCACAAACTTCTTTGGTCCAATCACCAATTGAATAGACTTTAACTTTCTCTTCATATTTTTTTTCAAAAAAAGCTAGGGCGCCTGATTTTTTTGCTTGTTCAAGGGTCATGACTTCACAAAAAACCTTAAGATTTTGCTTAATTTTTTCATTAACTAATTCTTCTACTTTTTTGATTTCTTCTGGAGTTAATTTTTCAGAATGACTAAAATCAAAACGAAGCCGCTCGGCCGTAATATTTGAACCTGATTGTTGAACATGACTGCCCAAAACTTCTCTAAGAGCTCGATGTAAAAGATGAGTGGCGGTATGAAGTCTGGTCACCATCTCCGAATGATCGGCCAATCCACCACTAAATTTCTTCTTCGCTCCTTTTCTGGAAAGAGCTTGGTGTTTGGTAAATTCTTTTTCAAAAACTTGTTTTTTAATCTTTTGGCCTTTTTCTTGAGCGATTTCCTGAATCATTTCTAAGGGTAAACCGTAAGTTTCATAAAGATAAAAAGCAATTTTGCCGTCAAGGTTTTTATATTTTTCAATCTCTTTAAGACCACGCTCTAAAGTTTTTCCAAATTTTCCTTCTTCAATGTTTAAAGTTTCAAAAATCACTTCTTCTCTTTTTTTAAGCTCAGAATATTCTTCCCCCATTATTTCAATAACTTTTTTAGCAATCTCAACCGTAAATACCTTATTGATTGCCAGCATTTTTCCAAATCTAACTGCGCGGCGGATTAAACGCCTTAAAATATAGCCTTGATCTTTATTGGTAGGCAAGACACCATCAGCAATCACAAAACTAGCCGCTCTAAGATGATCAACAATGATTCTTATTGGTTTTTTATTTTCTTTTTTTTGATAACTTTTTCCTGATAAAGACTCAATTTTTTCTATAATCGGCCCAAACAGCTCTGTTTGATAATTATCATCCTTGCCCTGAAGAATAGCGGCTGTTCTTTCCACTCCCATACCAGTATCAACATTTTTTTGCTTAAGCGGCTCGTATTTTCCTTCCTTTGTACAGTTAAATTCCATAAAAACATTGTTCCAAATTTCAAAATACTTACCACACGAACATCCCGGCTGACATTTTGACGAACAAGTTGGTTTACCTATGTCATAAAATATTTCTGTATCTGGTCCGCATGGTCCAGTCTGACCAACCGGCCCCCACCAATTATCTTCTTTACCAAGAAAATAAATTCTCTCTTTAGGAATGCCGACTGAAAGCCAAATTTGATAAGATTCCTTGTCTTGAGGCGCATCTTGATCGCCACTAAAACAAGTCACTGAAAGTCTTTTTGGTTCAAGATTAAGTTCTTTGGTTAAAAATTCGTAACTCCATTCAATCGCCTCTTTTTTCCAATAATCACCTAAAGACCAATTACCCAACATCTCCAGAAATGTATGATGAGAAACATCGCCCACCTCTTCAATATCATTAACCCGAAGACATTTTTGAACATCAACCAATCTTTTACCCATAGGATGGGACTCACCCATTAGATAAGAAATTAAAGGATGCATGCCGGCAGAAATAAAAAGAGCGGTGGGGTCATTTTCCGGCACTAAAGAAGCGGAAGGAATTCTCTTGTGTCCTTTTTTAACAAAAAAATCAATATATTTCTTTCTTAATTCTTTTGCGGTCATATAGGAAGATTATATAAAAATCAGCAAAGCTTAACAAGCTTTAATTAATACTTTAATTAATAATCTTTAAAAACTTGCTCTAACGTGTTGCGATCGCTATATCTTAAAACAAGTTGGAAGCGACGAGATGAGATAATAAGATAATAAGATGAAAAGATGACTTAGTTTGCCCGAGAGGATGAAGATATTTTTTTACCACTACGAGTAAAATAGCGGCGCAGTTCAGCGGTTTTTTCTAGACTTTTTTCCTGAAGATCTTCGGCTTTGGCTAAAACATCATTAATTTTTTTCTGAGTTTCTTCTTCCTGTTTTTCTACTTTTTCCACTACTTCTTTCTTGACCTTTTCTACTGTCTTAGCAACTTTTTTTCCTCTTTTTTCCAACTCTTTAAGCTTTTCTTCAAGGTCTCCGGAAATCTCTTCTCCTTTTTCTAAAAGTTGTTTGGCAATTTTTCTGCCCTCTTTTGTACCCAAAAGAAAAATTAAGACCGCTCCTAGAAAGCCGCCTGTAAAGAATCCTGTTAAAAAATTGCCTGTTTTCTTACTCCCCATCTTCAATTTCCTTTGTTTTGTTTTTTCTTGAAAAAAGATTAAAAAAGCCCAAAACAGACTTTATTCCTGAAGTAATTCCCGCCAATTCAACAAAAGAATTGCTGGCTTGATTGGTAACTCGCTCTGCGTCAGCTAAAATCTTGTTAATCATCGCCGCAGTTTTTCTGAATTCTTTTAAAATATGAACCACCTGGATACCGATGACGGTTAAAATGGCGGTAAGAACTGTAATGACAATGATGAGCAGGGCTTGGGTAGCATCAGTCATATTATTTATCATGACATAGCTGAAAATCTCTGTCAACCATAAACCTTTAAATCAAAAAGGATTAAAGTGGTTCAAAGGTTATCTCTCTAGTAATAGTTTTTTGTTTTCCTTTAAAATTTTCTGCAAAAATAATGATTTCATTTAACCCTTGAGAAAGAGAAATTTCTTGAGAAAATTCTCCATTATTGTCTGGATAAATCTCCTGATTATTAATAAAAACTCGACTATCAGAATCTGTTTTTCCTTTAATGATAATCTCTTTTTGGGAAACAACTCTGTTTTCAATTGGCTCTAAAATAGTTAATGATGGCCCTTGAGTTAAAAATTGATATTGTTTAAAAAGATAACTAAAAAAAAGAAGTAATAAAATTAATATTAATCCCTTTTTTATTTTTTTAGGAGTAATTTGAAAAAAACTTCTTTCACTGGGCTTTTGCAAAAGAGAGGATTTTTCTTGTTTTTCTTTAAATTGACGGCGGAAAAGAGCCAGAATTTTAGCTGAAGAAAGTCCTAAAAATTCCGCATAGTTTTTTATAAACCCTCTAGCATAAATCTCTGAAAGAAGTTTATCAAAATTATCTTCTTCCAAAAGCTTAAGGTATTTTTGCTTGATTTTAATCTTCTTCTCAACTTGTTCAAGATTTAAGCCTTTTTCTTGTCTTTTTTGTTTTAAAATCTTACCGGCAGTTTGCATGGGGATTAAGATTCTGCTTGAGCAAAATATTCTTCAACATTTTTTATTAAAACATCTCGAGGTTTCGAACCTTCTGGAGGACTAACAATTCCCGCTCTTTCAAGTTGATCTAAAATTCTAGCTGCCCGAGCATAGCCAATTGACAATCTTCTTTGTAGTAAAGAAGCAGAAGCTCGATCATACCGGCAAACAATACCCACCGCTTCTTTAAAAAGAGTATCTTTCTCTCCATCATCTCCTCCTCCATGTCCTTTTCTAGCAACAGAAGTAGGCATTGTCGTCACTTCTTCTGTATATTCAATGGCAATTTCTTTTTTCTTGAGAAAATTCACCAGCTTTTTAATTTCTTTTTCAGAAACATAAGTGCCTTGAATTCTACTTGGTTTGGCCTGATCTGGAGGAATATAAAGCATATCTCCTCTTCCCAGCAACGTCTGTGCTCCCGGCATATCAATAATCACTCGGGAATCAACCATTGAAGAAACATTAAAAGCAATTCTGCTGGGAATATTAGCCTTAATTAATCCAGTAATAACATCAACTGATGGCCTTTGGGTAGAAACCACCAAATGAATTCCTGTTGCCCTGGCCATTTGAGCAATCCGGCAAATTGAATCTTCAACCTCCACCGGAGAAAAAGCCATTAAATCGGCTAATTCATCAACAAAAATAACAATGTACGGCAAGGCTTGAAAACCGGCTAATTCATTATAGCCATCAATATTACGAACTCCTGTGGCGGCAAAAAGCTTATATCTCCTTTCCATCTCAGATAAAGACCATTTTAAAGAGGAAAGAATTTTGTCTATCTCCACAATCACCGGCGTTAAAAGATGAGGAATACCATTATATAGAGTAAGCTCAACTCTTTTTGGATCAACAAGAATTAACTTTACTTCAGAAGGAGTGGCTCTAAAAAGAAGAGAAGCAATCCAAGAATTAATTAAAACAGATTTACCCGCTCCAGTCGTTCCTGCCACTAGAACATGAGGCATCTTGGCAATATTAGCCGTCACTGGATTGCCGGCCACATCAAGACCCAAAGCGACTGTTAATTTCTCTTTTGTTTTTTGCATTGTCTGCGAACTAAGCATTCTTTTCAAAGTCACAAACTCTAAAGATCGATTAGGAACTTCCACTCCTACTAGACTTTTTCCGGGAATTGGGGCTTCAATTCTAATCCGACCAGTAGGCGCCGCCAGCGCTAAAGCAAGATCATTAGATAAAGACGTCAGTTTAGAAAGTTTTGTCCCCAAAGCAATTTCTAAAGCATATTGGGTGACCGCTGGCCCCAGATTAACTTCAGATACTCTGGCTTTAACACCAAAACTGTCTAAAGTCCTTTCAATCGTGGCCGCATTTTTCTTAACATCGCCCCTATCTGCCTTTTTCTTTGACGTATCATCTAAAAGAGAAAGCGGCGGATATTCCCAAATGCCTATTTTTTCTTCGGGTAAATTAACAATCATCTCATCCTGTAATTGTTTAGGAACCGGAGGAGGCGTCACTGGTGACTTAATCATTTTTTCCTCTCCTCCTTTGACTGCAAAGGGTTTGTTTTTCTCTCCTATAAAAATACTCTTTGGCTTTTTTTCAAAAAAAGTTGCTAAAAAGTATTTTTTAACAAAATCTTGACTGATGCCTATGAATTTAATTAAAAAAGAAAGCAGTTGATCTAAAGAGGTATTAAAAAGAACAGTGATACCGATTACTAAAGCACCAAAAAGAACAATAAAAGCACCGGGCGCCGAAAGAAAACCTTCAGTATAAATCCAAATCGTTTCTCCCACCAAACCTGCCTGTGTAAACCCCAACAAAGAAATAACACTTAAAAGCAGACCCAAAGATACATTAAGCTTGGTAATAGCAAGGTCTATCTTCAAAAACAAAAACCCCCAAGAAATCAGAATTAAAGGCAGAAAAAATCCTCCCCAGCCTAAATACTGAACAACAAAATCTTGAATCTTAATCAAAAAAGGAGTCGTCCCGGCAAAAGAAACAAGAATTAAACCAGCAAAAGCAAAAAGAAAAGTGGCGCCAATAGTATAAATAGTTTGTTTTTTGAGCTTTATTTTGAAAAGAGAGCGTTGATATTTTCGACGAGAGCGTCTTTTTCTTGCCATATTAAAAATATTATAGCAAACTTCTCTAAAAATCTAAATTAACAGTTAAAAAGAATGTTGAGTGAATAATTTTCATTTGTCATTCTGAACTTGATTCAGAATCTATCCCTGCTTTCGCAGGGATAAATATAGATTCCAGGTCAAGCCTGGAATGACAAGGATGTCCGAATTCTTCACGGGTTTTTAACTAACCTCTCTCGGCAAAAACATCTTTTAGTTTAATCTTGCCAACGATATTGGCGTGGTTATTTTTGAATTCTAAAATTTCTCCATTCATGAGTTCAAAAATATTTTCTGAAGGAATGCCCATTTTTTGAGCCAAAAAACCATAAGCTCGCTGATGACGAGGATTGCCACCAATAGGTATGGCAAATTTTGGCTTTATCAAAGCTAATAAAAGCTTTAAATCTTCTTGAGAACCATGACCGGAAACATGAAGATTTTCTTGAATTTCATAATAATAAACTTTTGCGCCCAAAAGAATTAATTCATCAACTAATTTATCCACCCTATCCTTAGCTCCGGGCGGAGCTGGATCAGCTGAAAAAACTACGGTTGCATCTTTTAAAAGCTTAATGCCGTGATATTTTCCCTGAGCAATTCTTACTAAAGAAGAATTAGACTGACCGTAACTTCCCGCAACTAAATAAGTAATTTTGTTGGGAGGAGTTTTTTTTGATTTTCCCTGAAAAATTAAATCCTTGTTAGAAACTCTCAAATAATTAAAACTCCTGGCAATTTCTACACTTTGTTCAATTGAGCGACCCAAAATACAAACTTTTCTGCCAAATTTTAGAGAAGCATTAATCACCTCTTGAATTCTAGCAATATTTGACGAAAGGGTGGTAATAAAAACTTGAGAATTGGCTTTGCTCAAAATTTGCTCAAAAACACCTTCAATCTCTCTTTCGGTTTTGGTAAAACCCTCTTCGTTTGCTCCTAAACAATCAGAAAAAAGAGCCAAAACATTGCCTTGAGCTAAATTAACTGCTCTTTGAAAATCAAATACTTTTCCATCAACCGGCGTTAAATCAAATTTAAAATCAGCCACATGAAAAATTTTTCCGGCAGGAGTTTCAAAACAAAAACCCATCGTATCCGGGACTGAATGATTAACTTGAAAAGGAGAAATTCTCAAACCGCCCAATTTAATTTCTCCTTTGCCCGAAAAAACATTTAAAATGGCAGAGACACCATCTTCTTTAAGTCTTGTTTTGATAAATTCACATGCTATTCTGGGTGCAAAAACAGGAATTCTATTCAAGCCCTTGGGTAAAATAAAGCGCAAAGCGCCGTAATGATCTTCATGACCATGGGTAATAATTATTCCTCTAATTTTATTAAAATTTTCCTGCAAATAACTAATGTCAGGAATGCCAAATTTATCGTTATCTGCTTCTATTTCAGGAAAGTCAATCCCGCAGTCAACGACAACAATATCTTGAGCGGTTTCATAAACAAACATGTTTTGATTAACCCCACCCGCCCCTCCTAAAGGAATAACTCTTAAGAAATTTCCAGATTGATTTTTTTGTTTTTGTTGCATATTTTGTTGCATATTGTAATTGTTATTTTACCACTTTGGCAGAAATTCTTTAACATTTTCAGTTGTAATTTGAAAATTTTGACCTTTGCCTTCAACAATCAAGCGAGCCACTTTTCGACAAATACCATTAATGGTTCGTTCTAGAGTTCGCAAACCAGCATCAAAACCCAAGGGCCTAACAATATTTGCCCAAACCTCGTCATCAATCCTTAAATTTTCATTTGTTAATCCCGCTGATTTCATTGTTCTTGGCCAAATATATTTTTTAGCAATGACTGTCTTTTCTTCATCAGTATAAGAAGGCATTTGAATCGGTTCCAGCCGATCTAAAACCGCGGTCGAAATGCTTCTGATATTATTGGCGGTAGCAATAAATAAAACTTGTGACAAATCAAAAGGAAAATCAATAAAATGATCAGTAAAAGCCGCGTTTTGTTCAGGATCTAAAAGCTCAACCAAAACTCCCATAATATCTGCTCTTGCTTCATCAGTGACCCGATCAAGCTCGTCTAAAAGAATAACCGGATTTCTTGTGCCGCAGCGGCGGATGGCCTTGATAATCTGACCGACTTCAGCATCAGGATGAACTCTTGATTGACCTCTTAAAGCCAAAGCAGAACCCATGCCGCCAAAAGGAATTCTGCCAAATTTCCTTCCCATGGCCTCGGCAATTGAATAAGCAATGGTTGTTTTTCCTGTACCTACTAAGCCAACAAAGCATAAAATCGGCGCCCGCATGGCTCCTTCACCGCCTCTTTGACCTTTAAGTTTTAAAACAGCTAAATATTCTAAAATTCTATCTTTAATCTGATCAAGTCCGTGATGATTTTTATTTAAAATTTCCTGACCGTGTTTAAGATCCAGAATATCATCTGACCTTTTTTGCCAAGGCAGAGCCGTAATCCAATCAATATATTTGGCGACCTGCTCCAAACCAGTAAAATAACCACCTGTTTTAAAAACCAAACTAGCGCGATGAATCATCCCCGAAGCTTTCTCAAAAAGCTCTGGCGGCAAAGAAGCATCTTTAATCTTTTCCTCTAACTTTTTAATCTCTTCACTCTCAAGGGCAGAATTGATCATGGATCTATTATATTGTAAACTGGTGGATCAAATCAACAGAAGAATTTGCTAGAATCAATTCTCAGTTAAATTGGTTTATCGTCTTAACTAAAATATCCAAGCCTTTATTTAAGTCTTTTCTCGATATAATCAGAGGTGGCATCAGCTGAATATTACTATCATGATCACAAACTATGTGTAAACCTCGACTGAATGCTTTCTCAACAATCTTTTCAATAATTTCTGGATCTTTCTCCTTGGTCTTCTTGTTTTTAACAAAATCAATCCCAATCTCCATTCCTTTACCTCTTATATCACCAACTTTTGGATGATTTTTTAATTCTTTTTTCAGAGCTTTTAGTAAATAATTACCATCTTTTTCCGCCTTTAACCAAACCTTATCTCGAATGTGAATTTGTAAAGTCTTAAGAGCAGCCGCACAGGCCACTGGCATCCAACCAAAAGTAGATTGTAAATTTGCGGCCGCATACCCTTTTTTGGCAATCTCGTTAGTTGTTACCATGACGCCAATTGGTGCAACTCCATTAGAGATTCCTTTTGCTAAAGTGACAATATCAGGCACAACATTTTCGATTTCCATGGCAAATAGTTTTCCCAATCTTGAAAACGCTGACCCCACTTCATCTAAAATTAATAATGTTCCATGTTTTTTAGTCACCTTTCTTATGAGTGTCAAAAAGCCATCTGGTGCTATATATGTAGATCCCCAACCAGTAATAACGCCTGATTCAGTTAATAAAGCAGCAATATCTTTTTTTACCAATAATTTTTCAAGTCTTAATTCAAGTTGACTAAGAAGTTCTTTATTGCTTCTTTTTGTTCTATAAGTATTAGGGAAAGGAATTTGTAATAAATCGTTTCTTTTGTCAGTAATCTTAGCAACCCACTCTGGTAGATTACTAATGGCCATGCAGTTTAGACCTTGCCCATGATATGATTCAATAAACCCTAATATCTTTTTTCTTCCCGTATATGATCTGGCTAGTTTAATTGCCTCCTCATTTGCCTCCATTCCTCCTGTTACTCTGCCAATTGAATCTAAACCTTCTGATAAAGATTTTGTTAGTAAATCAGCATATTTGTTCTGAACTGGATCAGCCGTCCACATAGGAGCATAAGTGTTTTTCTTTAATTGCTCTATAACCGCTTGAGTAATTTCCAGGTGATTCCAACCAAGATTAATAACGTTCCATCCTGAAGTAAAATCAATTAATTTATTGCCCTTTTGATCCCAAATATAACTACCCTTAGCTCTCTTTAGATCAAATTTCCAATTACAATAATCAGTGTAGATAATTTTATTTTTAATCATATTTCTTGAAAGGAATGTTTTTTATTTTACTTCTTTCTTTCCCAAAAAGCAAAATTTTTTCTTGTCGTCTTGGCTTTACTTTTAAAAGAACGGTTATCCCGTGAAAAGTAAACGTAAAAATTAATGTGAAAAGAAGAATGATTATAAAAAAGTTAGTAGACAAAATCATCTTTTATGATATTTTTAGTGTTTTTTTTTGCTGAGCCTTGGCAGAGCAATAGACTGATTTTTGATAAAGAATAAAGGCGCCCAGGCCAAAGAGGGTAAAAGCTAAACCAGAAAAGAAACCAACTAAAGGCACTAATTTAAAAAGATAATAAACTAAGAGTCCAGCAAAAAGAGCCCAACCCCGACGCTCATTCATATTTAATGCAAGCAAAACTTTTCTTCCTACAAACAAAGCGGTGAAAATTTTGCTGAAATAAACTATAAATCCAAAAACAGGCATTAACAAAAGACCCAAAGGAATACCAACAATAGTAATTGTTAAAAGAATCATCCCCATAAGAAATAAAGTTGGTGTTAAAATACCTACTCCCAAACTAGGCCATGGCTTGTCTTCTAAAACCTGAACAACTTTCATTGTTCCCTTGGGAAAAACTTTCATCAGAATAAAGCCAAGAATAAAAGCAATCATAAAACCAAAAAACTTAAAACCTGTTTTTATCCTGGAAAAGTCTTTGTTTTGAGTAATGCTAACCACTGATTTAATGTTTGGCTGCCAACCAGCCTGTGGGGAAACTTTTTTTTCTGATTTAGTGTAGGCTATTTCTCCAGCCACCGTAGATTCTTTTTGAAGATCAGCTTCGTTAGGAGATGTATAAGTTAAATCACCGGCAATGGTTGTTTTAGGAACAATCGCCAACTCACCCATTTCCCCCCGAACATCTCTACCTATATTTCCTCCCAAAAGAACTTTACCGCTATATGCTTGAAAGTCTTTGCCAATCATGCCCAATGTTTC
>JADHYG010000024.1 GCA_016782545.1 Candidatus Microgenomates bacterium
CATAATGAAAATAATGGCTAAGTTTTTTAACTCCAAAAAATTCTTCTTTTTGTTTTCATGTTTTTATGTTTTCATGTTTTTATGTTTTCATGTTTCTCCTGCACAAGCCCAAAATTGGCTTGAAAGTGATTTAGAACAAAGTCTCAAAGCCCGTGAGGCAGCAAAAGAAGGCGAAGTAAATCTGGAAAGTTGGATTGAAAAAGCTGGCGATGAAGCGGCTATTTCGTTCGGAGTGAAAACCTTAGGACTGGAATGGGATGAAAAGAACAAAACAGCAACATTTAGTGGAAAAGGAACTCTTAATGAACTGGGAACGCTAATTACCGGCATGTATGTTAACCCGCCAGCTTCATTTACTTATTATGTTTATGATGTTTTACAAAATGCCGGCCTTGCTCCTAAGGCTTATGCTCAAGGAATTGGCTTTTCCGGCTTAACGCCGATTATGCCTTTGTGGAAAGCTTTTAGAAACATTGCCTATATGCTCATTGTCGTTATCTTAATTGTGATTGGTTTTATGATTATGTTTAGAATGAAAATCGATCCCCAAACAGTGATTTCCATTCAAAGCGCCTTGCCTAGAATTGCGATCACTCTTTTATTAATCACCTTTTCTTACGCCATTGTCGGTCTAATGATTGACTTAATGTATTTAGGAATATTATTAGTGGCTTCTGTTTTAGGCAAAGCGGTTGGTTTAAAGCTTTCAGAAATTGCTGAACTTCAAAGCTATTACACTACTGGCGGTCTTGGCACTCTTCTTGGAGCTGTTTTTTCAGGAGGATTTGGAGCGCTTGATGATTTTTTCAAAGCTCTTTTACCTCCAAACATCATTGCCGGCGGCCTAATCGCCCTGATAGGAGGTGTTAGCAATCCTGGAGGACTTTTAGGACTTTTCGGCGGCGCTCTATTGCCAACAGGTCTATTTCTTCTTATCTTCAGCTTGTCCCTTTTCTTTATTTTTATTCGCTTGCTTATTATTCTTTTGTCCTCTTATATTCAAATTATTTTGGCTTTAATTTTTGGACCTATCCAGATCCTTTTTGATGCCATTCCTGGAAAATCAGGGTTTATGGGTTGGTTTTTAGGCATTGTCGCTAATCTGATTGTCTTCCCGGTAACAGCGGCCATGCTCATCCTCGGAACAATTTTAACAACCAGCAACATTAACCCTGGCGCTATTGCTGGCAGTCCTGGAAAACTTTGGTCGCCTCCTCTTGTCGGCGCCTTAGGAGGAGGATCATCCATTGTTGCTTTTATCGGCGTGGGAATGTTGATGCTTACACCCAGTATGGCTAGTAAAGCTAAAAAAATGCTCCAGCCCAAACCAACAATGCCGATTGGCCCAGGAGCTATCTTTAGTCCTTTTGGAATGGCCGCCCAGCAAACCATGTCCACCGCCAGCCAATTCCAATACGGAAGAGAGGGTTTAAAAACATTGGGAGAAATAGGGGGTTCTTTGATGACTCGTAAAAAACCCTCTCCACCTAGGGGTGAAGGTTGAAAACCAAAAAAAAATTATTCTTCCTCTTCTTTAGCTGTTAATGCCGCGAAAGCCATTGCTCCGGCCACCATCAATGATCCCCGCAGAATCATTTCGAAAATCTGATGAGCCGTGGTCGCATTATTTTCGCGGGCTAATTTTTCTGCGTTATATTCAAAATGTTTGCCATAAATCTCGTCCTGAGCCGGCAGAATATTCATCTGCGCTATCTTGTCAGTAATTTCCTTTTTTTCGTTTGCACCAAGATCAATGGCATTAGTAATCCCATAAACCTCTTTAGCAATTGACGAAGGCTTTATTGCTTTTAAATAATCACCAACGCCAGGTATCTGAGCCCAGCCCGCTTTATCATAAAGCTTAAGCATCGCATCAGCAAATCGGTAGCAAGCTTTATAGCCAACATTTGGGTCATAGCCTTTAAAACCCTCCTTGGCGGCCTTAAGTTGTTTTAAAAGGTCATCAAAATCAGGCTGGCCGGTAATCCCATCAACAAACAGTCCCAATCCTTTAACGCCCTCAATATAAGCGCCAAAGTCGCCAGCTCTTCTTAAAGGATGCCTCCCACCCAAGGCCATAGTATCCAAAAGACCCCAAGAAATATCTTCTGGCGCAAAGAGATAAGCCCATTCTTTTTTAAGAAGCTTTCTAAAACTCGGAGTGGCGCCGCTTTTTAAAACTTCTTCTATTTTTAGGCCTTTTTTAAAAACATATCGTTCTTCTTTTTTTCTTCCCACCATTACTGTTTTAAATCTATTTTTGGGATTAGCAAAAAGTTCCTTTTCCCAGTCTTCAACACTCCATTTTTCTCCCAAAATCTCTTTTTTAACCTCTTCCCAATAATCCTTTGCTTTTTGTCTTAAATCTCTGACTTTTTCTCCATGTTCAGGAATAGCCTCAAAATCTTTATCTTCTAGATCTCTTGGCTGCATATCAGCAACCAGTTCTCCTCTTTCATTAAGAACATATCTAACCGTCTTCTCATGAAGAGCATTAATCGCTCCCTCAACCTCAGCTACTTGTCCCTGCTTTTCCAGCATTTCCTGAGTTGGAGTGCCTGGTTTAGTCATATAAGACCCTGAAAGTTCATAGAGATTAATCCCTAAAATGTCTTGAACAATTTTGTCTCTTAAAGTTCTTTTTATGGAGGGCGCTCCGGGAACTTCATCTCTTTTAAATTCACACTCGCTGGCGGCCCGAGTCGGATTTCTCATCACCATCTGGATAATTGCTTTTGTTTTGTAAATCTGAGCCATTTCCTTTATTTCGTCTTTGATGTTCTTAATTTTTCTCTTAACTGGCTTGCCATCAACATACTCAATATAAGTGGCTTTCTTTTGTTTCTTAATCTTTTCCCACTCTCTTTCGATTTTACCACCATAAACCTCTTTTTGCATTCCATGTTCAAGCCATTTGATTTCAGAAAGCTGCCAGTCCCCATCTTCCCAATCCTCTTCCTTTTCTGGAAACTCAGCCGTCTTACATAAATGTTCTCTAAACTCTCTCCTATACTTTTCATCAACTACTTTTTTTCTTACCTCCCCCTCTGCCCAAGCACCAGCATAAGTCAACCAAATTCCTGCTCCTAAGGTTTCTTTTTGCTTATCATCCCAATAATGAGTGGCGTCCAACATCCTCCATTTTGATTGAGGCCCACCCCAGCCGCAGATTCTTCCCATGTCAACAACATCAATCAGTCTTTGGGCATCTTCACCAAAAACTTCTTCCATTCTTCCTTCAGCCGCAGCTTCTATCACTTTTTTTGCTTCAGATTGCGTCCATTTAGTTTTATCTCTTTCGGCTAAAATATTAAAAAAGGGCAAATGAAGAGTCTCACCCCAACTGTATTTGCCGGCTAAATCACCTGTCCAATTAATCCAGCGAGCCAAGCCCTCATATGGCTTGCTGGCAAAGGTAACAGCAATATCTTTATCAACCATCGGTACTCGGCTATAAGCAATTATTTCAAGAAAGTGAAGCTGAATAATGTTACAGCCTTTAGCTATTTTTAGAACCGCTCTGGCTCGATTATTCAAGCCGTTTGTTTTATCATCCCAAATATCTTTAAACTCTAACGTTTTTTTTTCGTCAAGAACGGGTTTGTGATACTTGTTCAATATTGGGGTACCATCTTCTTTCCTAGCCACCTCATAAAGCTGTTTCATTTTTATTCTTTGTATAAAAAGGTTTGCCGCTAAATCATCAAGATACCCACCTTCAACCAGCCAAGCAGGAATAAAGCCATTATTATTATCTCTAAGCATCATTAAAGCCTGATAATAACAACGCATCGCTGTCTCGGTCAAAGGATCTTTATGGGCCTCAACCCAATATTCGTTTCGAAAAAGAGCGGCTGAGGTCACAAAGCTTTTGACATCACCATGGGGATCACCGGCATAGTAATCAATATCATGACATTGCATAATCGCTCTTTGAAGCAGTTTATAGTGACGCGCCAGTTCTTTGCCGACTCCAGGCATTGATCCAACCGCAGTCATAAAAGCAGATATTTCTGCTCGTTCATAAAGTCCGTAAAGATCACGCACTGATTCTTCCCGACTGCCAATAATCTCACTTAAAATTGCATAAAACTCATCTTCTCTTAATTGGTGGTTTTTTGGATTTAAAAAATTTTCTGCAAATTTACGACTATAATGGATTTTTCTATCAAACCTTTCTCTGGTACCCGGTGGCGACCCTAAAAGCTCAGCAAGCCTAGGAGAGATTGCGTCTAAATACTGCTCAACCTCTTCATATGCTTGGCCATGTCTCTTTTTCCAAGAATCTCCACTCTCGTCCTCTCTCTGTTTCATATCATTAATGTTTTCGAAAGCGTATTTTGCTAAATGCTCAAAATCTCTAGTCGTTATGCCTTGAGGAGCAGCCTTAAAGCGCTCATTAAAGGAAAGAATGCGTCTCTTGCTTTCTTCTGGAAGAACACTCAACGTAGATAAACGCTCTTCAAGTTTAGGTTCAAACAGGGATTTGGATGGCAGAGGTTTTGGCGATTCTTCAATCTCGTCAATGGTTATTTGCAAACCATACATTCTCTCACCTATCCAAGGTTGTTTATTGGCTATTTCTTTTGCCTTTGCATTAAGGACTTTAATAAATCCTAAAGCCTCAGTCCAACCAACACCAGTCTTTCTGGCAATTTCTTTAAGCTCTGCTGCCTTTCTGACAAGAAAATCGGGATCAGTCTCAATTTTTCGTCGATTAACTTCGGCAACAAGTTCTAAAATAACCGAAGCAAAAGCTTCTTCAGAAAGAACCGGCGCTCCTTTTAAAAATTCTAGTTGGGGGGCAACTTCTGGCTGACCTACAATCGCCTCAACAGCTTCTTTGGCGACTTTTAAGGCCTCTTGAGGTGTTCTTTCTTTCGGCTTTTTTTGCGCCTCAGCTGATGCTTTGTCAATTGCTTTTCTGGCTTGTTCTTTGGTGATCTTTGGCGGTGATTTTGGAGCACCTTCTTTATTTCCTGTTAATGAAGCAGGTTCTTTTGAAGGTTGAGGTAAACCTCTTGGTTGTTCTGGTTTATCTTCGGGCATTGTAATATATTATACTAAATCCTATAGGATATTGTCGACCTTGAAACAATCCTTTGTTAATAATTATTTAATTCGTCCTGAATACATTCTAGACTATATTCTCTCACGAATCAATGATGGTTCACTAATCTTCGCTAATTAATATGCTAATCAATGCTAATCACTAATATTTGCTAATTGGTATACTAATCAATACTAATCGCGAATAAAGTCTGATATAATCAGAGTAATGGCGGAGTTGATTTACAAAAAGCTAAGTTATAAAATAGTCGGTATTCTATTTGACGTTTATAACAAATTAGGCCCGGATTATCAGGAAAAATACTATCAGCGAGCAATCAAAGCCACCCTAGAAGAAAACAAGATTTCTTTTAAGAGAGAGCTCCCCGTTAATTTACAGTTTGGCAGTGCTAAAATAGGAAGACACTTTGTAGATTTCGTTATCGATGATAAGATTGTTTTAGAAATTAAAAAAGTAAGAAAACTTTTACCAAAGGATTTTAAACAGGCGTTGACGTATCTTAAATCTTTAAATAAGAAACTAGGAATTTTGGCTAATTTTAATAGAGACAAGCTTGAGTATCGAAGGATTATTAACCGTGATTATACGGGCAAAGAATAAATTCGCAATTCGCGTAAATTTGTAAATGATTAGCGTTTATTCGTATTCTAAATTAGTAATTAGCGTCAATTAGCATACGATTCGCATAGATTAGTATTAAACAATCGGTATATGCAAAAAACATATAATCACAGAGAAATCGAGGGGTCCATCTATGCTATGTGGGAGCAAGGCGGCTATTTTAAACCCAAGACCGATCAAAAGAAAAAGCCGTTTTGCATTATCATGCCGCCGCCAAATGCCAATGACCCTCTTCATATTGGTCATGCCATGTTTGTCACCATTGAAGATGTCATCACCCGCTATCATCGCATGAAAGGCGATGAAACACTTTGGCTTCCGGGAACAGATCATGCCGGCATTGAAACCCAATATGTATTTGAGAAAAAACTTAAAGCAAAAGGAAAAAGCCGGTTTGATTATGATAGAAAAACTTTATTTAAAATGATCTGGGATTATGTCCAAGAAAATTCTTTAACCGCCATTAAACAAATGAAAAGACTCGGCGCCAGCGCTGATTGGAGCCGGACTAAATTTACCTTAGACAAAGATATTGTTAAAATTGTTTTGGAAACTTTTAAAGAACTTTGTGATAAGGATTTGGTTTATCGAGGAGAAAAACTGGTTAATTACTGCACTCGTTGCGGCACGGCCTTTTCAGATTTGGAAATCAAACATATTGAAAGAAAAACCCCGCTTTATTATATGAAATACGGCCCCTTTACTTTGGCCACTACCAGACCAGAAACAAAATTTGGCGATACGGCCCTTGCTGTTCATCCTGAAGATGAACGATATCAAAAATATATTAACACCGAATTTGAAGCCGTTGGCTTGCTGGGTAAATTTACCATGAAAGTAATTGCTGATAAACATGTCGATCCAAAGTTCGGCACCGGCGTAGTCAAGATTACTCCGGCTCATGATAAAGATGACTTTGAAGTCTGGCAGCGCCACCAAAAAGAAATTCCCGGCCCTAAACAAGTCATAAATTTTGACGGCAAGCTTAACAAGCTTGCAGGAAAATATGCTAGCCTAAGAGTCAATGAAGCCAGAAAAAAAGTCGTCGCCGATTTAGATAAAAAAGGCTTGCTGGTCAAAGTAGATAAAGATTACACTCATAATATTGGTGTCTGTTATCGCTGTAATACTGTTGTCGAACCTTTACCCTTACCGCAATTTTTTATCAAAGTAAAAAGCTTAACTCAAGAAGTTTTAAAAGCTTTAAAAGAAAAAAAAGTAAGAGTTTATGGTGCTGGTTATGACAAAGTTCTCGTCCACTGGTTAAAAAATTTAAAAGACTGGAATATTAGCAGGCAAATTGTCTGGGGAATTAGAATGCCTGTTTGGTATCCAATTAAGTCCAAGAAAAATGCCAAAATCATCGTCGCTTTTTTTACTAAAAACAGAATCAAAATTACTGGACACTTAAAAGATGTTTTGCAAAGAAAAATCAGTTTAGAAGAAATAAATCAAGGTTTGCAGGAATTAAAAGCACCAATAGATGCAGAATATGAGATTTCTTTAACTTGTCCTGGAAAAGATTATCTTCAAGAAACCGACACTTTTGACACTTGGTTTAGCAGTGCCCAATGGCCCTTCGCTACGCTCAGGGCAAGCCAATACAAAAATGATTTTAAAAGATTTTATCCAACTTCAGTGATGGAAACAGGCTATGATATTTTGCCTTTTTGGGTAATGAGAATGTTGATGGTGGGGCTTTTTAAAACTCAAAAAGTGCCGTTTAAAGAAGTCTATCTTCATGGTCTGGTCAGAGATGAAAAAGGTCAAAAAATGAGCAAAAGTAAAGGCAATGTTATTAATCCTTTAGACGTTTCTCAAAAATATGGTGCTGATGCACTTAGAATAGCTTTAGTGATGAGCACTACAGCCGGAACAGACAATGCTGTTGGCGAGGCGAAAATTCGAGGCATGAGAAACTTAACTAATAAAATCTGGAATGCGGCAAGATTCATCTTCATGAGTCTTGAAAATCCCAAACAGACTCACAGTCCAAAACTCAGAACGGTAACTATTTTAGAAGGTGAAAATAAAGGAAAAAAAATTAAAATAACCGAAGATGAATATTTCTTAAAAACTCTTAATCAAATAATTAAAGACATTACTCAACAACTTGATGATCTTAAAATTGGTTTAGCCGCAGAAACTGCTTATCGTCACTTTTGGCATTGGTTTTGTGACGAACAAATTGAAAAATGTAAAAAAGGAGAAATATCTCTTAAGGTGCTTATTCAAGGATTTAAAACATTTCTCAAACTTCTCCACCCTTTTATACCTTTTATTACCGAAGAACTCTGGCAGAAATTTACTGAAGAAGAACAAAAGTCAGGCAAAGAAAAACTACTCATCATCTCCTCTTGGCCAAAAGCAGAAACACAATTGTCATTCCGGGCTTAACCCGGAATCTATATAGATCCTGAATCCCGCCTGCCAGCGCCTGATGGCGCAGCCTATGGCGAGCAGGCAAGTTCAGGATGACAAAAAAAGGTATTCCTGATCAACATAAACCCGCCGAGATTACTGTGTCTAGACTTCAAAACCAGCATAAACATACAATTTTGTCCCCCCGCCCAAAGCCACTAAAGTTTGCATGTAATCTCTGATCACTTCTTTAACAAAACTGTTTTGAAAATCTTTTTTTTCAGCTGGTCCTTGATGCTCAATATTTTCAGCGAGCAATGTTTCAAAAATATAGCCCCCAAGCTCGTAAGCAACCACAAGATCAGCGTTAAAGATTGACTCATCTCTTTCCCTACTGCTTTTGAAGTATTAAAGGTTTTACCTGCTTCTAAATTAACTGTTGCTAATTTTTCCTCATGCTCGCCAGTTAAAACTGGAACAGCACCATTATTGGTTCTTAACCAAGCAAAACGATCTTTAATTATTTCTTCATTAACCAAGTCTGCATACATAGGGATTTTACCATCACCAGCCGCATCCTGATTACCACAGCCTTTAGTTCTTTGCTCTAATTCTTCTTTTATTTTTATCTGACCATGGCCATCATCAATATGATCGCCCATTCTTATTCCCTGATTGTCACAGACTTTTTTAACCACTTCCCGAGCTTTATTTTCATCAAGTTTAGCAACTACTCTTAAAGCGCCAATAATGCCAAAAGTGCCGCCGGGAAACTGATCGCCTAAATTATTTTCATTTTTATAGTCTGTTGGTTGACCATCCTCATATGTTTCCAAAACCGCCCGACCATCAACACAACGATGACCATTTTTCAAGGATGAAACATAGTATTGATGATACTTTTCTTCTAAATTACCAGTTTCAAATCCTTCCTCTTGGGCTGTTTGCTTGACTAAAGTTAATAATTGATTGGAAAGAACATTATCCATCTTTGCCTCCTTTAAACAAAACAACAACTTCACAGTTGCTAAAAAGATAAGTAATAGATAGAATATATCTGATGGACACCAAAAAATCAAGTATTTCCGCTGTCATTCTGAATTTAATTCAGAATCTATATAGATTCCGGATCAAGTCCGGAATGACAAGGAAGCCTAAATCAATAAGCAGTTCTTTTTTCCCGCATAATTTTCGCAAAAAAACCGCAAAACTATTTAAAAATTGGCAAAAGCATTTTTTTCTATCTCTAAACCGCGTTCTTAAAATAAGCTTTTTGTTCTTTGTTATCTGTTTTTTGTTTTTTAACTTCCATTCCTTGCTTTTTCCGGAAAATGAAGCGCTTAATCAAACTAAAAAAGCAGTTTTAAATTCTCCTTTTCAATCTAAGCCTCATGAAAATTTAGCTAGAATTTATTTAGAAGCTGGTGATTTAAAGTCAACAGAAAAAGAATTAAGTTTGGCAAAACACTTGTTTTCTCCTGATCATTCAAGCCTTGAAATTCTTGAAGAAGATTTAAAAAAAGCAAAAGAATCACCCCATCAAATCGATCATGAAATTTCTTTTTGGAAGGAAATTATCAAAGAAAAACCAGATTACCGCGACGCTCATTTTCAACTGACTATTTTAAATTATCAGCTTGGCAAAATTCAAAAAGCCCAAACATATCTTCAAAAAACCCTTGACCTTGATCCTAATTTTGCCCCGGCAAAAGAATTAGAAAAACTGCTTAATAATTGACAATTTTTAGATTTTCTGCTATTATAATTCTGTAATAATTCTTAAATTAATATGGCAAGACAATTAATCGTTGATGAAAAATTTGCCAGTATTCAAGAAGCTCAAGCCGGCTTAACCAAACTGCTTCAAAAAGCAAGTAAACAAAATTGCTTTTATCGCATCTTAAGGAATAATAAGCCGATTGGCGTTCTTTTACCAAATACAGCCTGGGCTTCTTTAATTGAAGATTTAGAAGCTTTACAAAGCAAAAAGTATATTAAAAATATTCAGAAAGCTCGTTTAGCAAAAAAGCGCTATTCTTCTTCTCAGGTTAAAAAGATTCTTAAAATCAAGTAATGTACAAGTATTTCTTTTCAGAAAAGGCTCTTTCTCAGTTACAAAAACTTCCTAAAAACATCCAAAAACGAATTATTAAAAAACTTGACTTTTATTGTCAGCAAGAGAGAATATTATTTTTTGCCGATAAGATCATTAGTACAAAACTTGGAGAATATCGGTTCAGAGTTGGTGACTATAGAATTGTCTTTGATTTAGAAGGTGATAAAATAATTATTCTTTTAGTTGGCCACCGAAAAGAAATTTACAGATAGATTTCTAGTTTTATTTTTTCTTGTCTTCTGATGTTGTTTTTTCTTCTGGTTTTTTGTCTTCTTTTTTCTCTTCTTCTGGTTTTCCTTCAGGTGCTTTTTCTTCAGCCGCCTCTTTACCTTCTTTTTCAACCGCTTCTTCAGCCGCCGCTTCTTCTTCTTTGGCTAACTCCTCTGCTTCTTTGGTTACCAAAGGCCCAATTTTACAGATAATTGAATTGGAATCAGTTAAAAAATCGACTTTTTTAGCTAGTTTCAAATCACTAACTTTTATTTCTTGATTAACTTCGGTTAATTGAGAAACGTCAACCTCGATTTTATCAAGAAGATCAGCTGGCAGAGCCTCAATTTCAATCTCGTCTAAAATGGTCAAAAGAATGCCTTTTTTCTCTTTAACCGCAGGTGATTCACTGACAATTTCAACAGGAATATCGGCTTTAACCTTTTCTGTTAAAACCACCTGGCGGAAATCAGCGTGTAAAAACTGGTCCGTAACGGGATGAATTTGCACATTATGAATTAAAACTGAACGCGTCTTGCCTGCTTCGACAATAAGATCAATAATGCTTGTTTCACCAGCATCAGCATAGATTTTTTCAAATTCTTTTAAACCAACTTGAACTGCCTGCGATTTGACTTTTTTACCATAAATATTGGCGGGTAAAATTCCTTCACGGCGGAGTTTTTTTATTTTCCGACCCAGAGTTTTTCTTTTTTCCACCTTTAGTTTTGGATTAGGCATAAAGGATATTTTAATCTTTCTTTTGAAGAAAGTCAATTGCAAAAATCCGATCAACCGCAAGATCGCTTTTATAAATCAAGCTTTTGTTTTGAGAGGTGGCAGAAAAATTTGTTTTTTTAGCTTGCCAGTTCTTGGGATAATTAAAACTCAATGACAACGGATCTTGATCAGTGCCTGCCTGTTTTTGGAAAAAAAGCTCATAGCTAAATTGGTTATCTGGAGAAAGTTCCTGCTGGTCTAACGCATATTGAAACTCTATTTTTTTTGTTTCTCCTGGAGATATTTCTACTAAAACCCCCCAGCTTTGCTTGTCTCCTTCTTGTTCAGTGTCCACTGGTTCAATCTGTGCTTCACCATCAGGAAAAGCAACGCTTTCCAAAACCGCCTCTTGTGGTACAAAAACTCTTAAATAATTTTTATAAACTCCGCCAGGAAAAGTTTCCCCCGGGCTGGTGTTTTGATAAGAAATGGAAAGAAAATGACTGACCGCCTGATCACTAAAATCTGTTTTTAAAGCAACTTTTCTGGTCAAAAAATAATTGGCCTTATTAACGCCTAGATTTGCCTCGACAATCATTAAATAATCTTCAAAAACTCTCGAACCCCGAACCTCGAACCTCGAACTCTTTATTCTACCATCCCATCCCAATTCTTCTACTAATTTTTGTCCTTTTTCATCAAACAAAAAAATCTGGGCGTGTTTTTCTTCAAAAGACTGTTTAATACCTTGTCCCAGCTTAAACCAGGGCAGTTTGCCCAATTTTGCCCGGTTAAAAATGGCTTGAGCTAAAGTTCCTAAAAAATCGCTTTTTTGAGTTGAACCGGGAAAGAATTCTGCTTGAATAAGAGTCTGGGCTTTTAAAAAAAGATTTTCTGTGGTGATTTCTTGATTATAGTCAGCTAAAAAAACTCCGCCCAAGCTTTCAAGCAGTTTTCCCACAAAAGAAAGATCAATGGCCATGACGCCGTCAACATTTTGCTTCATTTCTTTTTCTAAAAACCAAGCCGCTTGTTGGGCATTAACGCCAAAATCAGGGGAAAAGTTGGAATCACGCAGAAAAAAATGAGGCTGATCAAGATATTCTCTAATTGGTACTGGCGGCTCAACATGACCTTTAAGCTGGCCGTCGGCCGTATAAACATCATAAGTTTTTAAGTCAGTAAAAATGCCGTCTTGAAATCGAGCCAAACCATATGAACCAATAAAACCGCCGCCCGGTCTAAGCTCCATGTTATTTTGAAAAAGAATTAAATAATTTTTATCGTTATTAAGTCCTAAAAACTCACTCACTAAAGGCAAAGAACTTTTAACTAACTGAGAATATTCTTTACCGCTATCAAGAAATTCAGCTAGTTTTTTTAGTTGTTCTCCCAAAGAAAAAAAAGAAATATTTTCAAAATTTTGTAAATTTAAGTCTTTGTAAATTGCCTGAGTTAGAGAAATTTGTTTTTCTAAATTCTCTACTTCAACTTGTAATTGTTTTAGCCGTTCATCAATTAATCCCTCCTCTTCTTCTAAAACTATTCGACTGAATTTATAAGCGATTTGAGAAACATTAATGGCCGCTTTCCCGGTCTCAGAAAGAGTTTGACCAAAAAAAGAAAATCTCTGACCAATATTAAATAAAGGAAGAAATTGACTGATTTTTTTGGCATTTACAAAAGAAGTTTGAGCGGAAACAACATCTTTTTTGGCTGACTCTAAATTGCCTGTAAAAAACTTTTCTTCAAAAGATCGTAAATTATTTAAACCAGATAAAAATTCAAGGCCATAAAAAAAATAAGGCAAAAGAATAAAAAGAGCAATAAAAAATATTGGCAGTATTTTGAAGCTGTTGAATAACCAGGATGTCCTTGTCATTCCAGGCTTGACCTGGAATCTATACTTGTCCCTGCGAAAGCAGGGATAGATTCTGAAACAATCCTGAATTAAATTCAGGACAGGGTTCAGAATGACAGATTGTTTTTTTCTCTCTGCTTTTATTGGCTCTGCTTTTGTCGCCGAGGGCAAAACATGAGTTCTGCTGAACATTGTTTTTAAAATTTGTTTAACCAAGAAAGAGGGTTCTGCTAAAGATGATTGATTAATTTTTAAAATGCGAGCATCAAGTCCTTTTTTATTAAATTGAAAAACTTCTGTTTCTGCTTTGGCTAGTTTTGAAGAATAAAAATCCTTCTCAATCAATAAATATCTTGTTTTATCTTTAAAGGCTTTTTCTAAAAGTTTTTTTACGTTTTTAAATCCTTGGAATTGAAAAATATAATCAACTTTTGGCAGATCTTTAATGACTCGATCACTAAGAAATACTTGACAGCCTTTTTTTTCAAGCGCTTCTAAAACCTGCGTTGTTAAAAAATCTTTTTGACCAATAATTAAAACTTTGGGTGAATCTTCTGAAGAAGTAATCATGACTTTCGGAGTTTGTTTATTCATAGGCTTTCTTATGAGGTTGGACCTCCTGGAGGTCCAACCTCACCAAGAAAATTTCTCTCTTCTCATTTTACAGGAAGCGTGCACCGTGGTAAAGACTGGTTTGGGAAATAGAAGTGGGATGTGAGAAGTGGGAATCTTTGATGAAGATATCTTGAATTTTAGAATCTTTGAGATGAGATAAGATCTTCTCCCACTTCAAAAATATCAAAATATCAAAAATTCAATTTCAAAAACCTCTCACCTCCCACATCTCAGTTCTCTTTTCTCAGACCATCACCTGCCACGTCTCACATCTCTTTTCCTATCAATCTCAAATCACATTAATCAATCATTGTCAAAAAAAGGTCGTCGGGAACCGTATTAAGATCTAAGAAACTCTTTCTCGGCCATGTCATGAGCGAGGTTTTTTTCCCGCGGGATATAGTGATAATGAATTTCGGCTTTCACCTGCTGTTCTAAATTCCGAATCTTGAGCACTAATTCTCTTAATTTTGCATTTTTAATTTTAAAAATTCCATTAAGCTGATTAACCACCAACAGTGAGTCAATATAAAAATCTACTCTCTGACCTTGAACCTTGAACCTTGAACCTTGAACCTTGAGGCGCTTCAGTGCCTCTACCACCCCCATGTATTCGGCGACATTATTGGTGTTATGACCGATGAACTTGCCGAACTGGTGGATAAGCTTTCCATTTTCGTCTTGAATAACCACCCCAGCGGCGGCTGGTCCGGGGTTGCCTTTTGCTCCTCCATCAGTAAAAATAATTAAATTCATGGTTATATAAATCAATGGCTAGATGGCTGAATGGTTAAATGGTTTTGATCTTCTTTTTCTTCAACTATCTAACCATATAGCCATATAACTATTTAATCATTTTCTTTTTTTAAAATATCCAAACAAAAACTTCCTGTTAAGATTAAAACAATTAATTCACTGATTATCAAAATGATTGCCGCCGCTTGCGGACCATAACGGGGAATGAAAAATAAATTCAGCAAAACATTAACAATCATTACATTACCATAAATCAGGGCCAATAATTTTTGCTTGCCAAAAGCAATCAAAACCCACATAAATAATGAAGAAAGAAAAAAAATGGGCAAACCCAAAACTAAAATCCTAAACACATTTACTGACGGCGCAAAATCTTGTTTGATTAAGATCAGATAAGGAGATAACAAAAAACAGATAACAAATAACAACAAGGAAGAAATAATTAAAAAAATCATTGACTTTTTGACAATATCTAATAGTCCAGTTTCCTGTATTTTTGTTTTTTGTTTTTTGTTTTTTGTTCTTTGAATTAATATTGGATAAATCGCATTCATAAAAAATGTTGGAATCGCCAAAGGAAATTCAAAAAAACTTCTGGCTAAACCATAAACACCAACTTCGCTTGTTGACCGAAAAACAGTTAATATCAAAGTATCAGCTTTAAAATAAATGAGATTGAAAATGAGAGTTAATCCTAACGGTAGAGATTTGAGAAACAG
>JADHYG010000003.1 GCA_016782545.1 Candidatus Microgenomates bacterium
ATAGAAAAAACGAAGATCGGCAAAATGTTGATTTTCTTTATTTAGTCCAGCCAGAAAAAAAAGTGGCCATGCATGACAATGAAGTTAAAGAAGTTAAATGGTTTGACTTGGACAAACTTCCAAAACCAGAAGAATTTGCCTTTGACCACTATGAAAGCATTGTAAATACATAAATACACCTTCAAGGTGTCCCAGGTAGGACACCTTGGGAAAATCAAATTTTTTTCTGAACTTTTTTTCCATCAAACCTTCCAACTAGAGATGCGGCCGCACATAAAATAGGAAGGATTTTAGTCAAAGCCAAGCTTTGACTTTCTTCCCATTAAAAATCTTTCTCAAGAATTTGGTAAAATTGCCTCAATTACTAAATTTTCTTTATTCTTAGATGATATTATTAGAAGTAGCACCATCTTCTGAGCGAGAACATTCTCCAGCTAATGTAAATCTTCACCTGCTTCAAGCTTCTGGTAGGTTAAAAGAACATATTCCTAATATTGAAAGGAATTTTGAACAAACCCTAAGTAGAGTTAGAGAAAAGATTGATGTTACTGATGTTGTTGTGTATGATAATCCCAGAGGGGCAATTCCTGAGGTGGGTATTGGTGGCAGAGCAGTAACTGATCATTTTATTCTTATATCTCTTGATCCAGAATTTGAACGTTTTACAGAGGTAATCAGTAAACAGCTTCCAAGATCACTTGCTCATGAATTGTATCATTGTTTAAGATATCAAGAGCTTGGATTCAATAGAAATCTTTTACAAGCAATGATTGATGAAGGATTGGCTGATCATTTTAGTTATGAAATTACAGATTTAGATCTTCAGCCTTGGGATAAAGCTCTTAATCCTGAACAGATAAAAAGATTTGGGACGAGAGCTTTAAAAGAATGCAGGAATGAAAGATACAATCATGATGCTTGGTTTTATGGTAGTTCACAACAAAGATTTTCAAGAAAACCAAAAATTCCAAGATGGGCAGGCTATACTTTAGGACATATGATGGTAGAGGAATATTTTAAAATAAACCCCGGTACAGAAGCATCAGAACTTTATAATGTAGAAGCAGAAGAATTTTATGGCTGTTTAGAAAAAATAGTAGAAGATTCTCAAACGGTCAAAAAAGAGTAAACCCACCCCCAAAATCTCTTTTTCTTAGACTTTTACCCTGAGCCCGCCGAAGGGCCCTGAGCATTTTTCAAATTCAATCAAATATTTATTAAAGGCTTAGCCCTTAATAACACCGCAACAAAGCTCTAAATTAGAATAGGTAATGATTGCCTTTTGCTTTAATGAATTAATTCATTAAAGCATTTAGTTTTGGAGTGATTGAGTATTTTTAGTCGCAGCTAAGCTTTGACTTTCTTCCCATTAAAAATCTTTCTCAAGAATTTGGTAAAATTGGAGAAATTGGAAAGACTAAGACTGTAATAGAGTCTATAGAGAAAAAAAGAATGATTGATATATTTGAAAAACAATTTGATAAATTATCAAAGAAGATTAAAGATAATTTAAAAAGTTTTTTTAAAAGGCTTCGTGCTTATTTTAAAAAACTTCTTCTCCCTCTCTATCTTTTCCCAATTAAATTACTAACCTATACGATTTACTACTTAGTTAAGTTTCTTATAAAACTTCTAATTTCTCTTATTAAAATCATTATTGATTCTATAATCTTTCCTTTCAGGAGTCTAAAAAATCTTCTGAAATCACTTTTTATTCTTGCTCTGGTTGTTTATATGGCCGCTTCACTTTTTGTCATTGCCGATTACTTGCGGACTCAATACGGCTGGTATGGTAAATTTTTTTGTAGTGTCGGAACAGGCGATAGAATGAAAGATTCTGTGGTGAGAATTGTTGGTGGATATTCTGAAGGATCAGGGTTTTTTATCACGCAGAATAAAGTATTAACGAACTTTCATGTTGTTGCCAATGAACCAAGTCCAAAAATTATTTTTCCTGATGGATCTTTTACCACGCCCGTAAAAATAACCGGAGACAAAGAGGCGGATTTAGCAATCTTGTTAATCAAAGAAAGCAAACTTGATCTAGTGCTTGATTTTCTTAACCCTTTTGGATTGCTTGATCAAGAACCATTACTTGCCGTTGGTTATCCATTGGGAACAGATCTTTCTGGAGAAGCCACTGTTTTACGGGGAGACTTTCTTTCCTTTCGACAAACAAAATACGATCCGGTCTATTATATTCAAACAGATATAAATTTGGTTGAGGGTATGAGTGGCGGTCCGTTAGTAGATCAGTGCGGCGATGTAGTTGGAGTAAATACTCTCAGTATTGGTGGACTCTCATTTTTCATCTCTGCTGAGGAAGTCCAGCGTTTAATGATGAAATTTACTGATCAGGATATTACCAAGATTGATGTAGATCCTTCAGTTTCGCCCGAAGAAGCAGTCAAAGCTTTTTATACTTACCTCAAAGCCAGGAGAATGAAAGACGGTTTTAACTTGTTAAGTAAAGAATATCTTAAAAAGACCAATTTCGAAGAATGGACGAGCAGATTTACCGATGTTTTGGATGTCAATGTGTTTTTATCCGAACCATATGAAAATACGGATGACACGGTTTTTATTAAGTTTTTAACTAAAAACTGGATAGATAATGAAGCTGAAATACATTATTACGAAGGAACTTGGCAGACAGTAAAAGAAGACGATGTTTATAAAATGCTTGAAAGCAAAGTTAAAGAAGTAGAAAATCCAGAATGGGAATGGTTTTATGAATAAAATTATGTTTATTCATCTTGCTGACACTCATTTAGGTTTTTCTGAATTTAACAAAGTTGATCCCAAAACGGGGATTAATCAGCGTGAATCGGATGTTTATGAAGTTTTTAAATGGGCAGTCAACTATATTTTAAAGTCAAAACCAAAGTTTGTTATCCACTCGGGTGATTTTTTTGAAACATCCCGGCCTCCGAATAAAACTATTAGTTTTGCCCTTGTCCAAATCAAAAGAATTTCCCAGGCCAAGATTCCTTTTATCATTATTTCTGGAAATCACTCTACTCCACGAATGTCAGTTTCAGGCTCAATTTTTGAATCATTTAAGATTCTCCCTAATATTTACCCTGTTTACAATGGTGAGTATGAGAAGGTAAAAATTAATGAATTTTTAATTCATTGTATTCCTCACTGTTCTACAGAAGAAATGATGAAGAAGAACATTAAAAAAGCTAAGCCGAACAAGAATTACAAGAATATTCTTGTTACTCACGCAGGAATAACCTCATCTGAAAGATCTTTTGAAACAGGTGAATTTAACGAGCAAAAAATATCTAAAAAAATAATTCAAAGTAAGACTTTTTCCTATATTGCTCTGGGGCATTATCATCGCTTTCAAAAAGTTGCTGAAAATGCTTATTTTTCGGGTGCAACAGAAAGATTTAGTTTTAGGCATGCTAGATATAAAACAGGCTTCTTGCAAATAGATATTAAGAATTTTAAACCGAAATTTGTTGAAACACCCTCCAGACCAATGCATCACTTTAATCTTAATTGCAAGAATGAAGAAGCTGGAAAAATAATTGAAGAAATAAAAAAGATTGCAAAAAAATGCAGCAAAAATTCATTGACCTTGGTTAATGTTAAAAACATAAAAAGAGATGTTTGGTTGTCTCTTGATCGCAATAAAATTTCAAATTTATTTAGCCAAGTTTTTCTCCTAGACCTACGACCCTCTTTTTATCAAATAGGAGATGGATATCACGGTAAAACCAGTATAGACGATTTGCCTATTGAATTTGATAACTTTGTTAAAAGTCTTAAAAAGAGTGACAGCGAAAAGGAAAAAATAAGGAAAATTGGCATCAAGTATCTTAACCATGTAGAAATATGATTCTGAAAAGCTTAAGTCTTAAAAACTATCGTCGGTTTAAAAAGCTGGAGATTGATTTTGAAGAAAATATTACTGCTTTTATCGGTAAAAATGGCAGTGGTAAAACCAGCATTTTTGAAGCTATTATTTATTCCCTATTTGGCACAACCACTGCTCGCAGCTCAAAAGAAGAAATTAGGTCTGACTTTGTTGACTATAAAAACCCTTGTGAAGTATGTTTAGTTTTTGAGCTTGATGGAAAACAATATAAAGTTACCAGAAAGATAAAGGGTAAAAACTCAATTACAGAAGCCTTTGTGTTCAGTCCAAGTCAAGAAAAACCTCTAGCCGAAAGAGAAAATGCCGTTAATAAATATATTGCCAATCTTTTAGGAATGAACCCAACGACTTTTCAAATATCAGTATTTTCAGCCCAAAAAGAACTAGATAAATTTTCCTCTTTAAGGCCAGAAGAGAGAAAAGAGGAAATAAGAAGGTTGTTGAATCTGGGAGTAATAAAAAAAGCTGTGAACATATTAAGGAGCGATATTCGAGAAAACAAAACCAAGATTGAGACGCTTCAAAGCCAAAAAGAAGACTCCAAAGAAATTAAAAAGCAAATAGTCAAAATAAAAGAAGCTTTAAAAAAACAAAAAGTAGAACTTAAAAAAATTGATGGTAAACATAAGTTAAAAATAAAGACAAAAGAAGAACAAAAAAATGAAGTAAAGCGATTGGATAAAGACAATTTAAAATTCATCCATTTAGGAAAACAACTTGGAATAAATAAGGCCGAGATTAAAAATAATAAGGACAATTTAGTTAAAAACTTGTCATTGATAAAAGAAATAGGTAATAAAAAAGAGCAATTAGTTAAATTATTACCGATTAAAAAAGAATACCAAAGGGCGATTGAAAAAAGAAAAGAAATTGCCAGTAGTCAACTGACAAAAGAACTGGCCGAACTGAACAAAAAAAAGGATGAATTACAAGAAAAAATTCACCAACAGGAAAAAAAATTAACAAAAATTACCGAACAGGGAAAAAGTATTAAAAAGAAGCAAAATGAACTACTAGTCAAAATCGAAGAAATTGAAAAAATTGGTCGATCCAGTCCTTGCCCTACTTGTTCTCGCCCACTTAATGAACACTACGATGAGTTAATGGCAAAGTTTAATAAAGATTTTGCCATGGTAAAAAAAGAATTATTAGACAAGGTAGAGGAGTATAAGACCGAGAATTTAACTTTAAAAGAGCTAAAAGAGAAAAAGTCAACGTTGGTAGAAAAAGCTAATTTACTAGACGAGAGACTTAAAATTGCCCTAGATAAGCTTGATGAAAAAATAACTAAACTAGAAAAGAGTAATAATCAAATTTCTTCGCTTGAAGGAGAGATTAAGCGTTTGCCAGAATTAAAAGAAGATAAACAAAGTCTTCTGGAAAAAAAGGCAGAATTGACTAAAGAATTAAGTTTTTTAGTTGAAGCATTAAATGAATTGGGGTTTGATCAAAGAAAATATGAGGAAGAAAAAGCAAAATTAAACAAACTTACTGAAGACTGTAGCGAACTAGTCAAAACAATCGAAAGACAAAGGGGGAATATTAAGATTGCTGTTGAAAGATTAAAATCGGTAGGCGAAAAACTAGATAAGCAAAAAAAGTTAAAAAGGTTGATTGAAGAGATTAAAGAACTTAATTCCCAGTTGATAATCCTAGAACCACTCCTCCTTGAATTTCAGGCTCAACTTTTATCACGTATTCGTCCGATTCTGGAAAATGAAACCGGTAGCCTTCTTCATAAAATTTCAGAGGGAAAATACTCAGATGTAGAATTGGATGAAGATTATAAAATATTTGTTTATGACAAAGGTGAAAAGTATGGTATTAATCGTTTTTCCGGAGGTGAGCAGGATTTAGTCGGTCTTTGTCTTAGATTAGCTATTTCCAGGGTTATTGCCGAAAAAAGCGGTAGTCGAAAAATTAATCTTTTAATTCTAGATGAGATTTTTGCCAGCCAAGATGACGATCGGCGCCAAAAAATTTTGACTGCCATGCACGCTCTGTCTTCTCAATTTAGGCAATTATTTTTAGTTACTCATATTAGCGATATTAAGGATCAAATGCCGATTGTTTATGAAGTCAAAGAAATTGATGAAAATGAAAGTATAATAAAATTGCTTAATTAAAGGTGTGAATAATTATTCTGCGATTTTTGAGATTAAAAAGTGTCTAGATTCAGACAAAATTCCTGATTCTGACCCAGATTGTGAATATTGTGAGTATAGAAAATTAATTACTAAAGAAGAAAGTTAAATGATTGATTTACATTGTTATTGAATTAGAGGCTAAATAGGTATTAAATTGTTAAAGCCCTGCCTAAAATAACTAATCAAAATAGTAAGATTTGGAAAGAGTTTGAGAGAGAATATTAAACACTGCTTTTGTAATTTTTACAATAAGCTTGAAGCATTTCCTCTGACATGAAGCTTAAAACCTACTTGTTTTATATGCCAAATCTTGTTATAATCTACAAAGATTACACAAACCACCAAGCAAAGTGTAATTTAAATTAGAAAAACCCAAAGGGAAGACTCATAAACACTGTTTAGTTATTTTACATTGGGTGAATTTTAAACGATTGGGAAATAATAAATTAGGGTTTTTCTTTTTCACCTTTTAGGGTCTTCTTGTTTCCTGCATTTCGATTGAGTCCAATCAGTTCTATTGAGTTCAAGAAGTTTAAACAAGATAGTGGTTATTGGGAATATAGGAGAAGAACCCAAACGATTTCCAACTAAAGCTGGAAAGTCAAGATGTGTCTTTAGTGTTGCCACCAATAGATCTTGGGTGGTTAAAAGAACGGGCGAAAGAAAAGAGGCAACTCAGTGACATTACGTCGTTGCCTTCAATAAATTAGCAGAAATCTGTAGTCAGATATTATCAAAAGGTACTAAAGTTTTTGTTTCAGGTCGTATTCAGAGCAAGGAAGCTGTTAGTTTCCAAGGTGAAAGACTAAGGAAAACTGAGATAGTTGCTTCCGACATAATTGCTTTAGACAAAAGAAAAGATACTCGGGTTACAGTCCCAGCAGCATAAGAAAAATGTTACAGGTTCTGCAAAGAAAACGATTAAGGAGTAATAAGTGGCTAAATCTTATAGAAAAAAGAGATATTATAAAAAATTCAAGTTCAAGCGGCGGTTCAAGGAGTGTCAGTTTTGCAAGGAAGGAATGAAGCCCGATTATAAAGATATTGCTAGATTACGTAGATATTTATCCGAAGCAGGAAAGATTACTTCTCGCAAAGTTAATGGTAATTGTGCTAAACATCAAAGAAAAACGGCAAGAGCAATAAAAAGAGCCCGTTTTTTAGCCCTATTGCCGTTTGTTCAGAAACTTTAAAAAAAATGAAAAATAACAATATATTTAAAGTCGGAGATAAAATTCTTGACAGCGGACAAGTATATATGATTTCAAAAATTAAAAAAGAAAAAACTCTTAATGGTAAAAAAGCAAAAGTAATTTATTATAAACCCTATTTTAAAAGTCGCACAAATGCTCTAATCTGTTCTATTCCGATAAAAAACCTTGATAAGACGTATATAAGAAGGCCGATTTCGAAAAGACAGTTGAGGAGAGTCTTAAGCATACTGTCCAAAACAGTAAACAGAAAAAAGCAAATTAAAACAACACAACTGCGGGAAAGATTGCGTCTAAACAAAGCATATAAAACAGCACGAGTTTTGAAAAGACTTTGGGTAGATAAAAATGACAAATCAACCAATTTTAGCAGAACGAGAAAAGAAGTTTTTAGTTTGGCAATGAAACGGTTAATTCAAGAAGTTGCTTTGGTTGATGACACTCTTCTTAAAGAAGCAAGAAGAAAAATAAAAAATACCTTGGAAAAAGGAGCAAAAAATGAGTAATTTTAATTTATCTCACTTGAATTTTTTAACTGACGATTTTGGAATTTGGCAGTTTTGTTCAAAGTCGGGCATATTGAAAAAATATGACAATTATCAAATGGCGAGACCCCTTTAGCTTAATGCCTCGGACTTCTTGGCCAAGTTTTTGGAGTGATGAAGACTTTTAGCTCCAAGAAAGAGAAGGATTAACCATTTACGAAACGGACAATGAGGTTGTTGCTAAAGCCAACGTGCCTGGTATTCCGACTGATAAAGTTGATGTTTCTTTTGAAGGCGGCGTTTTAACTATTAAAGCAGAACATGAAGAAACAGAAGAGGAAAAGAAAAAGAAAAAGACCGTTTATCGGGAAGCCAGACGAGCAAGGTATTACTACACCACTTCAGTACCTTGTCCTGTAAAATCTGACAAGATTGACGCTGAAGTAAAAGACGGTGTTGTAACGGTTATTCTGCCTAAAGCTGAAGGAGTAAAACCTCGGAAAATTAAAGTCAGAGAGGCATCAAAATAATTTTTTCGTCAAAGCATAAAATTTAGCCTCGAAGATAAAAAATATTCTTACACAAAAGCTAGGTCTTGGCTTCCATTGCTAATTGGCCACAGGCCGCTTTAATGTCTTGACCAAAAGAGTATCTTTGAGTTGTTTCAATCCCCTGGTTTTGGAGGACTTGTTTGAATCTTTCTATTTGTATTCGGGTTGATGGTTCAAAATCACCGGTGGGATTATAGGCAATGAGGTTAACCATGCACAAGCGGTTTTTTAGCAAACTGGCTATTTTTTCAGCCCATTTAACCTGATCATTAACTTTGTTTATCATCAGATATTCAAACATTACCTTCCGATTAGTTTTAGCTAGATAATAGTCAACGGCCTTTAAAATTTCTTTAAGTGGATATTGTTTGCTGGCCGGCATGAGTTTTTGGCGAAGTCTATCTTCAGGGGCATGTAGGGAAATAGCTAAATTAACTTCGGTTTTCAAATCAGCAAATTTCTTTATTAAATCAGGAATACCGATAGTTGAAAGAGATATTTTTCTTTGCCCAAGATTGAAACCTTCAGGGTCATTTAGAATTTGAATTGCCTTTATGGAGTTGTCGAAGTTAAGTAAAGGCTCGCCCATGTCCATAAAAACCACTCGATTTACCTTTTCCGAGGATTTTTTAAGTCGTCTAGCAAAGAAAATAACTTGCTCGATAATCTCATCAGCGGTTAAATTCCTTTTAAAACCTATTTTTCCGGTGGCGCAAAAAAGACAGCCTAAAGGACAACCAACTTGAGTGGAAACACAGGCAGTATAACGCTCTTTCTGTCTCATTAAAACTGTCTCTATATTTAGTTTGTCGGTAAGGGAAATTACCGCTTTGATAGTTTTTTTGTCTTTGGAAATGAAAGTTCGGGCATTAATAGCCAACGGACACTCTTTATTTAGTTTTTTTCTTAGGCTTAAGGGTAGAGAACTAGCTTCTTTCCAGTCCTGGACTAGGTTAGCATAAACTTCTTTTTTTATTTGCTTTAGCCGATAGGAGGGTTGGTTAGCTAAAATTTTTGGCAATTTTGAAAGGTTCATTCTGTAAGTATTCTACCAATAAGCTCAATAAGTTTCTCTGTCAAAAAAATATTTCGAAAACATTGGTTAAATTTTCTAAAAAATTAATAGGCGAAGATTATTACATCAAACTATGTCATTATTTAGTTTGCTTTCCCTTTTTTATAGTGTCTCATTTGTCTCATTTAGTCCTTCGGCAGACTCAGGATTTCAGCCAAAATCTTCAACCTCAAGATACACTGGGAAAATTGAGTTATAATGACAGAACTGGCCTAGACCGCCCTGCTCAGCAACGAACCACTCGCTTTCGCTCGGGTTCATCGCTGCGAAATTTAGTTAGCACTAAATTTCTTGCCACACCTTTTGGTAGTAAAATTAGAAAGAGTGGTGAGGCAGGGATATACCTGAATGATACACTGTTTAGTGCATCAGAATGGTATATCCCCACAAAGTTATGCAATTCTACTATGTTTATGTTTTAAAAAGTCTTCATAAAAATTTCATTTATGTTGGTTTTACCTCAAACTTAAAAAGAAGAGTTAAGGAACATAATAACAAAGAAGAACTTTCCACTAAGCACTTTGCCCCGTTTGAATTAATTTTTTACGAAGCCTACCGAAACAAAAAAGATGCTAAACGAAGAGAGGGATATTTAAAAACAACTAAAGGAAAAACGACATTAAGAACGATGCTAAAAGACTATTTCCAAGAATTCTAATTCCAACACAATTCTTTTTTCAAGCCTATTGTGACGGTCTTTTTTGTTGTTGATGAATTTTAAAATTAATCAGTTTTCCCTAAACAGTGATTTTTTGGTAGAATAATCAAAGATGAACAATCAGACTGTTAAGAAATTAAAAGTGACAGTTCTTGTTGAAGATACTTCTCCAAAGAGATCTTTTTGGGGAGAACATGGTTTGTCTTTCTGGATTGAAACTGATGATAAAAACATTCTTTTTGACACGGGCTACTCTGGTGATGTTTTAATTCATAATCTTGGAGTTCTTGGGCTAAAATTGAAGGATATAGACGCCTTTGTTTTAAGTCATCCTCATAACGACCATAGCGGCGGACTTAGGCTAATTATTGACCAAATCAAAGACGTTCCAGCGTATTGTGTCTCCAATGCCTTTGATAAATATGTTCCAGATGGAGAGAAGATTTCCAAGTGGTTTTCCAACATCAACTATGTTAAAGAAAACAGGGTTGTGTTTTCTGGCATCTATATTCCCAAAGAACGAAACACAATCAACAGTCCTAAGGAAACTAAAGAGATAAATCTTGTTATCAATTTAGAAGGAAAAGGATTGGTTATAATTGTAGGTTGTGCCCATCATGGACTTTTTAATATAGTTAAGGACGCAAGATTGCTTTTTCAAAACAAGGTGCCTTTGTATGCTCTCATAGGAGGTTTTCATCTGAAAGATGCAGAGGATAAAGAAATAGTTGAAACAGTTGATTATCTGAAGGCATCTGGTTTAAAGATACTGGCTCCTAATCATTGCACTGGCTTTAATGCATTAAAAATAATGACTCAAGCATTCCCCGTAGGGTTAAAATTCGTCGCTAATACACATACAGGTACTTTTCATACTGGGATGAGTTTGACGCTATAAATCAAAGACAGCTACTGGATAATTGTTAGTAATTTATTACTTTGTTCCATCATCATTTCAGGCTTTTCTGCCATTTTTACCCACTCAAAAGTTCGAAAATCCCCACACCATTCGGCGCGGGGCACGGCGTCCTCCTCCAGGGGCGGACAGGTATTCCCCCAGCTAAATCATTGAGAAAAGCCTTTTGGATGGGGTTTTCTGAAAGCCGCTTTCTCGTTTCTGACCTTAGGTTATTTAATAAAAAACTTGGCCAAAAAGTAGAAATACAAGCCATAGTCCCAGCACAACAAGTCCAAGCTCCTTTGCTTTTTTTAAAAACAATCTCTTGGCAATAAGAAAAACAATATAGGCATTTATGCCTGAGATAAACAACGGGATTAGTTTGTATAAGATGACTAGCATGGAAGTTATCCCGAGAGAATCAGTTAAAAATCGTAATAAGAAAAATCCTAGAAAAATAACTTTTACAAGTGGTATAGAGATCAAAACTAGAAGAAGATATTTAAACTTATTATTCACTAAAATCATTAAATCATAAAATAGAATTTTGTCAACAAAAGCCTTGTTTTGTTTAAAAACACAAGCTCGAATTCTAAATTAACCCCTAAATTAAAACAATGTAAACCTTTATGGATAAAAAGATTAAGCCATGAGTGATTCTTGGAGTAATTGCTTTGTTTGTTGCATCATTTCTTCATGGTTTTTAACCAAAGTGGCCCACCGAAAAGTTCGAAAATAGTCCCATTCCCTCAGCTCAGCCACTTTTAGGCCGTTACAACGGTCTTTTTTGTTTACAAGATCTCGATTTTTACATTGGTATAAAAATATGATAGATTTGTTTCAGGAGATAAAATTGGTATTTATGGTATAATTTTAGTGTTAAAGAATTAGAGATATTTTGTGAAAGAACAAAATCAGCAAAACAACTATTAACACCATCAAACAAGAGATCGCTCAAGTAAGCTCTAAGGATTTCAATCCCCAGAATAAGAGAATGTGGTTTTTATTGACGGCACTTATTTTTTTGGCGATTGGCGCTCTTGGTTCTTTTTTTCTTGTTTCCATTAAATCGAGATTTGAAGTTCCTTTTAAACCTCCCTCTCTTATTTCTGAAAAAATTGATTTTGAAAAGTTCACTTCCGAAGAAGAGTTTATATCGTATATTAAAACAACAGCCGGCGCTGGTGACTTTTTTGGGGCCATTCCTGGATTGCCGCAAAGAGATTTTGAAGAAAGAATTGATCTTTCTTTGCCATCTGCGCCCGAGTCAGGAATGGGCAAAGCAATCCCTGACCCTTTCAGGGAAAGGGTTTCGGAAACTACGGTTCAGGTTAAAGGAATTGACGAGCCAGACATAATCAAAACTGACGGGACCGAGATCTATTTTTCCTTAAAGTCTCCTGTTTATCGCATCCCAGAAAGACCAATGTTCGAAGAAAAGAGCATCATGCCCCCATCACAAGGCGAAACTAAAGTCATTAAAGCATTTCCGCCGGCCGCTTTGGCAACAGAAGCTCAAATTGAAATAACCGGAAACTTGCTTTTGAATAAAAACATTCTCGTCCTTTTTACAGAGAACAACAAAATCTATGGATATAATGTTTCTAATCCAGAGTCTCCAACGGAAAAATGGAAAATTGATTTAGAAAACAACAACGTTTTGGTCGCCGCCCGGCTTTATCAGGGCAAAGTTTATTTTGTTACCAAGACCAGGATTAATATCAGCAAGCCCTGTCCGATTATACCTCTTTCTATAGGAGAAAGAGAAATTTCTATAAGGTGTACCGATATTTACCATCCGATTGTTAACGTACCAGTTGATGTTGCCTATACTGCTTTTATTCTCGATCCTAATACTGGAATGATCAATAAAAGTGTTTCTTTTGTTGGGTCCTCGGGATCGTCGATGCTTTATATGTCCCAAAATGCCCTTTATGCGACCTATACTTATTACGAAGATGTCACCAATTTCTTTTATAAATTTTTCTCTGAGGAGGGTCAGGATTTGCTTCCAAATTCAATGATCAAAAAACTGCAGTCGCTTCGAGAATATGATCTAAGCGGCCAAACCAAAATGGTTGAGTTTCAAAATATTTTTGAACAGCATCTTAACTCCTTGGACAATGATGAGCGATTAAGAATAGAGAACGAATTTACCAATCGGATAGAAGACTACTCTGAAAGATATCAAAGAGAATTAGAAAAAACTGGAATTGTAAAAATTGCCTTGGATAATTTTAAGGTGTTGGCTACGGGGAACGTACCCGGACACCCTTTGAATCAGTTTTCTCTTGATGAATATCAAAATCACTTGCGGATTGCCGTTACCATTACCGGGGGCACTCTTGGTTCTGGAGAAAGCGCTAATGACGTTTATATTCTGGACAGTAAATTACAACAGATAGGTTCTGTAACAAACTTGGGATTAGGAGAAAAAATCTATTCGGCGCGATTCATTGAAGACAAAGGCTATTTAGTTACCTTTAAAGAAATCGACCCCTTTTTTGTTTTGGATTTATCCGATCCAAAATTGCCTCAAGTGAAGGGCGAACTTAAAATTCCTGGTTATTCTTCATATCTACACCCAATTACCAAAGACAGAATTCTGGGAATTGGGAAAGAAGGTTCACAAGTAAAAATTTCTCTGTTTAATGTGACTTCGCCTGACAATCCAACTGAAACCGATAAATATATGTTGGATGAGTCTTGGTCTGATATCTTAAATACTCACCACGCTTTTCTGCTGGATGAAAAACACAATGTTTTCTTTCTACCGGGCAACAAAGGCGGTTACGTGTTTTCTTATCAAGGTGATCAACTTAGGTTAAGAAAAGCTGTCGCTGACATTCAAGCACGAAGAGCTATTTATATAAACGATTATTTATACATCATTGGTGATAATAGGTTGGTTATTTTGAACGAAATAGATTGGGAGCAAGTAAATCAATTGGAATTTTAAACCCGTTTAAATTCAACCCCTTTTTCGATACCGTTTTTTCTCAACTCTTGACGAGTTTCCAAAACCAACTCAAACAATCCTAACTTTTCTCCAAAGGCTTGGACTACGTTTATAACAAGAAATATATAGTGAGTAGCGGGGTGGGGTAAATTTTTGTTAATCAAATCTAAGCCTGCAGTGCTAAGTCTGGAATGTAAATATATTCACTTTGTCTCTGAATAATAGTTCTAACGTTGTTCACGATTCCCAGCTCAACCCCCTTTTAGCCCGTTGTAACGGTCTCTTCTGTTAATTAACAAAAATGCTATAATCATTTAAATAAGTTTAATGAAAGTCGTTTGTATAAAAACGAGTTAAACGAAATCTTTTACTCAACTATTTTATGAATTTAAAAAATTTGAAAATCATCAAGTCTGACAAAAGAGGCGTTGTTTATAAGTGTGGCAAGGGTATGTATGTTTCAAGAAAAAAAGGAACGGTTACAGCAGATCATATTCATGATGATTTTGGTGAAACTCTATATTTAGTGAAAGGAACAATTGAACTTACAGTTGGCAAAGAGGTTAAAAAAGTAGCCGCCCCAACGAAAATTGAAATTCCCAAGAAAATTTATCATAAAATTTTAGCCCTTTCAGAAATTGAATTCCTTAAAATGTAAGTGGTTAGGTAAAAAGATTCAAAAAAAAACTACGTCTATTTTAAGAAAATATATATAATGAGTAGAGGAGTGGGGTAAATTTTTCATTGCCAGTGATTTTTTGTAAAATTAAAACATGAATGTTAAAGGCTTGCTGAAATTCAAAAGAAATAAAAAAACCTTTCTTTTGATCGTCATCGTTATTTTATCAGGAATTGTTACATTTGGCTTTGTTGTCTGTGGGTGGAATTATTTTCAAGCCTTACAACTGCTTCGAGAAGCGCGAAAACTCAAGACAGATGAAAAATACAAAACAGCGATTGAGATTTTGGAAGAAAGTCAAATTAAAACTTTCAGCAAAAAATTACACTTAGAAGTTGAAGCCGAGCTTGCTGAAAACAAACAACTAAGTCAAGAAAAGTCAATTTATTACCAAGGAATAGCAATGGCTGATGCTGGTGATTGGGAAAGGGCCGTTGATCTTTGGGAGCAAATTCCTAGCGGCTCGTTTTATTATTCAAAGGTTAAAACTACCAAGGATATTTTTCATGAAAAACCAGACGGTAAAACTGTACAGTTGATAAATTACAATCACGCTCAAGATCCTACCTGGGAAGAAGTGCTTGAATTTTTGAAAAATGACTCTACCGACGACAAGCTTTATGATCTGGATTCATTTGTCTGCACTGGTTTTGCGGAAATGTTTCACAATAACGCTGAACGCGCTGGAATTAAAACTGCTTATGTAGGCATTGTTTTTTCCGAGGGGCCGGGACATGTTATTAATGCTTTTAATACTAATGACAAGGGTTTAGTTTATGTGGATGTAACTGGACCGGGTTTTTCAAGATTGCGGGATGATTTTCTTGAAGAAAATAACTCAAACTGTGAATGGGACAAAATTGGCTACCTGGCCGAAAATCGTCCCTACGGAACAATTAGCATCAACTACTCAAATTTGGACCCAATAGACTATCAACCTTACGAGAATTACGCGACTCTTTGGACAGATATCCAAATTCAGCTCGAAGAGCTAAGAGGTAAAATTGATTCCCACAATGAAGACTCGGTTAAGCACCAAGAAAAGGCAGCTGCTTATGAAATTAATTCCGCGTCTTATGAAAAACTACTTGAAGACTACAATCAGAACTTAGTTAATATTCAACAACAGATTGATGAAGAACATAAGACCGAACAAGAGACTTTTAATACAAAATTGGCTGATTGGGAAAAGAGAAAAGCCGAGTATGAAATAGAAGTGGAGGATTATAATAAAATGGTTGGAGATTATAATGATAAAGGAATAGGGGATCCTGCAGCGCTTCAAGCCGAAAAAGAAAAACTGGACAACATAAAAAAAGTTCTTAATGAAGAACTCGAGAAACTTAAAGAAGAAAGTGCTTCCATTGATAGTGAAAATAAGAAGCAAGTGGAAAATGAAAAAGAGAAGTTAAGTGAACAAAAAGAAAATCTTGAGAATCTCAGAAAAGACTTAGAAAAGCAGCGTAAGGATGTAAATTCCGAATCCGAGTCTTTAAACGCTTTATCAGAAGAATTTAAAAATGAATTTGGTAATCTTAAAACTCGCGAGCAAAAACTAAATACTTGTTACTGGAAACCAATGGCAAACGTGGAAAAAATTGATATTTATTGGTGAATTCTTATTTGGAAATCTCCATACCATTCGGCACGGGACACGGTGTCCTATTTGCTCAGTTAAGTTTTAAGCTTCGATTTTGGAAAAAAGATAACTGCAAATGAAAAGCAAAATAAGAACCACCGCGCCTAAAGTAACAATATCTGTTACTAAACCAAAGTGCTTTATACCCACCAAAACCTCTCTTAAACCATCAACCCCAAAGCTAAGGGGATTTATTTTAGAAATTAGCTGAATAAATGGCGGTGTGTTTTTGATAGGAAATAGGGCGCCGGATAAGAAAAAAGTTGGCATGACCAAAAAATTCATAATTAATTGAAAACCATGAAAATCTTCCATCAAAGAGGCAATCGCCGTCCCCAGGGCAGTATACAAAAGAGCCATTAAAAACATTAAAGCAAAAGCTAGTGGCAAAGTGTAAACATTTTGGGGTCGAAAACCAATCAGCAAACTCAACAGCAAAACAATAATTCCTTGCAAGGCGGCAATGGTCGCTCCACCCAGAACTTTGCCAAGGACAATTTCCAACCTGGGAACAGGAGCTACTAAAGTTGCTTTTAGAAAACCAAATTGGCGATCCCAAATGAGTTCGATCCCAGAAAAAATCGCCATAAATAAAATTGCTTGAGAGATAACGCCGGGGGCTAAAAAGTCAATATAATTGCCGCCACCTGCTTTTTGAAAAATCGGCCCAAAACCAAAACCTAAGGCAATTAAAAATAACAAGGGCTGGCCAATAGAACCAATAATTCTGGGTTTTGACCGCCAGTATCTTTTTAATTGTCTTAGCCATAAAATGTAAATGGTGCTCATTTTTACCTTTTTCTAAATCTTTGCATTCTCATGCGCAGCCTGCCTTTGCTGGTCATGTTCTCTTCTCTGATCGTTTTTCCTGTCAAACTTAAAAAAGCCTCTTCCAAAGACTTGGTTTTAGTTTTCTTTAACAATTCTTGTAAAGTGCCTTGAGCAATGATTTGGCCGTGATCAATAATAATAATAAAATCAGCCATTTTTTCTGCTTCTTCCATATAATGAGTGGTAAAGAAAATAGTCACCTTGTGTTTTTTATTTAATTTCTTAATGTGGCTCCAGATTTTATTTCGAGTCTGAGGATCCAAGCCCAGGGTTGGTTCATCTAAGAAAAATATCCGTGGGAAGTGCAAGAGTCCTCTGGCAATTTCCAGTCTTCTTCTCATGCCGCCAGAGAATGTTTTCACCAAGTCATTTTTTCTTGTCCATAAATCAACAACTTGCAAAAGGTTTTTAATTCTTTTTTTTCGCGTTTCTCGTTTTACTTTATATAAAACACCATGAAACTCCATGTTTTCATAAGCAGTCAGTTCCTCGTCTAAACTTGAATCTTGAAAAACAATACCAAAAGATTTTCTTACCTCATCCTGTTGGGTTAGAGGATTAAAACCATTAATTTTTATTTCACCTTTGGTTGGTTTTAGTAAAGTGGTGAGCATTCTGATGGTGGTTGTTTTGCCAGCCCCATTAGGTCCTAAAAAGGCATAGAATTTGCCTTTTTCGACTTCAAAGGAGATATTATCCACCGCCGTTAAGCGATTGAATTTTTTGGTTAAGTTCTTAACTTTAATTATTGGTTCCTTAATCATAAACAACAATATACACCAATAAAACCATCTCGACAAATGGTAGAGTATAATCAGAGGTGTAAATAAAGTTAAATAGAGGCTTAAATTAAAAATCAATGAAAACGAAAAATATTCACAAAAATATTAAATTACTATCTTGGTTCAATTTTTTTACTGACTTTAAGCTCTATGCTCCGATCGCCATCATTTACTTTGCCAAAGTGTCAGGCTCTTATGCTCTTGGCATGAGTGTTTTTTCAATTGTGATGCTGTCGGCGGCTCTTTTTGAAATACCAACCGGTGTGTTTTCAGACTTAATTGGCAGAAAAAAGACAATTGTCTTTGGAGCTCTAGCTAGTGTTTTATATGCTATTTTTTATGCAATTGGAGGAGTTTATCTGTTTTTAGTTATGGGCGCTGTTTTTGAAGGACTTTCTCGTTCTTTTTACAGTGGGAATAATAATGCTTTGCTTTATGACACTCTTGCAGAAAGCCAACAAGAGGCAGAATATCATACCTTTTTAGGCAAAACAAGCTCAATGTTTCAAGTTGCTTTGGCAATTTCTGCCATTGTTGGCAGTATTATTGCTCATTGGTCATTTACCTGGGTAATGTGGATTTCGGTTGTTCCGCAAATATTATGCTTGTTTCTTAGTTTTAAAATAATTGAACCAGCAAATCAGCTCAGTAAAGGCAGTAATGTTTTTGCCCACACCAAAGAGGCTTTAAAGCACTTTATTAAAAATAGAAAACTTCGTCTTTTAAGCCTGACGTCTATCTTGAGCTATGCCTTGGGAGAATCTGCTTATCAATTTACCTCAGCTTTTGTAAACACTCTCTGGCCTCTTTGGGCCATAGGAATTGCTAAGGCCTTGTCAAATATTGGTGCCGCCATCAGTTTTTACTTTAGTGGAAAACTAATTAAAAAATACAAAGAGTTTAAAATCTTAATCTTTGGCAATATTTATAGCAGAATTATCAACATTATCTCTTTAGCCTTTCCCACTGTTTTATCTCCAGCTTTAATGTCAACCACCTCTCTTTTCTTTGGAGTAAGCTCAACCGCTAAAGGAAATTTGTTTCAAAAAGAATTTACTCAAAAACAAAGAGCAACCATGGGTTCTCTTAATTCTCTTGGGGGCAGTCTTGCTTTTGCCATCATTTCTTTTTCACTTGGCCTGCTTGCCGATAAAATAGGACCTATAAAGGCTTTATTTATTGCTCAAAGCTCTATGTTTACCATCTTATGGCTATACTGGAAGCTTTTTAAAGAAACTCAGGATAGTCCTAAGTCAGGCACGAATCTAGGACTATCGTAGGTCTGGAAATAATATCTTCCAATATCTTTCAACTTCTTGCAATATCTTTCAGTATCTGTTTAAAATTTACTGGTGTTTTTTTTAAGAAAAACATGTTACAATGTCTTCTATGATTAAAGAAGTGAAACCCAAAAAAACAACAAAAACAATAAAAAAACCAGTTATTAAAGCAAAAACAACGCAAAAGAAATCAAAGAAATTTAAATTAAAGTTTAATTTAAAAATAAATGAACGTGCAAAAAGAATTTTAATTGGCTTATTAACTGTTCTAATTATTGCTCTTCTTATATTTAGATTTAAGCATTTATTTATTGCTACTATTGTTAATAATCAAATCATTACCCGCTATTCGTTAAATCAAGAATTGGAAAAACAAGCTGGCGAGCAAGTTTTGGAAACATTAGTTACTAAAACTTTAATTCTTCAGGAAGCAAAAAAGCAAGGAATTAAAATCAGTCAAGAAGATCTTGATAAAAAAATCAGCGAAATTGAAGAAGAATTAAAATCTCAAGGAGCTGATCTGGAAACTCTTTTACTTTCGCAAGGCCAGACAAGAGAATCTTTTGAAGAACAACTTAAAATTCAATTAATGATTGATGAAATGCTTGGCAAAGAAGTCACCATCACTGAAGAAGAAATCAAGACCTATTTTGAGGAAAATAAAGACGCCCTTGGCGAAGAGGCTGTTTTTGAAGAAGTAAAAGAAGATTTAGAAACACAAATCAAACAAGGAAAAATCCGCGACCAATTTAGGCCATGGCTGACTGAAGTTGAAGAAAAAGCCAAGGTTTATCAATTTCTGAAATTCTAAATACATTTTGATTTAATTTCTCTCTCTAGTTTTTGTATCAATGATTCAATTCATTGATACAAAAAAACATTCATTTTCTTCTTTGTTATAATCTCATTATGGATGATATTTTTGACATTGTTATTATTGGCGGAGGACCAGCCGGAATGATGGCGGGAATTTCTGCAAAAAACAATCAAAACAAGGTTTGTCTTCTTGAAAAAAACAACTTCTTAGGAAAAAAACTGCTTTTAACTGGAAAAGGCAGGTGTAATTTAACCACTTCAAAAGAAATTCCTCAAATTATTGATGCTTTTGGCAAAAAAGGCAAATTTTTATACGGAGCTCTAACCAGATTCTCTAATCAAAAGCTGATGCGTTTTTTTGAAGAGAGAGAAGTGAAATTAAAAATAGAAAGAGGAGATCGAGTTTTTCCTGTAAGCAATAAAGCCACTGATATTTTGAGTTGTTTAGAAAATGAACTTGAAAAGAAAAATGTCCAAGTTTATCTTAGATTTAATGTTGTTAAAATAGCTTTCCATAATAATCTGTTCAAAATTATGAGTAATTCGGAAACAATTTTAGCCAAAAAACTAATCATTGCCACGGGTGGAAAATCATATCCGCAAACAGGTTCAACAGGAGATGGCTATAAATTTGTCGAATCATTCGGTCATAAAGTTGTCAAGCCCAGTCCTGCTTTAGTGCCTCTTATTGTTGATAATGAAGAAATTAATTCTCTTGCTGGACTATCTTTAAAAAAAGTTAGCTTGTCATTTTTAAGCAAAGATCAAGTTTTTGCAAAAGAGTTTGGCGAAATGCTTTTTACTCATCAAGGAATCTCTGGTCCAATTGTTTTAAAATCTTCTCAAAAGGTTTTTGAACAATTAAATAAAAAAAATAAAGTTTTTGCGCAAATTGATTTAAAACCAGCCTTAAATAAAATTGTTTTAAAGAAAAGAATTCATCGCGAAATTCAAAAAGCGCCAAAAAAAGAATATCAAAGTTTACTAAAAACTCTTTTACCACGGCTCTTAATAGCCTATGCATTGAGAAAAACAAACATTAACAAAGATCAAAAAAATTCTCTTTTATCTAAAAATCAAATTAATTGTTTGATTGATTTTTTGAAAAAAATTAGTTTTAAGATTACTGAAACAGCACCGTTAGAAACAGCCATTGTCACTTACGGCGGAGTTAATATTGATGAAATTGATTCAAAAACAATGCAGTCAAAAATCAAACCTAATTTATTTTTCAGCGGTGAAATTATTGCTTTAACTGGACCAACCGGAGGTTATAATTTACAAAAAGCTTTTAGTACTGGCTGGGTGGCTGGGAAATCAGCTGGTTAAAAAATTGCTTTTTTAACAAAAATCAGATAATATTTCTAATATTAATAAGGAGAAAATTTATGGATAAAAAAATAGTTTTAATTGTTGTTGTTTTAATTTTACTTATGGGCGGCTATATTGGTCTTTCAGGAAATAAGGAAAAAACGCTGTCTGTTCCAGAAGAACAAGTTGAACAAATTCCAGAAAAAATTATTAATTTAGAAGAAGAAAAAGGAGAAAAAATGACTGAAGAACAAAATACTTTAAAAAAACCAGACATGCAAATAGATGCCAGCAAAACATATCAAGCGGTTTTATCTACTTCAGAAGGAGAAATCACTATTAGTCTTCAGGCTGATAAAACACCAATCACGGTTAATAATTTTGTTTATTTAACTCAACAAGGTTTTTATGATAAAACTGTTTTTCACCGCGTCATTAAAGGCTTTATGATTCAAGGCGGTGATCCGGAAGGCAATGGCACGGGCGGACCAGGATATAAATTTAATGATGAGCCTTTTGAAGGCGAATATAGTCGGGGAGTGGTCGCCATGGCTAATTCCGGCCCCAATACTAATGGCAGTCAGTTCTTTATCATGCACCAAGATTATGCTTTGCCTCCCAACTATGTTATTTTTGGTGAAGTCGCCGAAGGCCTGGAAGTAGTTGATAAAATTGCTGAAGCCCCAACTGCTAGCGGCGCTATGGGTGAAAACTCAAAGCCTGTTAATCCTGTCACAATTGATTCAGTCAAAATTTTGGAAAAATGATCTTCTAACCGACAAAGTGTTTTTTTGGACCAACTGGATCAGGCGGCCTTAATCTTCTAAATTTTGCCAGCTCTCTCACAAGTTCTCCTAATTCGGCGACAGTAATATGCTGACCAGTGTCTGTTTTTGATTCTCCCACTTCAATTAAAACGCCATTATACAAGGGGCCATTGCCATTTTCCATTCTCATCGCTTTAATAGTATCTTCAACAATCATATCTCTACGCCCTGGACCATTCATATGGCTAGGATCTAAATATAGTCTGGCTCCAGTAGCTTTTTTGGCTCTTCGGGCTATTTCATGAACAGGTGCATTACGATAATCACCTTTTCCCGGAACATCAACGCCGCGATGAATTAAAATTAATCCTCCGTTTACATTTTGAGCCCAACTCGCCAACCCTTGCCAGGTTTTTTGCAAAGAAGTCATATCTAGAAGATTGGGATTGTTGGCTTGTTCTAAATCAACACCTCCCAACCATTTTCCATTTTTAATACCAACATCCCAACCATTTTTTTCAGCAAATTGAGCCATTTCCAACACTTGATGGCCTAATTGATTAACAGCAGGATTCCAAGGCATTAATTTTCTTCTTGGAATTCTTCCTTCATACCAAGGCAGTTGAATATGAGGAATCATGATTTCTGTAGCAATTAATAATCCTGTTTCTTGACAAAATTTTTCAGCAAAAGCCACACTCGGCGGAATTCCCTCTGGTCTTTTTCCAACGATCAGAAATTGTTCATAAAATGGAAAGTCGACTCCCATTCCCTGACCATCAGGGCTTAAACCTGTTCTTGATTTTAAGCCAACAACTCTTGTTCCGTAAACAGCTCGCTGTCTTTCTCCAGAGCCATTTAAAACTTCTATGCCGGCTATTTGATCATATTGACGAGCTGTTTCTGGATCAAAACTGCATGGCCCCGCCACAATCTCTGCATCATAACCTCTCAGTCTTTCTGACATAATCTCTCCTTTCTCTTGATGAGGTTGGACCTCTCTGGAGGTCCAACCTCCTAAGAATCAAAAAACCCTCCGTTTGGAGGGTGTCATTAATTTATAACCATAAAATCACTACCCTCCGCTTATTGCCGAGTAATAGAAATAGAATTTGAAGAATAGTGATTTTTTCATGCTTGTTTGTTTAATTTGTTAATTAACTGACGACTCGTTTTTAAAAATTTATTTCTTACTTTTTTAGCAAAAGGATTATATTTTTGCATGTCTAAAAAAAGCTGATCACTATCGCAGGCAACAATTTCAGTTTGTTCTAAAAGCAAGCTAAAATCATAAGTATCAATAGGTGTTTTTTTAATCTTTAATAGATTATTAATTTTCCCAATTAAATAAGAAAAACCTAAACTATGAGCCATGTATAAATCATGTTGCTCAGGACTAATTTCCATGTTTTTTAAACCTAAAAATTTAAAAAAACTCTTTAAAGACTGGTAATCTTTTTTATCAGCCGTGACATTATTTAAAACAATTTTCAAATTTTTTAAGCCACAATTGACTTTATAAGAGTCTGGACCAAACATGGGATGAGAGGCAATAATTTTGATATGTTTTGGCAAAAACTTTTTCATTGTTTTGACTGGATGAACCTTAACTGAGCAAACATCTAAACAAATACAGGCTGATTTGATATTTTTGTTAATTTTTTTCATACATTTTTCAAAAACTGAAATGGGCACACAAGGAATAATCAAATCAACTTTTGGCAGGTTTTGCCAATTATTTAAAAAGCAAAGCCTTTTTTGCTTAGAAGTTCTTTTTTTTCCAGACAAAACAAAAACAAGGGCCTTAGTTTCTCTTAAAAACACTTTAACCAATAACCGTCCCATCCTGCCAAAGCCGATAATTAAAACTTTTTTTGGTTGATTAAAAAAACTATTTTTTGTTTTCATAATTTTTCTCCTTTTTTAACTAAGAGAAAAAATGTTGCATTATTTGGATCGTGATGAACATCTTTTTTCAAAATATTTAAGTTATAAATTTGCGCCGCTCTTTCTGAAGCAAAAATGGCCGTTGTTCTTGAAAATTTGCCTGCTTTTAAGTATTGAGCCGAAAGAGCCGTGTCAAGCTTGTCTGTTCCAGGTCTGATTAAGATTTTCGGCCACTTTCTTTTAAGTGTTTTTAGACTTTGAGCAATGGCCACTGGATGACCGCGAAATTCAGTTATTTTTTTAATATCCCTCATGGTGGGATGACTTAATAAACACATTCTTAAAGGCATTCTAAACAGGGCTGATACTTTAAAACAATAGTCGCCCATAGCGCCAAGCGAAGCAATATAGCCGCCTGAGCCAGAATTGGCAAAAGCAAAAATACCGCGGTCAACTTTTCCTCTCGCCACTGCCTCTAAAACTTTTCTGGCGTGAACCAGCTCAACTACTTGATAGTCATTTGGCTTTAAACCAAAATCTTTGGCCAATTTATCTAAAGCTTCGTCAGTAAACGAACCTTTAATGCCATGAATGCCAATTCTTTTATTTTTAAGATCACTAATCTTTGGTTTTTTCTGATAAACAATCTTTTTCATTTTTCTCTTAGAGGTTGGACCTATCTTGAGGTCCAACCTATCGACAGGTCCGACCTCATTTTATGTTGTGGCAACGGTAAATACCATCATCGGACTACCACAATTATGAATTTCTTCTAATCTGTCTTCATCTTCTAATTCATCTAATTTGTTTTGCAAAGCAGCTAGACCTTGACTAGTAGTAATACATAAATCTGCTTTGCCCTCAGCCACCATTTCTGCGGCGGCTGAGTTTGAGGTTGCTTTTATCCAATCAACATCAGCTAAATCTAGCCACTTCCTCACCAATGATTGTGGTGAGGGGTGGGTGGCAATGATGATTTTTTCTTTTTTAAGCAAATAACTTAAATCTTTTTTTCCAACCACCATCATTTTATCAAGCGGCATATAATGATGATCAGCAAAAATTATTTCGTTTTTTCCTCTTTCTTGCCATAATCTCCACTGATTATAATAAACTGCACATTCCATATGAACGGGAACAACACCAGATTCTACTTGTTTGGCAGCAATGTCTGCATAACCCTCACCCCCATCGTTTGGATCAAAAGGCTCTACTCCTCGAGGATGAATAATAATTTCTGTTTTATCATCAATTCCAACTGCTTTAACCCATTTTCGTAAGGCTTGAGAAATATTAGTGCCTTCAGGACCAAGACCATGAGCAATGACTTTTTTAACCTGATCACTTTTCAACATTTCTCGAATTTCCCAAAAAGTCAACTGGTCTTCTCTTGAAAAGGGTTTTTGAGCTTCTGAGCGAGCTTTGGCTAGCTCATCAGCATCAAATTCATCTGATTCTGATATTGTTTTAATTTGCTCTTTCATTTCATCAAGACTTTTGGCAGTCACGCCAATACAATATAAAAGTGGTGATTGAAAACCTTCTTCTTCAAGATAAATTCCGTCAGCAAATAATTGACCAAAATTTGGATTAGTAAACATTAATTCTTTTAATTTTGGATTAATGGCACTGGTCACTACTAAATTAATAGTGTTGTTTTCTTGACCGTCTTGCACTTCATTTACTGGATTATCAACGGCCCTGATGTTGTATTCTTGAATACCCAACATCTTCATATAAGCATGACCGGCTTCTTCAGTATTTTTATCAGCCCAAAGCACAATCTCTTTGTCTGCTTCCTGCAAGCAAACACCCAACACTTCTGGAATTAAGATTCGCGGATCTTCAAAAGTACCTAAATCTTCGCAACAAAGCCCTCGCTCTCGAAGAATATCTCGATTGCTTGGTTCTTCTCTTAAAGCTGGTTCTGATTCTAATAGTGACATATTTTAAAACAATAAAAAAACCTCCCTGCTAGGGAGGTTGTTAATTAATTTTTTAATTAGTTAAATCATCACAACACCAACCCCCCGTTTCAGGGATTTAAAGAAAAAATAATAGTTGGTATTCTGAATTCTTTGCATAACAGGGTTAAGTATAGCACAATTGTCAACATAAGCGAAAAATCTGGTAAAATAATGAGAATAATGAAATTCCAACTAGAAATACTTCATCTTTGGACAAAAACGCTTTGTTAAAGGTAATAATCACAATTATGAACGCCAAGAAAAAAACTTCGCCAAAATTATTCTCCAGTGGGTAAAAAAACTCTAAAAAACCTATGCTATAATAAATCAATGATTGTTTTGGGAATTGATCCCGGCTTGGCTTCTACTGGTTGGGCCCTAGTTAAAAAAGGCGAAAAGCCAGAATTAATTGACTATGGTTGTATCACCACCGATAAAAAAGAAAAGTTTGCGGAAAGGCTTTGGGAAATTTTTCATGAAGTGAAGAAATTGGCTTTAAAAACAAAGCCGCAAGTGATGGCGATCGAAGATTTGTTTTTTGCCAAAAACGCCAAAACAGCCATTATTGTCGCCCAAGCCATGGGAGTGATTAAAGTAGCTTGTCGAGAATCAAAAATACCGGTTTTTGAATATACACCTCTAAATATAAAAATGACCATTACTGGATATGGTCGAGCAGAAAAAAGACAAGTAGAAGAAATGGTTTTAAAAATACTTGATTTAAAAAAGAAAATTAGACCAAGTCACGCGGTTGATGCGATCGCCGTTTCCTTGACTCATTTGTTTACTAATTCAAAATTAAAATGATTGGTAGTCTCAGAGGCAAAATCATTTACAAAAATCATCGTAAAATAGAAATTGATGTTAGCGGTGTGGGTTATGAAATCTTTCTTTCTGCTCATGATTTGGCCAAAACAAAATTAGATAAAGAAATAGAAGTTTTTACTTTTCATCACTTAGCTGAAAACACTAACACTCTTTATGGTTTTCTTTCCCGAACCAATAAAACTGTTTTTGAAATGCTTATTTCTGTTTCCGGTGTGGGCCCGAAAACAGCGATGGAGGTTTTTTCAGCTGGTGATGGCGAAAGAATTTTACGAGCTGTTTCTGAAGCCGACGTCGAATTTTTTCAACAAGTAAAAGGTCTAGGCAAAAAAGGCGCCCAGCGAATTATTGTTGATTTAAAATCAAAAGTAGGGGATATTAAAGAACTTGATCTGGAAAGCGGTATTGGCGGTAGAGAAGTTGTTTATCAAGCTCTGCAAAGCTTAGGTTTTTCCAGAAAAGAGATTGTTCAGTCATTAAGAGAATTACCCAAAGACTTAGAATCAGAAGATGAAATTATTAAATATGCTTTAAGGAGACTAGGCCAGAATGGATAAAAAAACCGCTGATATCAATCCTAAAGCGCAAAAAAGCGAGGAAAATGTAGAAACAACTCTTCGCCCTCAAAAATTAACTGATTTTATTGGCCAAACAGATTTAAAAAAACAACTCAGAATTATTCTTAGCGCCGCCCAAAAAAGAAAAGAATGTCTTGACCATCTTTTATTTTATGGCCCTTCAGGACTAGGAAAAACAACTCTTTCCAATCTTCTTGCTAAAGAAATGGGTGTCAACATTAAAGTTACCTCCGGACCAGCCATTCAACGAACCGGTGATTTGGCTTCTATTATGACTTCACTGGAAAAAGGCGGCATCTTTTTTATTGACGAAGTTCATCGTTTAAATAAAGCGGTTGAAGAAACACTTTATCCGGCCATGGAAGATTTTCGTCTTGATGTTATTTTAGGCAAAGGCCCGGCGGCCAGAACTTTAAGATTAAAATTAAACAGATTTACGATTATTGCCGCTACTACCAGAATCGGTCTGCTTTCTTCACCAATGAGAAACAGGTTTGGTTTTATTCATCGTCTTAATTTTTACAACCAAGAAGAATTAAAAAAGATTATTATCCGTTCAGCTAAAATTCTTAATGTTGAAATAAAAGGAGAGGCGGCTTTAGAAATTGCCAAAAGAGCTCGCGGCACACCAAGAATTGCTAATCGATTTTTAAGAAGAGTGCGGGATTTTGCTGAAGTTGAAGCCGATGGAATCATCACCTTAGAAGTGGCTAAGAGCGCTCTAGAGATGTTAGCTATTGATAATAAGGGATTAACCAAGGCTGACCGGCAATTATTAACAGCTTTGGCCAAAAAGCATGACGGCGGGCCAGTGGGTATTGAAACTCTAGCCGCTTCTATTGATGAAGACGTCGGTACAGTTGAAGATGTTTATGAACCCTTTTTACTGCAGATTGGCTTTTTAAAAAGAACTCCTCGGGGAAGAATGTTGGCTCCTAGAGCCTTTGAATTTTTAAATATTCCTCTTCCAGACCAACTCAAACAGAAAAAGCTGTTTTGAGATCCAGATTGATGATAAAAAACGATCCGAACTTGAGGAAAACAAGATGAGCGGGAGACCCCGCAGAGCGGGGCGACCTTCTCCTTGCCTGACCGCAATGCTAAGCTTGGAGCTCCTTTTATGAAAAAGCTCGAACTTATTTTACTAAAAATCTGTAAAAATTAAAAGGTCTCAGCTCCGGCGGCTGCGGCGAGGAAAAGGGGTTAAAGGGGAAAGGGAATCGCCGCAGCCGCCTCCGCATTTGCTCGCTGAAAAGGAAAAACCAATCTGAACGCGCCGGTTTGGAAATAAGTTAGGTGAACATGGAAAAAATGAGTAAGATTTGATAAAATGAAAGCAATTAAGAAAAAGATTTAATTTAAATATGAACGAATATAAAAACTGGCATAGATTAGTTGCGCGTAAAGCCTCCGTTCTTGCAGCAGAAAATATAATGATGGGTTACCTTCATGCCTCGTTCGAAAAGCTTTTAGATATAGATTGTAAATTTTCTGGTTTTACCTATATTAATTACGGCGCTTATGTTCGAAATCAAGATTTTTTTGCATTCGTTAACAAAGTCCAAGATAAAGTCAAAAATACTCCAGAGTTTATAAGGTGGGTAATAAAACGGAACTACGAGCAATGCAAAAGGCTTCTCGGAACAGTTGAGATTGATACTTCTAAATTGAAAAAGAAACAAAACAAAGAATTAAAATCACTCCTCGAGAGATATATTAATGAATTTCATAATATGGGCCCGTTTTGGGCTGTTCCCTTCGCAGTTGAAAAAATCGGTACAAGTATTGTCACGGAGGAACTGAAATATAAACTTGGAGAAAAGAACAAAGATGGATTTAAGGATTATTTCCTAACTCTGACTTCCCCATCAAAAGAAGGTTATGTTGGACAGGAACAACGGGAGTTTCTTCAATTGGCAATTGAGATTGAAGAGCTTGGTTATTCCTTAGACAGTCCAAGGTTAAAAACCGTAGTAAAGGAAAAGAAGAAATTGATGGATAAAATTAACTCCTACGTCTCCAACTACGCTTGGTTAAATCTTCAGTACATGATTGGTAGCCCATGGACAATAGAGGACTTCTTTTTGCGCCTTAGACATATTTCTAATCCAGAGAAAAAACTCAAAGAACAACAAAAAGGCAAAGTAGAGACTGAACAAGAGGTTCAAAAAATAATTAAAAAACTTAACCTTTCAAAAAAGGCCGTGAGCATCATTAATGCAGTAAGAGAATATGTTTTTCTTCGCACATATAGAAAAGATGTTACTACCATAGGAGACTATAAAATTCGACCACTATTGACAGAAATTGGTAATAGATTTGGATTTTCTTTTGAAGAGATGACTTATCATCTTGTAGAGGAAATTTATGATCTCCTTTTAATTGGCAAGAAAATAGGGAAAACGGTTATTAAAAAGCGTATGAATGATTTTGCTATTTTAGCAGATGAAAAGAGTGTGGAAGTAATTGTTAAAAAGGCTTTGCAGGATTATAAAGAAGCTTGGGGTGAAGAAATAGTCGAGGAGGAAGTGAGGGAATTTCAAGGAGAGGTAGCCTGCAAAGGCTATGGTAAAGGTAAGGTGAGAAATCTTATTGACAGAAGACTAATTGCTTCTTTCCAACAAGGAGAAATTTTAGTGACTACAATGACCACCCCTGATTTTGTCCCTGCGATGCAGAAAGCAGCAGCAATTGTAACCGATGAAGGCGGAATTTTATGCCATGCTGCAATTATCAGTCGAGAACTAAATAAACCATGTGTTATTGGAACGGAAATTGCAACTAAAGTTTTAAAAACTGGGGACGTTGCTGAAGTTGACGCAGAACAAGGAATTATAAGAAAACTAGAAAATGAGTAAATTACTTCTCCCTCTTAATAAAATCTCCAAGTTAGATTTTAATTTGTGCGGTGGAAAGGGCGCCAATCTGGGAGAACTAATGAAGATCGGGGTGCCGGTGCCGAATGGTTTTGTAGTAACGACAAATGTTTATAAAAAGTTTATTAAAGAGAATAAAATTAAAATAGACTTAAAGGATATAGAGGTAAAAGACCCAGAGACAGTTGGTTTCATACCTAATAAATTACAAAAGCTAATTTTAGATGGTGAAATAAATCCATATCTCCACAAAGAAATATTAAGCTACTTTAATGAATTAAAGGCCGAATTGTTTGCTGTTCGTTCTTCGGCGACAGCGGAAGATGCGGCTCGGGCTTCTTGGGCGGGACAACTTTCAAGTTTTTTAAACATTCAAAAAGAAGATTTAGTTAAAAATATCAAACTTTGTTGGGCTTCACTTTTTAATCCGCGGGCTATTTCTTACAGAGCTATTCAAAGACTTTTAGTAACTGATGTTACCGTAGCCGTAATTGTCCAAGAAATGGTTAATGCTGAAGTTTCGGGGATTGCTTTTACCGCTCACCCAGTAACCAAAGATCCTGACACGATCTTAATCGAAGCTGGATTTGGTTTGGGTGAAGCTATGGTTTCAGGGATGGTTACACCGGATAAATATTTAGTTAATAAAAAAGACTTGACCATCTACGATTATAAAATCAGTAAGCAGAAAAAGATGGTAACAAGGAAAGGAATACTCGATGTTTCCTTAGAAAAACAAAGTAAAAGAAAATTGAGTGAGGAAAAGGCAATTGAATTAACTAAACTTTGTGTTCAAATTGAAAACCACTTTGGAATACCCCAAGACATCGAGTGGGCATTGGAAGGAGACGGTTTGTTTATTCTCCAGTCTAGACCTATAACTACTTTATAGTTTTCCCTTTTTTATTTTTTGCGGCGCGTTCAGATTGGTTTTTCCTTTTCAGCGAGCAAATGCGGAGGCGGCTGCGGCGGTTCCCTTTCCCCTTTAACCCCTTTTCCTCGCCGCAGCCGCCGGAGCTGAGACCTTTTAATTTTTACAGATTTTTAGTAAAATAAGTTCGAGCTTTTTCATAAAAGGAGCTCCAGTCGGGAAATCGCGGGCGCTGCGTTAGCAGCGCCCATTCGTTTAGCGCTTCAAATTGGACTTTTTTATCACGGAGCTGCCAGTTCGTTTGTGCAAAGCACAAAATCAAACTCTGTTTGATAGCAATTTTTTGCCTTCTCTTACTATGCAAGAGAACTTCCAAATTTTTAGAAAGAAAGCGCTGATTTTCTCCGCCAAAGGCGGAGTGCCCAAAAGCGTAAAAAATTTTTGCGATTGTTATTGAAAAAGTTTTGTAAAACTTGTTATACTAAAGTTGGTCTCAACATTAAGGGTCGTCCTTTTTAGTAGCCGTCTCGGACAATTCAGGGCGACTTGAGTTGAGACCACCGGGGCGGCTATTCAAGTTTTACAAAACAAATATGACAAATAATTTTTTGCAAAAATTCTTTCTCTATGCCCGCAAATCAACAGATGAAGCGGATAGACAGGTTTTATCAATCGAAGCACAACTTACGGAAGTTAGAGAATATGCCCAAAAAGAGAGTTTGGCTATCATTAAGGAATTTATCGAGGCAAAATCTGCCAAACAACCAGGCAGAGAAATCTTTGAACAAATGTTAGCGGGCATAGAGAATGGAGAGGCAAAAGGAATTTTAGCGTGGCACCCAGATAGACTTGCCAGAAACGCTGTTGACGCTGGAAAAATTATTCACCTTCTCGACAGAGGATTTCTTTCCACGCTAAAATTCCCCACCTTTTGGTTTGATAAAACCCCACAAGGGTTATTTATGCTCTCCATCGCTTTTGGGCAAAGCAAATATTATATTGATAACCTTTCGGAAAATATCAAGCGAGGCATACGCCAGAAACTTAGAAAAGGAGTTTATCCGGGTTGTGCACCGATTGGTTATGTCAATGAATTAAAAAATCACACCATTCTCAAAGACCCCGAAACTTGGCAAAAAGTCAGAAAACTTTTTCTGGCGTATGCCACTGGTAAATACACGCTTGATAATTTGCAAAAATTGGCGCTTTCCTCGGGCTTGGTGAGCCGTAGATCAAAAAAGAAATTATCTAACGCCTCAACTCAACGAATGTTGCAAAACCCTTTTTACTACAGTTGTTTTCAATACAGAGGTGAATTATATGAAGGAGTTCATGAGCCAATAATTTCCCAGCAACTTTTTGAAAAGGTGCAGCGGATAATGAAAGATCGCGGAAAACCAAGAAAAGAAAATCAAGATTACAATTTTACTTTCACTGGAATTTTTAAATGTGGTGAATGTGGTAGAGCTATAACTGCTGAACAACATACTAAAAAGAGTGGCTTGGTTTTCCGCTATTATCGCTGCACCAAAAAAGATACTGATTGCCAACAAAAATTTCTCAACGAAAACGATCTTTTTTCTCAACTCAACGATATTTTTCAAAAAGTTGCTTTACCAGACGACTGGTTACAACCGCTACTGAAAAAAATAGATGAAGATGAGAAGCAGATTAGCCAGTCGTCAAAATCTTTTGCCCAAAATCTTCAAAAAGAATTAGGTGAAGTTGAAATGAAGCTTTCTAAACTTCTTGATATGCAACTTGATGGCTTAATTTCTCTCGAAGAATACAAACAAAAGAAAGAAGAATTGGTAAACCGAAAAACAGGACTGAAACAAAAATTAGTCGATTTTGGGCGAAAGGGAAATTATTGGCTCGAACCCATGAGAAATTTTATTTTAGCCGTTCACCAAGCCAATTCTATGAGAAATTCTGAAAATTTGGAAGAGAAGCGAAGCTTCTTGCAAAAAATTGGCTCGAACTGGCAGCTCTGCGATAAAAAAGTTCGATTTGAAGCGCTAAACGAATGGGCGCTGCTAACGCAGCGCCCGCGATTTCCCGACTGGAGCGGGATACGGGAATCGAACCCGTGTTTCCACCTTGGAAGGGTGGTGTTGAGCCGCTCAACTAATCCCGCATAGCTTTGGCAGGCGGGGAAGGGAGACATTCTACCACTGAACTACTCCCGCTTCTCGCTTACGCTCGAAGTAAACTTGCTGTCTTCAGCGTAAACTATTAATCAATGCTTCTTTCTTTTTCCGGCCCCAGCCTTTAATTTCTTTTTCTTTCTTAGCAGCTTCTATTTTAGTATTGAATTTTTCCCAATAAACTAATTTTACTGGAACCTTGCTTTTCTGAAGACAACTTTTTATTCTTAAATTATGTTCTTTAATTCTTTTTTTAAGGCTCCAAGTAATGCCAGTATAATAAAATCCGTCTTTACATCTAATGATGTAAACAAAGTATGCCATTGTTATTGTTTACACTGATCCGCCAACTGGCGGAGAAGTGTCGGGGATGGCGGATTCGAACCGCCGACCTCTCGGTCCCAAACCGAGCGCGCTAGCCACTGCGCCAATCCCCGTTCTTTTCAAGTTTACTCTGAGGTCGAAATGTCGACCGAAGAGTGGCGCGGGAGGGACTTGAACCCTCACGATGGGGTTGCCACCATTGGATTTTAAGTCCAACGCGTCTGCCAATTCCGCCACCGCGCCTCAATGAAATTATACCTTATTTTGATATCTGGGCGCAACCAGGGATTGAGCTGTAGATTGAAAAGAGGGTCTTTCGCTCAAACTCTTATAACTTAATTATAGGACTACAACCTCTTCATCAAAAACTCCAAAACTTAAAACAATCTGCCTAAATACTACAGCACTATGTAGTGCTGTAGTAGACTATAAGTTTTGAAAATTGTTGAGTGAGACTACAAGCCTAATAGAGGATTAGTATTTTATTGGGGTGAATGACGGGATTTGAACCCGCAACCACCTGCTCCACAGGCAGGCGCTCTACCATTGAGCTACATCCACCAGGAAAGCTGCGCTTTCACTATTAGCTAACAGCTTTTAACAAATAGCTTTAAAGCTTTAATTTTTGAGCTTTTTTCTAAAAGAGCTTAACTGTTTTAATAGGCTCTCTGCATCTTTTTCAATCTTAGAAAGAATGTCCTCACTAATTAGATTTAAATCCTTGGCCAGATCAAACCCAGACACAACCTCGTTAACTGATTTTATCGAAATTCCTAGAAATCTCGCAAAATCAGGATCTGACTCACCTGCTGATCCTTCAGCTATATTGAGAACTATTGAGATTAGCGCCCTGTCAATTTGAGATGCAAGACCAAGGTTTCTCTTTTTAATGTACTTTCGAGTTACTTGAGAACACTTTTTTACAAACTTCTTAGCATCTTGATAAACTCTAAATTTCTTAAATCTAAAAGCCATTTTATTTAAGCCATAAGCTAATAGCTATCAGTGATTGCCTTCTCAGGCAATCCTGGCGCCCCTGGAGGGATTCGAACCCCCAACCTTGAGTTTAGAACACTCCTGCTCTATCCATTAAGCTACAGGGGCATTTCTCCCCGACACTTCGGGGATCAATGTAAACTAATCATTGTTCAATGCTTATTTTATCAAAATCTCCTTGAAATGCCAAATCTACTTAAATTTTTCTTCAAAAAAACAATCACCCTTGCGGTTTTTGGGGGAAAGTAGATAATTAACTCTCCGCAATAGATGAAGTTTGAATTAGTTTAACATGTCTGATATTATTTGAATGATTATTTAAGTCAATAATTATCAAGAAACTATTATGAAAATTGCAGTTATGGGAGCAGGAGCAGTTGGTTCCTATTATGGAGCTCTGCTCGCCAAGACAAACCAAGATGTAACCTTTATTGGTCGTGGAAAACGGCTTGAGGCATTACGTAAAAACGGTCTTAAAATAAAAAGTCGTTTTGGTAATTTTGAACTAAAGAGTGTTAACTCTGCAGATAGCCCTGCTAAAGTAGGGAAAGTTGATTTAATTCTCTTTACTGTAAAACTCTATGATGGAATTAAGGCTGCAAAAACAATGAAACCAATGACAAAAGAAGATACAATGATTCTTCCTCTTCAAAATCCAGATATGAGCAGAGACATTGAAAAGATTATTGGAGAAGGAAAAGTTTTTGGTGGGACTACATTTGTATATGTGGCAGTGGAATCTCCAGGTGTAATAAGCCAGACATCAGACTTTCAAAAAATCGTTTTTGGAGAATTAACTGAAAAAATAACTCCAAGAGGAGAAAAGGTGAAAGAACTTTTTGAAAAAGCAGGAGTGACTGTGGTTTTAACAAACAATATTCAAAAGGAACTTTGGAGTAAACAAATTTTTATAGCTCCAATGTTTGGTATAGGAAGTCTTGTTCAAACAGGAGCGGGAGAATTCAGAAACGTACCAGAAACACGAGAAATATTAATAAGAGCAATGAAGGAAGTTGAAGCATTAGCTCGTGCAAAAGGGGTAGATCTAGACAAAGATATCGTTGAACAAAAACTCAAATTTATTGACAACTTACATCCTGATGCTACAACCTCTATGCAAAGAGATGTAAAAGCAGGAAGGAGATCTGAAGGCGAAGAAATTTTTAATAAATTAATAAAAACTGGAAAAGAGGTTAATGTTGCAACTCCTGTATTTTCATTCATCTATGGTATGCTGAAACCAAGAGAAATAAGGGCTCGAAAATCAATATAAAAAAATCATCAAAGAAGACTCAAACTCTTCCCTAACTCCCAATATTTTCTCTCAAAAAAACAATCACAGTCTTGTATCAATGATTCAATTCATTGATACAAAATACTTTAATGAATTAATTCATTAAAGTAAAAATCCAGAATTAAAAAATTATTTTTGTTCGGAAGATATACTCTAAAAAAGATTTTAGCAAGCAGGGGATTTTTTAGAGGCTTTCTTTTTATTGGCAGATTCTTTTAATTCTAGTCTTTTAAACCAGCTTCTTCTAAATAAAACAGCAATGACCGCATAAGTAGCAATATCAATCCAGGTTTCTTCAATGCCTTCATTTTCCGGATCTTTGTTTTTGGCAAAAAGATGTTTTAAGCGGTTTAGTTTGTCACTGATGCGAAAGGCGATGCCTAATTCAGCCGTATCCACAATATTACCCTTGCCATAGTCTTTATGTTTTTTAATAAACATTTCTTTTAACTCTTCACAAACTTGTTCAAAGGCTTGATCTAGATATTTAGGTTCTTTCATAAACGTAAATTTTAGGAAAATTCAATGTCATTTTTATTGTATCGGGTGAACTATCTGGAGTCAAGAAGTAAAAAATTTTAAAATGAAGTCATAAGTTTAACTGCTTCTTTTTTGTATTGACTCAAAAGAAGAAATAGGGGTGACCTCTATCAAAAAGTTCTCACTTATTTTACCAGGAATTCGTGAATTTTTTCAACGCAATTTGTCAGGCCCTCGCTTCGCTCGGGCCTTTTAAGGCAAAAGAATTAGGTACTGCGTAAAGCCGACTACGCAGTGCCACTCTTTTGCCTGCGGCAGCAGAAAAAGGCGGTTCTGCTGCCGCAAGAAAAAGAAAAAAGCCAACCAAGGCGCGCCGAAAAAACAAAACGAAAAGGTGGGAGAAAAACGAAAGATGAAAACAATAAAAAGACTACGGACAGATTTCTGATGTTCTTAAATCCATTACCGCAAGTTCAGAGGATGCCTTAATCAGGTAGAAACTTCTTCCACACTCTGGAAAATAAACATAAAGATCATTTGTAAAATCTCCATCTTTATTTTCATCAGATGAAAGTTCTGCCCAAAGGACAGCTTTTGTTCCATTTGCATTACTAAAATATTTATAGCGCACAAATTCTTCTGGATCCTTCGGGAAACTTTCGCTCTGAAACTCGAAATCCAATTTCATCATGCTGGAGTAGTTGCTTGATACCCCAACTCTTTGAGGATAAACAGGGTATTTACCATTTTTTGCTTTATAATCCTCAAGCAGCCCGGCCACTTTATCAATATCTGTCTGTTTTTGTTGATCGTATTGCTTTGCCTGCTCTTCGGTTCTTCCCAATGATCGCTTCTTTGTAAAATCCTCAAACGATACGTATGTCTTTGTAATATATGCATTTTCAAAATTGGCAATCTGCTCCATCCTAGATTCTCCCCAGGGTCTCACAACAATCCGAGAAAATCTTAGAGCGAGTCTATAAGGACCTTGAGAGCTTATCCTTTTGGGAGTTAATCCCGAAGCAAGACAAATTCCACAGGCATCAATAATTATCTTATGTTCTCCAGCCTCAAGATCGGGAGAACGAGTGCGACGACTATTCCAATAAACACTAAGATTGCCTCCACTTTCGGAGAAATCGCCAATTTTTTTGTTGTCTCTGTCAAAAATGGAGGCGTCAACGCGGTAAAGCCCGGGTTGGGTTAAAGAAACTTTACAGGAAATCGTGAGAGTATTCATTTCGTCTCCCTCTCGCCGCAGATACATTTCTTCAGAACAAGTTCCAAGCTCAACTTTACCCTTATCACTAAGTTCAAATCTAACTCTTTCAGGAATGGTAAGAGCGGGTGGGATAAAGCCAATAGTAAAGAAGAGCAAAAGCCCAAGAACCATTCGTGGCTTTTTTTCACTAAAGCTTTTTTCGCTGAAGGCAAAAATAACTACTCCATCAAGCAACCCAATCAATAAAAAATAAAAAGTAAAGAAAAGTAAAGATTGGTATGAGGAAAGGGCAGAATATCTAAAGTTCCACCCAAACAACAAAGGAATCGTGGCGACGGCTATGCCAAAAAGATACCAAAGGAAAAGGAGGAGAACTTTTAACTTCATTGGTTCTTAGTTCTTTTGTTCAAGAAATTAATCAATTTCCAGATAACGACTCCCAGTAAAAGAGAGACAGTTAGAGGATTCAGAATTAAGGAGAATAAAATTGAGATTAAAGGAGGAATGCTGACTTCACCGCGGGGAATTAAGAAATATTCCAAGTAAGATTTAAACAGAGAGATCAAACTTTCACTTTGCCAAATGGCCGAGGAGATTGGATAAAATATGAAAACATCGATGAAGTAAATTATAATGACGCTGAAAAGGAACTTCGGCAGCAAAGCAGCGTTTCGGCGGATTAATTCGGTAAAAGACACTCTTGGTTCCTGCTTTAAAAAACGACGAAAATCAGTCACTATAAGAACAAACCACATAGCTCCTGTCAGCACCACGGTGAAAAAGAATGGAATAATGATTATTCCTAAGCATTCCAGTCCCCCTGAAGGACAACCGCCAGGATAAATAATAAGAACAGACAAGTTGTTGCCGAGGAACAAAAGGGTGGTGTATATAAGTATCACCCTCGAAAACCTGAATAATTTATATACTAAGAGAATCAGGCCTACGCCTAGGACAAGAAGAAGAAACTGTCTACTCCATAGAGAAATAAAAATCCTTTGATAATCAGAGGAATAACCAGCTGCTTTGTAAATAAGGGCGGCGTCATAGAGATTACCTAACTTCTCCGTCGCCTGGGCTTTGTAAAGGTTGTAGTTTGGGTAAGCATCCCACTTATAACTAGAGGCATGTTTATTGATTAATTTGTTGGCCTCAGAATATTTGTTTTGGTCAATTAAAAATTTTATTTCGGCCAATATTTCAGTTTGATTTTCAGTTAAAGCCTTTTCTTCTTCCTCAAAGCCTAAACAATTGTGTGAGAAAATATCAAGAGCAAGTTCCTCATGAATGATGTTTTCACTGTGAGCAGGTATTTTTCTGGCAATGTTGACAATTAGTTTTGCCGGAATTAGCGAACGTGCGTCTTTGTTAAGTTGTTCTGTTTTAAAATGAATCGTGTATTCTCTTTCCCCCGGCACTCCGTAGCTAAAAAGGTAAGCGTATCTTTGGTCACACTCTTTTCCTCCTCGGCACAACGCTCGTTGATAATAAATTCGTTGTTGGTCTTTGTCGAGGATTTTGCCACCAACTTGCCAACCGCTATAAACTTCGTTGTCTACAGTAAAAGAAACCGTGAAGTCTTCGCAAAAGCTATTTTCATTAATGTCCGTTGCCTCAACTTTAATATTCCGTGGTTGTATTTTGTTAGAGCTTAAGTCAGGCTCAACAGCTTGAAGTGTAGTTGGATATATAAAAATTGGTAAAAACAGAATAAGAAAAATAGCGAGAAGACTTCTCTTCAACATAACATCTTCAGTTTAACCCCATTTTTTACAATTTGCAACCAATCTTTAAGGGGTGGACGGTCGGGGGAGATAGTGGTGGGTTATTTATTTTCTTCCTTTCGAAACGGCGCGCCTTGGTTGGCTTTTTTCTTTTTTTTGCGGCGGTGAGTCGCCTTTCTCACCGCCGCAAGGCAAAAGAGTGGCACTGCGTAGTCGGCTTTACGCAGTGCCTAATTCTTTTGCCTTAAAAGGCCCGAGCGAAGCGAGGGCCTGACAAATTGCGTTGAAAAAATTCACGAATTCCTGGTAAAATAAGTGAGAACTTTTTGATAGAGGTCACCCATATTTTAAAGCTAAATGCTTTGATGAATTGATTCATCAAAGCAAAAATTGAAAATTGACTCAGCAGAAGAAATAAGGTTTAATAGAGCCATGGCAATTTATGTTTTGGGTCATAAAAAACCAGATCTCGATTCAATTGTTTCGGCTATTGCCTGCGCGGAACTGAGAAAAGCCTTAAAAGCAAAAGATGAATTTATTGCCGGTAGAATAAGCGAAATTAACCCTGAAACACGCTGCATTTTAAAAAAGTTTAAAGCAAAACCCCCGAAATTAATAAAAGCCTCTGATATTAAATCTAAAGATCAGGTAATTTTAGTTGATCATAACGAAAAAAGCCAAAGATTAGACGGGCTTAATCCTGAACAAATCATTGAAATTGTTGACCATCACAAAATTAACCTTAACCTAAACAGACCAATTAAAATCTTAATCTATCCTTGGGGGGCAACTGCAACCATCCTTTACTTTCTTGGTAAACAAAAAGGCTTTAAATGGCCTTCCAAAATTGCTGCACTCCTTCTTTGTGCAATTCTTTCTGATACAGGAGGATTTAGGTCTGTGACCACGACTGATTTTGACAAAAGAGCAGCTAAGAAGCTTCAGGAATTAACTAAGACTCAAAGTCTTGATTCTCTTGCTTTTGAGATTATTAAAGCCAAATCAAATATCTCTGGTTTAACCTCAAAGCAAGTTGTCACTAATGATTATAAAATCTATAACTTTTCTGGCAAAAAAGTCTTTATCAGCCAGCTTGAAACTGTTGAGCAGGAAGAAATTTTAAAAGAGAAAGAAAAATATCTTATTGCTTTAGAAAAAATCAAGCAAGAAATGAAATTAGACCTTGCCTTTTTTGCAATTACTGATATTTTAAAAGAAAATACTAAGATGCTTTATTTAACCTCTGATGGCAAAAAAATTCTAGAAAAAGCTTTTGGAAAACAAGGAAAGGAAAATGTAATTGACATTGGCCCTCGGCTTTCCCGCAAAAAACAAATGGCTCCAGAGATTGAGAAAACCATTAAAGATCCAACCCTTAATGTAAAAACGTAATAATAGATTTATCAAAAAGTTTATATTTAACCCCCACTTTTTGTCCGTCATATTTTGCCCTAGAATCAAAGATCTGTCCACCTTCTAAATTTTCCGCCATTTCTTGAGAAATTTTTCGCGCCGCTTCAAGAATAGTAATCCCTTTTTTCAAAATTAATGGATTTTCAAAATCAGGTTCACCGTCTTTGGGTTTTAAATAAACCCTTATTAATCCGAGTTCTTCCCAAATAATTTGTTTTAATTCTTCAAGACCAAGATTTTCTTTAACACTGACAAAAATATGATTAGATAGTTTATTTTTTAAATTAGATAAATCTTTAACTAAATCAACTCTGCTGACAGCAAAAATAGCCGGCAAATAAACCCTGCTTGAAGAAAAAGCATCAATTAACTGGTCTGAGGTTAAGTCTTCTTTAATAATTATCTCTGCATTTCGAAAACCAAATTCCTGCGCTAAATCAATGATCTGATCTTTTTTAAGATGAGATAGGGTAGGGGAAGCAACTTGAATCCCGCCTTTTGATGTTTTCTTAACTGACGCCCCCGGCTTTTTTTGATTAATTCTGACGCCGGCATTATAAAGTTCTTTTTCAATGATTTTTTGCTGCTCTAATTTACTAGCGTCAATCAAAATTAAAAGAAGATCGGCGGCTCGGGCGGCGGAAAGGATTTGTCTGCCCCAGCCTTTACCTTTTGCCGCCTCGGAAATAATTCCCGGCAAATCCAAAATCTGAATCATGGCGCCCTTTAATTTTAAAATTCCCGGAATAACTGTCAAAGTCGTAAAATCATATTCAGCCACTTTTGATTTGGCATTAGTTAATTTGTTTAAGAGAGTTGATTTGCCCACTGAAGGAAAACCAAGCAGAACAACGGTCGCATCACCTTCTTTTTTAACGCTAAATCCAACTCCTTTACCTCCTTTTTTCTTTGGGGCAAAAAATTGATCTTTCAGTCTAGCTAGTTTTGCCCGCAGTCTGCCAATATAATGCTCTGTACCTTTATGATAAGGCGTTTCCCGAATCTCATCTTCAATCGCTTTAATTCTTTCTTCAATATCCATTTGCTATATTTTACTTTAATTTGATATAATTTGAAAGACTGAATAGGTTTGATTAGAGAAAAAATGCGCCTGTAGCTCAATGGATAGAGCATCTGTCTTCGGAACAGAAGGTTAGAGGTTCGAATCCTCTCAGGCGCGCTTCGTCGCTACGCTTCTCAGCGCAAGCGCATAATTGCATATAAAATGAAATGGTTTGTTTATATAGTTAAATGTAATGATGGTTGTCTATATACTGGAATAACAACTAACCCTAAAAGAAGAGTTAAAGAACACAATTTTGATAAAGTCCGCGGCGCAAAATCATTAGTCGGTAAGTTACCGGTAAAATTAGTTTATTCAAAGGTATATAATAATCAAAAAGATGCAGCGAAAAGAGAAAGAGAAATTAAGGGTTGGAAAAGAAAAAAGAAACTAAAATTAATAAACAGGGAGGTTTACCCTGAATGAACAGGAATGAAGTGAAGGGTTTACCCTGAATGAACAGGAATGAAGTGAAGGGTTTACCCTGAATGAACAGGAATGAAGTGAAGGGTTTACCCTGAATGAACAGGAATGAAGTGAAGGGTTTACCCTGAATGAACAAAGTTCATGAAGGGCCGCTAGCTCAATTGGCAGAGCATCCCGCTCTTAACGGGAAGGTTCTGGGTTCGATTCCCAGGCGGCTCACTACATTAAACAGTAGGTAAATCTAGAATCATGGGATGATGATGGCAATGTTCTTGGAGTTGATGAATTAAAACCTCAAGATTTTCTTTGGTAATTGCAGAAATAATAAGAATTTCCTCTTTTTTGGCTTTAAAATGCTTTTTAACTGCTTTGACTTGTTCTGCAGATAAAATATCTTTTTTGTTGACAATGGTTAAACTGGGAAGTTTTAAAAGATGAGGATTAAAGCTTTTAAGTTCTGCCTGCACTTTTTGTTTTTGCTGGTAAAGCTCTTTGGCTAATTTTTCACCAACTAATTCAAGACAATGATCTTCAGGATAAAGCACATAAACCAAAAGCCGACAGCGCTCAATGTGCTTTAAAAAACGAATTCCCAAGCCCTTGCCCTGAGAAGCACCTTCAATCAGACCCGGAATATCGGCAATCACCAAATCATTTTGATTAGCCGTTTGCAAAACACCCAGGTTGGGGGAAAGAGTGGTAAAAGGATAGCTGGCAATTTGAGGCTTGGCTCTGGTTAAAACTGAAAGCAAAGTGCTTTTACCGGCATTGGGCAAACCAACTAAACCAATTTGAGCTAAAACCTTGAGTTTTAAAAAAACCTCTCTTTTTTCTCCTTTTTCACCCTTTTCTGCTTGACGCGGTGTAGTATTAATTGGACTGCGAAAATGCCAGTTGCCTCGACCACCCTGACCACCTCGAGCTAAACAAAAATGCTTTTGATTTTGATTAAGGTCAACCAGCATTTCATTAGTTTTAACATCATGAACAACAGTTCCAAGCGGCACTTTTAAAACAAAATCCTTGGCATTTTTACCGTGCTTCTTAGCATTGCCTCCTAGTTGACCGTTTTCAGCTTTAAAACGATCTTTACCGCTAAAAGAACGCAAAGTATTTAAATTAAGATCAACTTCTAGATAAATAGAACCACCGTCACCACCGTCACCACCGTCCGGCCCACCTCTAGGAACATACTTTTCGTGACGAAAGCTTACTTTGCCATTGCCGCCATCTCCGGCGGTAACTAAAAAACGCACTTCATCAATCATATGAAGAGATTATAGCAAAACTTGACAAAATCCCATAATATGTGTCAGTATTGACTCAATCTATGAAAAAGCTGCTCATTTTAATTTTTTGGCTGCCAGCAACATTGCTAACACTTTTTTCAAGTTTTTCTGCCCTTTATTTTACTCAAAATATCAAGGGCGGCAGTCAATTCCTTCAAGCCCAGGCAGCTGAATTGGCCCAGAAAAATCAGTATCAGTTTACGGCGGCCTTACCAGAAGTTTTGGGAAGTTTTACTAATGTGGTGACCACTGGTGATGCTCGGCCTGAAATCTTACAACAATTCTTAGAAAAACACGATTCACCGCTTGAACCATATGCTGATTTTATTGTTAAAAAATCAGATGAAATTGGCTTAGATGATCCTCGTTTAGTTGTCGCCATTGCCATGTGTGAATCAAATGTTTGTAAAAGAATTCCTGAAGACTCTTATAATTGCTGGGGCTTTCAAAACGGCTCGACCAAATTTCCATCAATGGAGTGGGCGATTGAAAGAGTAGTCATCACTCTAAAAGAAAACTATCTTGATAAAGGCCTACGCACTCCTGACGAGATCATGCCCAAATATGCACCGCCCAGTGTTGAAAAAGGCGGACCTTGGGCAAAATGTGTTAATCAATTCCTAGACGAGCTCCGTTAAATTACCTCTTAGACCTATAGAGATGATATTCATCCGTTTTAAAAATATTAGTCTTTTATTCGCATAGATTCGTGAGGCCGCCCATTTAGACTAACAATAACTACTAAACTAACACGGCGGCCATATTCGTGTTAATTCGTATGAGCCTAACAATAATCATAATTACAAACAATAACCATAAACTTGACAAGTCCGATAGTCTATGATATAATGCGTTTCAGATCCTAAGGTAGTCTCGTTTTCGAGCTACGTTAGGATTTTTTTATGGAGAAGAAAACTGTTAAATTCTTTTTAATCATCTTCTTATTTCTTGCCCTTTTTTCAAAGGAGGGAATTGTTTTGGCTGAAGAAAAAATCTCCGCTACTTCAGCGGCGATTGTTTTATCTGAACAAGTTAAGGACAATAGGGGAGAGAGATTAGAAAAATATCTTCAATCACATAATTCTCCTTTAGCTCCTTATTCTAAGTTTATTATTAACACCGCTGATCAATATTCTCTTGATTGGAAACTTGTGCCGGCTATTTCTGGATTAGAATCATCTTTTGGTAAACGCATTCCTGCTAACTCATTTAATGCTTATGGCTGGAATAGCGGCCGCTATTATTTTGAAGATTGGCAGGACGGTATTGCCACTGTTTCCAAAGCATTAAAAGAAAATTATCTTGATAAATGGGGCGCCAAAACAGTTGAACAAATTGGACCCATTTATGCTGAATCGCCAACCTGGTCACAAAGAGTTGCTTATTTTATGAATGAAATTGATAATTTTCAACCCTCTTCTCTTCAATTAACTCTCTAAGTTTGGTATAATTTCCTAGCGCCAGAGTGCTGGAATTGGCAGACAGGCACGGCTTAGAACCGTGTGGGGCAACCCGTGAGAGTTCAAATCTCTCCTCTGGCAC
>JADHYG010000025.1 GCA_016782545.1 Candidatus Microgenomates bacterium
TTCTTTCTTTTGACAAAGATTTTACCAAAATAGAAAAAAAGTCCATAAACACGCTCTATTTAAGAGCTAAGCCCTTGAATAACTCAAGAAGATAAGGAAAAGTGGTATAACCAGTTTCGGTATTTAAATGACCACCTTTAGAAAATATTTTGGGCTTAACTCCTAATTGATCAGCTAATGATTTTAGCGTCTCCTGCGGTACATAAGGATCATTGTCGCCATAAATAACAAAGGCTTGGTCTAAATTTTGGTTAACCTTGTTAAAATCAATTGACTTTTCTTTCAAAAAATAACTATTAAGATCAGCGCCATAATCTTCACTAAAACCAGAAACAGAAATAAGAATATTAATCGGAGTGTTTAATTTTTCAATGAGATCTAGGGCGGTAGTCACACCCAATGAGTGGCCAATAATTATTAACTTAGACAAGTCAACGCTCGAGATGGTTTTTTGAGCTGTTTTAAGCCACTCTTCCCTATCAGGATGATCTGGATTAGGTAAATTAGGCATTAAAACTGTATGACCAGCTTTAACTAGCTCATCATACAGCCACTGCTGCCAGTGAATACCCGCGTGGCCGCCAATTCCATGCAAAATCAAAACCGTCATACACTCCAAATTTTACCACATCTTAGAGCAAATTCCACAAGGCTTCAAATTGATTCTGAAAGCTAGCGATTAAATTCCGATCAGTCATTACCAATTCAAAAGAAGATTGAGATTTAAACCACGACTTCTTTATTGACATACTTATGTTTTGATGATATTATGCTATTATCATGGATAATCTTTTAAGAACCACCATTACTCTGCCTGAAAATCTCTTAAGATTGGCAAAAGTTGTCTCCGCGCAAGAAGATAAAACTTTAAGCCAGTTGATCAGAGAAGCCTTGGAAAAAGCCTTTCTTGCCCAAAAAGAAAAGCTTGAATGGGAATATCTGGACACTTTAGAAGCGATTAAAGTTTATGAGAAAGAAAAAAAGGGAAATCAGTTAAAAAAATTAACTAATCTCAAGGCGCTTTTGAAGAAGTAATCGTCATGATCCAAATTAACTACACCTCGAAGTTTAAAAAATCTCTTCAAAAAATAACTCCTCCAACCATTAAAGTTTTAGAAGCAAAACTCAAGCTGTTTCGCCAAGACCCATATGCAGCGCCCTTAAAAACCCACAAATTAAAAGGGAAGTTAGCCCACTATTGGGCTTTTTCTGTTACCAGATCAATGAGAATCTTGTTTGTTTTTGAAAATAAAGAAGAAATAACTTTTATTAATATCGGCTCTCATGAAATTTATCGTTAGATTAAGATGAAAAAACTCTGGACTTGTCCAAAATGCCAAAGAAAATTTGCTAAAACAAATCAATCGCATTCGTGCAATGCTTATCCACTGAAGAAACATTTTGAGGGAAAAGAACAAATTGTTAAACAGCTTTATAGTGAGATAATAAAGAAAGTCAAAAAAGAAATTGGTCCTTTTCGCTTTGACTCGGTTTCCTGCTGCATCCGTCTGGTTAAAAATTTTGCTTTTGCGGCTGTTATTCCCATGAAAGACAAAATTCGTGTTGGTTTTACTTTAAAATACCTTCTTAAAAACTCTCGCGTCTTCAAACACGCTCAAATATCAGCCAACCGCCATAATTACCGGGTGGAAATCAAAAGCAAAAAAGAAATTGATGAGGAGCTCATGAATTGGCTGAAACAGGCTTACAGCTTAAGAAGAAACTGACGCGCTTATCAAAAGCATGGCCTAGATTTCCGTCTAAACTAATGTTATTATATTGACATATTTAAATATGTCCTACCATTGTCCTAAAAAATGGCTTGATTTTTTTAAAGCCGCTCATAATCAACACCGACAGAAGATACTTGCTCTTATCAATGAGCATAAAGATATTAATGCTGGCCAAATTTTGGCTAAGATGAAGCTTTCCCAGCCAACTGTTTCTCATCATCTTAAGATTTTGCGTGAAGCTGATCTGATCAAGGCCAACAAAAAAGGCAAAGAGGTTTATTTTTCTGTTAACAAAAAATGCATTAACAATTGCTGTACGGGTTTTATGAAAAAAATTGCCAAGTCTTAACCTCACTCCACTTTCAAATTACCTATTGACATATTTAAATATTTCGATATAATAAAGGTGGTTAGAAAAATTATTAAGAGTTCTCAACAAAGCCCCGCACAACACTTATGAGGTTCATTAATAATTGAGTGGGCTCGCCGAAGCTTGGCACTTAGAAAATTAATAAGCGATCCCGTACAATGCTTACTTCGCGTTGAGGTCTACGTCCTCACCCGCGAAGAGCGCATCTACGGGACATAAGAAAATCTAAAACTCTCCGCCAGCTGGCGGATCATTAAGATTTTCTAATGAAGGAGGTGAAGAAAAATATGATGGGACATTTTGGAGATTTTTGCAAAGACTTAGATTGTAAAATGGAAAACAAAGGTGAGGAATTAGTGATTACGATAAAAGGCGACAAAGAAAAACTAGCTAAGCTTGAAAGAAAATTAAAGGCGATGAAAGAGCTTTGTTGTGGTGAGGGAGAAGAAGGTCATGGTTGTTGTCAATAACTGACAACCTAATTCAAACTAGATAAAAGAGCCTGGATTAAAAATCCAGGCTCTTTTTTTAAAGGCCTAATTCTCACCAAGACCATCACAAAGCTCTAGATAAAAGCTTAGCTTTTATCTAGAGCGTACTATTGCGCTTTTTACCAGAAAATAATAAAACCATCACCGATTTTGACACCCAACTAGACGGCAGCAACCCCCTTGCCGTCTTCCAAACCATCACCAATCAATAAAAAGAAATGCAACTAATCATGATTAATACCTTGTAACCTCTCAAAGGTGGCCGTATTTTTCCAGATATTAAATTCAGAAGTTTCTTGAAACTCAAAACCTGGATAAAAGACCTTAGCATAAGCTCTTAAATGTTCCTCGAAACGGCCAACTTTAAAAATCATCGAATCAATCGGAGAAACCAAAAGAGCCACAAAATCTTCTGGTAAGACTAGAGGCATATAAACAATGCCGTCAATATTGCCCACTAAATGAGACTGGAGGATAGGTTTAACCATGCCAGGAATAAGTCCAAGCCGTATTGTGGTATCAAAATCTCCTGGATTAATTTGAGCTTTTTTGCGGATCTCAATGATAACCCTAAAGCTTTTGCAATTTCTCTTTTCGCTTGCTTAGCTAATTGAAAATCTCCGACGCCGGAAACAAGAATGGTCAGATGCTCATTTTTATAAGGAAGTCTTAGGGAAATGGTTTTAAGAATACCTGGAAGCTGATCTGTTTGCAATTCAGCTTGTATTTCATCCTGCTTTGCCGCTAAAATCGCCATATTTTCTTCTACAGAGAAACCTGGTTCATGATCGATAATGGTTAGTGGCTGATCGTGTTCTGACAAGTCTTTATAAACCGTGGTCACGAATTCCATCGCCGTGTGAGCTCTTGGCAACCTTAATATGCGATCGCGTAATAATTTCGTGCTGTCCGTGCTGTCTTGAAACCTCCACGCTTCCAAAGCATCTTGTAAAGAGGGAATGTTAGCTCTTACTTCAGGATCACGAAGGCTCTCTAACGTTACCAAGTTGTGATGAACTGATTGCCTAACAACACCATTTTCATCAAATATTGGGTTTCCGATTCGCTCGCTCATTCTGACCCATATTCTACCATTAACAATGAATTCTTGCCTTTATTAAAGGATAATTGTCGAAGTCTGAAATTTCTTAAATCAACAGCTGGCGGAGAAGTTGAAAAACTTATTAAAAGCTTAGCTTTTAATAAAACCGTCACAAAGGCCTAGATGAGAGCTTAGCTCTCGCCTGATTCTTGGCTTAACGAAAGAGTTGTTTTAAGAAGCGATAGATGTCTTTTCTGTGACCAATGAGAATAATATAAATTTGCTGTTTGGTTTTTTTGTAAACTATTCGATAATCACCAACTCTGACTCTAAAAATATTTTTTAAACCTTTTAATTTTTCTTCCTTACTAATGGCTGGTTTATCTCTAATCTCTCTAATCTTTTTTGCAAGAATGATTTGGTCAACTTTGGAAAGTTTTTTTAACTGTTTCTCGGCTCGAGGAGATAAAATGACTCTCATATTCCTAATTCTTGAGCGACTTTTTCAAAATCTTTTCCTTTAGAAAAATCTGTTTCTTTTGTTGTTTTTCTGTCAAGATAATCTTCTATATAAGTAACAATTTTTTCATATAATTCTTTTCCTAACAGATAGGCTTTTACTTGATTTCTTTTTTCCACAGCCACAGGATAATCAAGGGCCTGTTTAATCACTCTAGAAGGATTTATTTTAAGCTCAGAGACTGAAACACTATCCATAATGGACTAATTATACTAATAAACAGGTCTTTTGTCAAGACCTGTTCAGGAGCTTAGTTCTTGACAAACTTTTATTCTACCTCTTCATGCTGTTCAGGAGACCATGCTGGCGTGCAAGGCATGAAAATAATCATCTTACCTTCCCAATAGTATTTCTCACCAGGATCAATTAAAACCATATCTTCTTTACTCAATTTAACTTCTTGACCCTCCACCACTACTTTGCCTGAGCCTTTAATAATATAGGCCAATTCTTTGCATTTAAGATTAACGACTCTACCTTTGTCTGGATACCTTCCTTTTAACTTAATAATTGCTCCATTAATATCTTTATCTCCCAATGGATACTCAATGGAAGTACAAATATCACTGTGTTTTAATTTTTTAGTCTGATTTTTATGAATAACTTTCATCTCTTTTATTTTACCTTAAATTAAGTAGTTTTTGAAAGATCAAAATTTTTCTTGACAAAATTGCTTTATTTTGATTAAAAGTATAAAAAGGAGAAGAATATGAAAAAAGTTAAAAAATCTAAAAAACTTAAACTCATACCAAAATTTAAAAACGAAGATAAAGAAAGAGAGTTTTGGGCAACTCATGACTCTACTGAATATATTGATTGGAGCAAAGCTGTTATCAATCCTGTTTTTCCTAATCTGAAGCCCTCTACTGAATCTATTTCTCTTAGGCTGCCAAAATATTTACTAGAAAGGATTAAACAACTGGCAAATGCCAAAGATGTTCCCTATCAATCGTTAATGAAGATTTTTTTAGCGGAAAGAGTTAAAAAAGAACTCCGCTATTCTTAAATTGAATTTTGATAATGTCTAATAAAACTATCACAAAGGCCTAGATAAGGGCTAAGCTCTCATCTAACTCTTAACCTTTCCATTGAACGCTGGTTAAAAGAGGCGCATAAACATCATCTTCGGGTTTAATTCTTAGAGACACCAGTTCTTTTGCTGTTGGCGGTCTGTTTTGGAATTTAATTTTTTTAATATCTTTTACCAAACATAAGGGCGTTCTTTCAGCGACTTCGCCCATTTCTAAAACCGCGGCCACGGCAATGGCTTCAGCAACATTGATTTGGGACATTCTTATTTCTCTGCCAAACAAGTCTCGAGCACCACGATAATCATGAAGGGCTTGAAAACCACAATGAGAAATGGCTGTTCCGACCACTCCCCATCTTAAAGGCAAAGTTTTGCTGTCAGTAACAATAACGCCAACCTTATTAACTTGATAATCCTCCCGTAAAAATCGCCAAAGATCATTGGTGGTTTTTTGCAAGTTTTTAGGCCAAAGAACATAGCCGTCATCAGCATTAGACTCATCAATGCCGGCATTGACACTCAAAGTATTATCTTTAATGGTTAACATCACTTGATATTGAGAGGAGTGAGGCTCAAGATAATAATCAGCCTCTTTTTTTACTAATTGATGCTTTTCTGACTGGTCATTAGTGGTTTTTTTAACAATTCTTCCCTGACAAAAACTGATTATTTTTGAAGTAATCACTAAAACACTTTCATCGGGTAATTTAGTGATTGATTTTTTAATAATTTTAAATAAATCGTCGTTCTGTTTAACAAGAGCGGTTTTAATTGGCGTAACAATCATGGTTTTATCTTACCACAAACAAAAAAGGCTGCATTGCGGGGTTTTCGCTTTCTTGATATAATCAAACCATTATGATTTGGTTTTTAAATGGTCTGTATCTTCCTCATCAAAAAGCCAAAATTCCGGTTAATGACTTGGCTATCTTGCGAGGCTATGGTGTTTTTGATTTTCTAATCACTTACAATAAAAAGCCTTTTTTACTAGAAGAACACCTTGATCGACTGCTGAGTTCTGCCAAACAAATCGATCTGAAGGTTCCCTATTCTAAAAATCAACTAAAGTCTTTTGTTTTACAAACGATTGAAAAAAATCACGGCTCAAGTTTAACCATAAGAATCATTGTCACTGGCGGCATTTCTTCAAGCAATATGTTTCCTGAAGACAAAGCCAGTGTCGCTATTCTTATCGGCAAAAGGACTCCTTATCCACAATCTTGCTATCAAAAAGGAATTAAATTAAAGGCTTTTGACTATTTACGATTTACTCCCCAAGCCAAACATATTAATTATTTACCCGCGGTCGTTAAAAAAAATAAAGCCAGTCAAAATGGATTTTTGGAAGTTTTATATCTTCACCAACAAAAAATCTTGGAATGCACCACCTCTAACTTTTATATTATTAAAAACAAAACTTTGATCACTCCAAAACAAAACATCTTGCACGGCATTACTAAAAAAGTGGTTCTGAAGTTGGCCAAAAAAATAATGAAGGTAGAGGAAAAACCAATCTATGTAAACGACCTGAAAAAAGCAGATGAGGCCTTAATTTCCGCCTCGGATAAAGAAATTATGCCCGTCGTGCAAATAAATAATTTAAAAATTGATCAAGGAGAGCCGGGCAAATACACTAAGCAGTTAATCAAAGCCTTTCATCACTATACCAAAAACTTTGCTGTAAACTTTTAAAATGAACAAAAAAACAACCGTGACCATTATCAATGACTGCCGAGATACAAATGCAGTTGGCAGACAACAAACCAGACTGGCCTCAATTCTAAACTGCTGCAGTAGTTTTATTGGCGTTAATAATGATCTGGAAGCAGCGGGCAATCTTATTGACAGTTTAGATGCTCTTGGCAAATCATCGGGAATTATTCTGGCTAATATCGCTCCAAGGGGTGGCAAGGCAAAGAAATGGAAAAACGGCTCTCCTTTTGCTTGGTTTAAATATAAAAATACCCTCGTTGTCTCTACGATTGATGGACTAACTCTTTCTCTTGTTAAAAAATTAAAACTGACAAATCAGATCAATATATTAGATACTGAAATTGTTTTAGGCAAACTAGTAAATAGTAATAAAATTTCCAAGAAACAACGAAACCATATAAGCAGGAGTCAATTTAGAAGTTATGATTTTGTTCCACATATTGTTGAATTTTTGCAATCTGAAGAGTCAAAACTCAGCAAGAAAGTTCCCATCGATAAACTCCCTGATGCGCCTAAAGCAATCTGGTGGATTGATTGTTTTGGTAATTGTAAAACTACTTTATTACCAGAAGAAATAACTGACAAGGCAAATTCCATTATTCAGACAAGGCTAGGGAAAATAAAACATTATCCACGATTAAGAGATGTGCCCAATGGAAGAACTGCTCTTATCACCGGCAGCTCAGGTATAGAGAGTAATAGGTTTGTAGAGTTAATTATCCAAGGAGGCAGTGCTGCTAAAAAATATCAGCTGTCAACAGGAGATACAATTTTCAAGACGCAAACTTGATTTGTCTCTTTTCTTGACAGTGACGAACGCTTTAGTCATTTCCACGGCTTTGATTTTTTTCGGCTTTTTATTCTTTTTTATCTTATCCTCTACTGGCTCTGATTGCTTTTTTAATAACCTGAGTCTTTTAAATATTGATCAAAAAAATCTATTGATCTTTGCAGGGAGGATGAAGTTCATTGATTAAACCACCATGATTTTCTTGGGTTGGAACAATGTTTTTCGGGTTGGAAATCGACTTATTTAAAAGTCGGCTATAAACAACACCCCTAACAATAACACATAAGGCAAAAATTGACAAAAAAAACACTCGCTTGTTCATAGTCAAAATAAATTTCTATCTAATAATTAATATTCTTTCAATGAATTAAGCATAGAAAACAAAGCTGAGAAAGAACTGAAGAAATAGTTTAGCTTAAAATAATTAGGATTGCCACTCAGCTAAAGACACCCCTATAACGGAATTTTCTGATTAATTATTGTAAAATACTAATGTGTCTAAAAAGCTATTCCTTGTTATTAAATCTATTGCTGGTTTAGCCATCGGCATAGTTTTTGGTTTCGTTTTTCTTTTTTTTACTGCCAACCTCCCTCTTAGTTTTGATAGTCAATTTTACAAAACTTTAGGTATTAAGAAGCCGCAAATCATTGGTTTCCAGCCTTTTTGGCTTTTACAAAAAGCAGACAAGTCTTATGAGAAATATATCAACACTTTTACTTACTTCAGCCTTACTCTTGATACTGATGGAACAATTGTTAAACTGGTTAATTCCCGAGAAGAAGAACCCGGCTGGACAACATTAAAAAGCGATAGCCTTCAAGAAAGATTGCGGCAAGCTAAAAAAAACAACCTAAAACTCTCTCTTTTAATCCACAACAGCAATGAAGCCAGCATTAGCGCTTTATTAAAAGAGCCGGAAAAACACGCCCAAAATCTTATTGGCGATGCAGCGCCAATCATGCAGAAATATGGTTTTACTGACTTGAATTTAGATATTGAGAGCTTCGAAGTGGCCTCTGAATCTAGCCAGCAACAATACACTGCTTTTATCAAAGAAGTAAAAAGTGGCGTTGATAAAAACAATTTAGGCACCCTCACAATTGAAGCCCCCCCAATATCTTTGGTCCAACCCAGATTAATCAACGTAGAAGAAATCGCCAAAATTGCCGATAGTATTGTTTTGATGGCTTATGATTTCCATTACATTTACTCCTATATCGCTGGTCCCGTTGCTCCGATAGGCGGAGCAAATACAGTGAGGGAATTTGATGTCGTTACGGTGGTAAAAGAAGCCTTAAACGTAATCCCTCCGGAAAAAATCATTCTCGGCATCCCTTTATATGGCTATGAGTGGGAAACTATTAGTGATAAACCTGGCGCGCCGACTATTCCTGGTGGTAGCGCCACCGCCAGCAACAGAAGAGTTGCAGAGTTATTGGCTTCGTGTGATCACTGCACTAAGGCCTATGATGAGCAGTCTAAACAACCGTATGTGATTTTTCAGGATGGGGCTTACTTCCACCAGATTTATTATGAAGACAAACAGTCTATCAAAGAAAAATTAAAACTGGCAGAGGAACACAAAATTGCCGGTGTTGCTTTATGGGCGCTTGGTTATGAGGGAGAAAATCTTCTTGAGCCGCTGAAGACTTACAAAAAATCATTTTATTTCAACCCTTCTTTCCGCATCATCAACTAAAACTTCTTCTCCTTCATTTAATTCCCAAATATGAGTTTTGTTGTCTAAATCCACTAGGGCAAGTTTTGCTTTGCCTGATAAAACTTCAATCTTAATTTCATTTCCTTCAACAGAAATCTCACTCTCACCAGAATCAAAAGTTATTAAAGCATGAAGGCTACGAACAGAAAAAGCGTTATCGTTTTGTAAAAGCCTGTAGGTAACAGAACCTGATAGCTGGTTTATAAGAAAATTTGCCGGCATTAGATTGGCTAATCCTATTTCCGTATCTGAACCTAAATCAATCTTGATAAAATCAGGGAATTCTATAGTAGCTTGAGATTTTTCCCCAGTAGCTATTTTTTCACCTTCAATTAAAACCTCTCCCTCGGTCTTAACTGTTTCAAATTCCTCTTTGTCTCTTGGTTCTTTTTTAACATCACCCTTAATTGTTAAAAATTCTCCTTTAAGAGCTTCTGTAGGAGGTTTAAGGCTAAAAGAAGATTTTTGCGGGGAAAAGGAAGGAACAGGCATTTTTTTCACCTGCCAAAAACGAAAAGCAAAAACACCCAGCACACTCACCAGAAACAGCAATGCTAATATTAAATAAGTATTGCCCTTATTGTCCGGCCTTGAAAACTGCTCGGTCATATTTGATTTACTTATTCTCCCAATAGGATTCTGCTTCCTGTTCCATTTTGGCAAGTCTGGTATAGTAGTCGGGAAACTCATTTAGATGAGCCAGGGTAATCTTTCCGGTGACCAACGGATCGTCGTTGCTGACATTTGTGTGTGAGTCAACTAAACCATGCTCTAACTCAACATCCATTCCCTGTCTAAACTGCTCAACGTCAAATTTGTCCCATTTAATTCCTAATTGGTCTCCAATTTTTTTGGCTTCATCAGCAGTAAAATGTTTTTTAATACTCAAAAAAACTCACCTCCTTTAGAAAAATTTATTTGACAAACAGCCTAATCAGCCAGCCGAAAATGCTGCCGACATTCTCTTCTGCTTGAACCTGCTCCTCTAGAGCCATATTCTGCTCAACTAAAGCCTGAATTGTCTCCTGTAATTGAGTTTCATCGGCCTGGTTGACCGCCTGAGTTTGCAACTGCTCAAGCTGTTGAATTCTTAACCTGTTTTGCTCCGTCTGTTGCTTTAGGTTCTTAATCGCGCCGTAATCAGGACCGAAAAGCTTTTTCATCAAACCTGACTTCGATTCAAGCTTGTTCAGTTGAGTTTGGATTTGAGTTTGAGCTTGTACTTGTTCTTGGGCAATGGTTTTTACCTTGTTGCCAACCTCTTCATTCAAACCTTCCATCTCCATCAATTGCTCCATGTTTTGCGTGGTTACTTGCAGTTGAAGCTCCTCACCCTGGTTTTGAGTTTTTACTTGATTCTGGTTTTGCACCTGATTGCCTTGAGGAGTTACTACCACTTTTTCATCGTCAGCGATAGTTTCTTGAACATTTTGTTGGCTACCGCCTTGGCCTTGCTGTTTGCCTTGAGCCAAAACAACAGTAGATGAAACAAGCAAGGAAATAACAATTAATAAGAAAAATAATATTTTCTTCATCTTCTTTTTACCTCCTTTCTAAGTAATTTTAACTATTTAACAATGTTTTTGCAAACCTCAGCTAAAAACAGAAGTTAAACCAAAACTGAAACCTGTTCTTAATGAGAGTCTCATACTTTATATTTTACCTCAAATTGGATAAACTTTGTTAGCTTCAAAATTAAGGCTGAATTGGGAATAATTGTATTAAAGTCTGGTAACTTTCTTCAGTGATAGATACAGCTAGGGGATTATTAAGCTTTATCTGTTGTTAAATCAGTTTCTTTTTCCTTGACGACCACGAACGCTTCGGCGGTTTTATCTACTTTTGGTTTTTTTGACTTTTTGTTCTTTTTTATCTGATCCTCTACTGGCTTTGATTTCTTTTTTTCAGCCGATGATAATAGACTAATAATTGTGTCAAGTTTGTTATTCAGAATACCAATTTTTTCTACAAGCTGTGAAGTACTGCGATCACCAGCGTTGCTTCTCGAAGGTCTTCCTGAATCTCTACCTCTGTTATCAAAGCTGCGCGGACGAGAATCTCTCCGATTTGATCTGCTATTATCTCTGCCACCTTTTCTTTCAAAACATTCACTGCAGTATATTGGCTTATCACCGCTTGGCCGGAAAGGTACTTGACAATCTTTGCCGCATTCATCACACACGACATCGTGTAATGTAGGCCTTCCTGAATCTCTACCGCCAAAACTCCTTCTGGAAGAAGCTCTTCTGTCTCTTGATCTATTGCCTGATCTAAAATCGTTCATAAATATTTCTATTAAATATTAATTCTTAACCCACAGTATATCCTCTATCAGTCTAAATAGCAAGCAGTAAAAATGTAAACGAAATGAGTAGTTTTTGAAATAAAAACTAAAGCTTATTCAAAGATTCTTCCTTGACAATGTTTACAGTTTACAGTATGCTGTAAACACTTACGGAAAAAACAACAGGCTCTAGAAACAGAATTCTTACTGCTTCCTTAAAAATCTTCTTGGTTTCATTTAAATTAGAAACCCTAAGAAACTCGCCTCTTTCAAGGGCTTTTTCAATCCTTTTTTCTTGACTGTCTAGATTGATGTTGATTTTTTTTCATACTCAAATTATACCAAACTAAAAAAAGCCCGTTAAAGCGGGATTTTTAGTTGCTAGTTTACACTGAGCTTGTTTACACTGAGTTTATCGAATGTGCCGAAGGGCTCCCCCTAGCTGACTTGTTCCGCAATAAATAAATTGAGATAAATGTTGATTTAATCGAATTAGAAAATCTATTTGAAGCCTTTAAGCTATTTAAGGTTAGAACTTTTCTGCCTTATTAAACTCCTGTCCAAAAAATATAATAATACCTTATGATAAACCTACTACGGTTAATTATGAAATTTGCATAGATTTTGTCTTTACTTGCATAGATATTCTAATTATGGTATAAATAATACATAGATTTATGTTGAACAAAAAACTAAGCATAAGCAATGCAGCAAATTATCTAGGCGTATCAATCGATACGCTAAGACGATGGGATAAGAGTGGGAAACTCCACGCTAAAAAAAGCCCGGGAGGCCATCGATATTATTCTAATTTAGATCTAAATCTTTATAAACAAGATATTTTTGCATTGGCAATAGAATGGATTTTAGGAAAACCCAAAAAACCAAAAAGTGAATTCTACTGCCCAACAAGCATAGAGTTTAAGATGCAATTATCGAAATTGCAAAGCGCCTTAGAAAAATTAGAAGCCCTAAAGAATTACTATCCTCTCATTGTTGCGATAGCAGGGGAAATTGGAAACAACTCCTATGATCATAATTTAGGCAATTGGCCAGATATTTCTGGCGTGTTTTTTGCATTTGATGTTAATAAAAAACAAATAGCGCTGGCAGATAGAGGTCTTGGCATTTTAAGAACCTTAAAAAGAGTAAAACCTAGTATAAAAAACGATGAGGATGCACTGTACACGGCCTTTACAGAAATCTTATCTGGCAGAGCCCCGGAAGCAAGAGGAAATGGACTTAAGTTTGTACGAGAAGTAATCATAAACAACCCACTAAGACTTGATTTTTATAGTGGCAACGCTAACGTGATTATCAGTGAAAATAATAAAAAGATAAAATGTAGTAAAATTAATGTATATTATGGCGGGTGTCTAGCACTACTCACATTTTAAAATTATGAAAATAGAACTAAAAAAATTCGGAAACATATTAACATCTCGACAAGACGGTCGAGAAGCTCTTGCTGCCTTAAACCCACAGCTTCAAAGCCTAAGCGAAAACGAAAAGATAGAGATAAACTTCGAAGGAGTGATCACTTTTACACCATCTTGGTCTGACGAGTTTATAACAAAACTAGTTGAACGGTTCGGTGATCGCGTAATTTTGAACAAAACTAATAATCCTTCCGTAAAAGCCACCCTAGATTTACTTAAGAGACTAAACTGAATACTGTTCCAAGCTCCGCGGACTGCCTGCCCGCAATGCAAAGCCAGCCATTCAAAACGTTGCTTATATAGGAGTGTTAAGGCAAAGATGGGAGGAAATTAAAAGACTACAACTTCAACCTGCCATTCTACCTTGCTAATGTTTTTTAGCTACCAAAGAAGCAATGAAGGTTGTTATCGGCACAGCTAAAACAAGACCAATGCTTCCTACTAATATTCTCACTATCTCATCAGCAA
>JADHYG010000026.1 GCA_016782545.1 Candidatus Microgenomates bacterium
ATTGACTGCGGGTTTGAGGCTGATGAAGAACCAGAGGAAGATGAAGAAGAATGGGAATCTGATGAACTTGATAAAAAAAACTGGGAAGAAGAATAGAGCTCAATCTTCAGCAAAAAAGCGTGGTCAAAACAACCACACCTGATTTAATTTATGTTGAGAGGGTTGGAGGAAATCCGAACCTATTTCCTTAACTAGACGATACCTTCACTTATTTCGACTTTGTTTAAAATCTCCCACGCCTGCGAAATTAGCGCTTGACAAATATAATGTATAGATGTATAGTGTATATATTATGCAAAGAATGCAAGTATATATACCGGAAAAAATATTTATCAATCTCAAAAGTCAGGCATTGATCAGAGAAGTTAGTATGTCTGACTTAGTTAGAGAGGGTTTGGAGAAAATCCTAAAGGTGAGTAATCAAAGAGCTGACCCAATGAAAGAATTTGTTGGTCAATGCAAGGGGAAAGAAAAGACCAATGCTGTTGAAGAAATAAATAAATATTACTCTCTTAAGAAGTAAATGAGAATTCTTCTTGACTCAGACACCCTTTTTGCTTTATATGTTGCCTCTGATATTCACCATCATAAGGCTAGACAGATTTTTCAAGAATTATTAAACAAGGAAAAAGAGTTGTTAGTGACTAATTTGGTTGTTCAAGAAACTGCTACCGTTATCAGTTATCGATTTGGACAAAAACAGGCAATAGATTTTATCAACCGGTTTAATAAAATTGACATAGAGCAAGTATTTGTTGACAGAAAACTAACAATTAAGGCTTGGGAAATATTTTTAAAACAAAAAAAGAAAGGTACTTCTTATATTGATTGTGCCAATATTGTCGTATATAAAGAACTGAAAATTTTATCAATTTTCAGTTTTGATCAAGTTTACAAAAGAATGGGATTAAAAGTCATTAAAGACTGTTAAAAAAAATAGCTATTGTCCCAAAAACTGTAAATCAAAAACAGCCCGTTACAACGGGCTGCTTGCTTAGTTGCGACGGTTGGAGGAAATCAGAACCTATTTTCTCAACTTCCAGATGCCTCTATTTATACCACAATTTGATTAGGAATTTCGCCTTGTTAGTTCTCAGCAGAGTTAAATGTTACAACCCCCTTTATTCTTCTGGAATCTCCCCTCTGTTTAACATATCTAATTGATCTTGAGTTATCTCACCTTTTTCTATCAATTCATCTATCATCAAGGCAACTAACAAAGAAGGCGCACCGTCAACATTTATCCTGAGCTTAGTCGCTATGTATTCTTTTACTCTTGGATTGTCCATGCCCCCAGGTTTCTCTCCTGACACTCCTCTTTTCCAAGCTATTGGTTCAAACCCTTCTAAAGCTGGGTCGCTTGGTCTATGAGCTTTAACAATACTCTCAGCTTCTTCAAAAATTGGATCTGGATTTACCTCTGGGTTTATAGACCTCATTGCCTCAAAACATGTTTGTCTCTCAATGTCCATCTTTTCTTCTCACCTCCATCTCCATCTCAATTTTCATCTAAACAGTTGTCTCAATTTATACCATACTACAGGCCAAAAAGTCAAATTTGGCATGCACAAGGATAATAGGATTTCTCACCTCTCTCCAAAAACCCCAAGGACGATTATTTTAAAATTCCTTAAATCAAAAACAGCCCGTATTAACGGGCCGTTTGCTTATGAGTTGCGGGGCTGGGAGTTGAACCCAGTCTGTGAGATTATGCAAATTGTTATCTCCAATTACTTGGAGTGTCGGACTATATCATCCCCGACACAAATGTGTCGTGGGCTCGGCGTGTAGTCTCTACGGAGTCCCTTTGAGTCTTCGACTGAATTTAATCGAAGTCTGAATTCAGGGTTCCCTCGGTATTGTCCCGACGTTACGTCGGGATTTCACCGATATAGCCGAGTGCGCACTCCGACGTTACCATCGGAGGGGCCCATATTTGAGCCTCACGTGCGGCCGTACACTACCCCGCGATTCTTAATTCTTAATAATACCAGAATTGACTATCGTAGTCAAACAATGATAAAATCATAATGAGCTAGGGTAGCTCAGGGGTTAGAGCAATCGTTTCATAAGCGATAGGTCGCCGGTTCGAATCCGGCCCTTAGCACATTAATCGCACCGAATTTAAATTAAACTATCTTTACCTGCCTGTCAGTCCACCTACTGGTAAATCAACAGGCAGGCAAATTAATATTTCTTATTATCTTTTTTAGAAAAAATCAGTTGTTTATCCTCGTGGTTGTCTTTCTTCTCTTGGTCGAGCTTCATTAACAACAATTTCTCGTCCATCAAGCTCTTTACCATTAAGCTCGTCAACTGCTTTTTTTGCTTCTTCGTCAGTTGACATCTCCACGAAACCAAAGCCTCTTGAGCGGCCTGAATAACGATCAGTGATTACTTGAGCGGAAACAACTTTTCCCACTTTACCAAAAGCTTCTTCAAGTTTTGCTGAATCAACGTTGTAAGATAAATTTCCTACGTATAGATTTGTAGCCATTTACACCTCCTTTCTCTTCTGTCGCCTTTTGTCAATTTCGTTTGAAGAGAAAAGAGATCTTTTCTTTGGACGAAGACTTACGGGACATGAAGTAAATTAACTTTTCAACAATTGTATTATACACCCTTATACACCCCCATTGCAAGATTGACAAATTTTCGCAGTATTCTCATTAAATATGAGACAGTCTCTTAAATTCAAACGGTGTTTTCATGTCTAAAGAACAATGGGCTCTTTGAGTGTGATAATATTTTAAATATTCTTCTACTTCTTTAGTCAGTGTTGGCAAGTCTTTGACTTTGTATTTGCTCCAACCCAAACATTCTTTTCTTAAACTTCTGTTAAAGGACTCAATGTATGCTTGCTCATTCTTCTTGTAGGGCCTAGCAATTCTATGTCTATTAGCATATTCTAACACATGTTGTTTAAACTCATCTTTGAATTCTGGACCTCCGTCTGTTTGGGCCAAGTCAACACGGCCATCAAATCTTCTCTTCATGGAGGTTTTCAAGAAGATATAACCATCATGGCTGGTAAGAGATGGTCTTAAGACAACATCAACCTCTTTGGTAAAGATATCAATACCATTAAAGGCAAAGATTTCACCAAAGTCTACAGTATCCATCTGAACTACCTCTCTGGGTTTACTGGCTTTAGGCACAGGTCCTCTCTTTTGGTTTTTCTTCCATTTAGTCCTTAGAGTGTATTTCTCTGATAAAATCCTGTAAATGGTAGGAACTGCCAAATGCAGGCCTTTTTCTTTCTCAAGATAATACTGGATCTTTTGACCACAGCAGTCTCTGTGTTTCTTTCTCAAGCTCCAAACCCAAACTTTAACCAAACCATCAATTTTTCTTTTCTTCCTTGGTCTTTTCTTAGCTGTTAGATATTGATCAATAAATGACTCTAACCCTTCGGCCTGTTGAATACCATTTAGCCACCGATAGAGTGTTGCCCGGCCAATGCCTATTTGTTCAGCAATATGAGTTTTAATTACTCCTTGCTCTACTAATTCATGAGCAAGAACAATTTTGGTTGTTTGTTTCACAATGTCCATATTCTACTAAATTCTGTCAAACCAAGTCTGACTTGGTCAAATATGGACTGTCTCATTTTTAACTGAACATATCGATTTTGGGTCTTTGTCAGAATTGGAGATAATTGCTAGATTCACACGAATTTATGCAAATATGACCGCCGTGTTAGTTTGGAAAAGCTCGTCAGTCTTCGTGGGCGGCCTCACTAATTGACGCGAATTATTAAAACATTGACATAATTCAAAATTATATGGTAAAACAAACTAGTTAATTATGAAACTTTTTTTTAAAACTGCCATTCTGATTTTCTTTTTAATCGGTATTCTTTTTCTTTTTAAATCTTCTTTTGCTTTTACCGAACCAGAAATAACCATTGTGATCAATGAAATCGCTTGGATGGGAACAAATGCCAGTTCTTCTGATGAATGGCTCGAACTTTACAATAATACTGATCAAGAAGTTGATCTTTCCGGCTGGGGAATTTATAAAGATGGAGGAGAAACTTTAATTGAACCACTTTCCGGAACAATCAACCCCAAGAGTTATTATTTGCTGGAAAGAACTGATGATCTTAATGTCCGAGATATTCTCGCTGATCAAACACCTTCCACCTGGGGTGGATCAGGCCTTAATAATAGCGGCGAACATCTTCAATTAAAAAACAATCAAGAAAACATTATTGATGAAGTTGATTGTTCTTTAGGCTGGTTTGCCGGCACTTCAAATCCTTATTTTTCCATGGAAAGAAAAAATCTTACTTTATCCGGTAATGATCCTGACAATTGGGCAACAAATGATGGTGTCACTAAAAACGGACTCGACGCTGATTACAATCCCATCAATGGCACCCCCAAAGCGCAAAATAGCCAGTTCATCTCGCCTACTTCTACCTCAACCCCAACACCATCCCCAACACAAACTCTCACGCCAACGCCGACTCAATCTCTAACTTCTACGCCAACTCCCACCTCAACTCCAACACCAACTCCGAGTCCCACACCATCTCCTACTCAAGCACCAATACCAACTTTAACTCCAACCCTAACTCCCACGCCATCGCCAAGAACCAAACCTGTTTTTACTCCCATTCATCAACCATCTCCTCCTAGTTCATTAAGACTAAGAAAACTCTTAGAACGTCTTCAACGCCGCTTTTCTCTTTTAAAAAAGAAATTTTAGGTTTTCTTTTTTCTTTCATATCTATGATATGATACTTAGCATGACGAAAAAAATTATTGGGATTTTATTAAGCTGTTTTCTTCTTTTATCTTTTATTGGATCAATTAGCGCCCAAGAAGAAAAAAAGGTCAATGTCTATTTTTTCTGGTCAAAGACCTGTCCTCACTGTGAAGAAGAAAAAGCTTTTTTAAATCAATTGGTGCAAAAAAAACCTTTTATTGAGGTTAAAAGTTTTGAGGTCAGCAATTCAGACAATATTAAACTTCTGCAAAAAACAAGCAAACTTCTCAATGTCAACATCCAGTCTATTCCTTTTACCGTCATTAGCGATCAATACCTGACCGGCTATGTCAACGATCAAACAACCGGCGAACAAATTGTCAAATTAGTTGAAAATGTCCATCAAAATAATTCTCCTGATATTTTAAACGCGCTGGTCACCTCCCTCCCGCCGTCTTCTGAATCAAAAATTACTTTGCCCGAAAACATTAATCTGCCTGTTCTGGGAGAACTAAAAACCAAAAATTTGTCTCTGCCGGTTTTAACGATTATTATTGGCGTTTTAGATGGTTTTAATCCTTGCGCTATGTGGGCGTTGGTTTTTCTGATTACTCTTCTTCTGGGCATGAAGGATAAAACAAGAATGTGGATTTTGGGAACGGCTTTTATTGTCACCTCTGCCTTTGTTTATTTTCTTTTTATGACCGCTTGGCTTCATCTTTTTCTTTTTTTAGGCTTTATTGTCTGGATAAGATTAATCATCAGTTTCATTGCTCTTGGCGCCGGGGTTTATAATCTACGCGAATATTTTGTTAATAAAGAAGCCGTTTGTAAAGTCACTGCCAGTAAAAAAAGGCAGAATGTTTTTGCCAAATTAAAAACGATCGCTCAAAAAAAAGATTTTTTAGTTGCTCTTGTCGGGATTATCTTGCTTGCTTTTGCTGTTAATTTAGTTGAACTTATTTGCTCAGCTGGCTTACCAGCCATCTATACTCAAGTTTTAACCTTAAGTAATTTGCCAGCCTGGCAATATTATTCTTATCTTCTTTTATATATTTTCTTTTTTATGATTGATGATTTGTTTGTTTTTTTTGCGGCCATGAAAACTCTTAAAATAATGGGCATTGAGTCAAAATATACCCGTTATTCTCATCTTATTGGCGGCCTAATCATGCTTATAATTGGCCTACTTATGATCTTCAAACCCGAGCTTTTAATGTTTGGTTAAAAAATCACTAATTTATTCTTGACAAATTAAAAAGAGAAAAATGACTGAACAAAACCAAATCTACAAATGCAATGTCTGCGGCAATATTGTTGAAGTTCTCTATGCTGGCGCAGGAGAATTGATTTGCTGTGGCCAGCCAATGGTCTTACTTGAAGCAAAAACCGAAGATGTGGGTCAAGAAAAACATGTCCCTGTAATTGAGAAAGTTGATAGTGGAATCAAAGTAAAAGTCGGCAGTATTCCCCATCCTATGGAAGAAAGCCATTGGATTGAGTGGATTGAACTAATTATCAATAATAAAATCTTTCGTCAATTTTTAAAACCCAACCAAGCTCCGGAAACAGTTTTTGAAATCAAAGTTGGTGATATTAAGACAGTTCAAGCCAGAGAATACTGTAACCTCCACGGCCTTTGGCAATCCTCACTACCCGCGCCGGGGGCGAATTAGACATTAGCTCAAGTGTGAAAACTATTAAAACCTCTTTACCTATTTTCAGACGATCGTTGCTCTAGAGGTAAAGAGAAAATACCTCATAAGATATTTCAGGCTTTTTTCTGGCGATAGTTTTTGATGGCTTTTTTCAGGGCATCAACCGCTAAAAGCGAACAATGAGTTTTTGCTAAAGGCAAACCACCCAAGGCTTTAATCACTGTTTTATTAGTAATTTTTTCTATATCTTTTAAAAACTTGCCTTTAACCATTGTCGTTAAAATACTGGAAACAGCAATTGCCGCCGCACACCCCAATGTCTGAAACTTAATGTCTTTAATATATTCCTTGCCCTTCGAAGCCTTGGCGAAGGAGGGTTTTCTCTCCACCTTTATAAACAAACGCATCACATCACCACAAACTGGGTTGCCGATCGTGGCTACACCATCGGGATTTTTTATCTCACCCATATTTCTTGGGTTTCTGAAATGATCTAAGACTTTTTTTGAATAGAGCTGGTTAAACATAAAGAATTTTCAATTTCTAATTTTCATTGAATTTTCAATTTTTTAATTTTCAAACGTTTGAAAATTGTTTCATTGGAAATTGATTGCCTGCCCGCAATGCAAAGCATAGCTTTGGCAGGCGGGTAAATTGTTAAATTTAATTTTTTCGCTAGATTAACTCAATTTCGGCGCGATCTTCCGTAACCTCTCAACAACCCTTGGCAATACACTCAACGCATAATCAATTTCTTCATCAGTTGTCTTCTTTCCTAATGAAAAACGCAGAGAACCATGAGCTAGTTCTGGTGAAATTCCCATCGCTGTTAAAACATGACTGGGTTCTAAAACACCACTGGTGCAAGCACTGCCTGATGAAGCGGCAATACCTTGGTCGGAAAGATGTAAAAGCATCGCCTCGCCCTCAACTCTTTTAATAACAAAAGAAGCCATGTCTGGCAATCTATTAGTTGGGTGGCCGGTTAATTGAGAATCAGAAATCTTGGCTAAAAGTCCTTTAATTAGTTTGTCTCTTAGTTTACTCACTTTTTTTACCGCCTGCTTTTTCTCTTGATCGGCAATTTCCAAAGCCTTAGCCATGCCGACAATTAAAGGCACTGCTTCAGTTCCCGGCCAAAGACCTTTTTCATGATGGCCGCCATAAGTTAAAGGCTCAATCTCTGTTCCCTTCCTTATGTATAAAGCGCCAATTCCTTTTGGCCCGCCAAATTTGTGAGCACCAATGGTCATTAAATCAATGCCTAGTTTCTGAACATCGATATCTAAATAATCAACTGCCGCCGCCGCATCGGTATGAAAATAAACTCTTCTCTTCGCTTTAACCATATAGCCATGTAGCCATCTAGCTATTTCTTCAATCGGCTGAATCGTCCCCACTTCGTTGTTAGCATACATGATGGTGATGAGAACTGTTTTCTCCGTAATTGTTTTTTCAATATCTTTTACATCAACCATGCCATCTTTATTAACTGGTAAATAAGTGACTTGAAAACCTTGTTTTTCTAGTGCTTTGCAGGTATCCAAAACTCCATGATGTTCAATCGAAGAAGTAATGATATGATTACCCTGATCTTTTTTTTGAGCAGCTCTAGCTATTCCCTGAATAGCTAAATTGTCGCCGGTGGTCGTTGTGCCTGTAAAAATAATTTCTTCTGGTTGACAATTTAAAATCTTCGCCATTTTTTTTCTTGACTCTTCCACGGCCATTCTTGCTTCCCGACCCCAAGAATGAATTGACGAAGGATTGCCGAATTTTTCTGTCATATAAGACATCATGGCTCGAAGAACCCGAGGATCTAAAGGCGTCGTGGCGGCGTAATCTAAATATACTTTCTTCATTTTCTGTGTTTTCTGTACTCTTCTGTGTCCTCTGTGTTATTTAAATATCCCACATTCTCCCTTCTCACACTTCTCGCTGATAAAGTAATAAACCTTCCGTCCTTTTTTCTTAGAGCCTAAAACACCAACATCCTTTAAATATTGAAGGTGGTGGCTAATGGTTGGTTGTTTAAGCTTGAAATGCTTAGTAATCTCCATCACCGACATTTCTTTTTTTTCTTGAAGAAGATTAATAATGCCAAATCTGGTTTGACAAGCTAAACCGGCAAAACAACCCGCACAATTAGAAGTTAATTTCATAACATATAGATGTTAATCTATATATTGAGGAATGTCAAATCCTTGTTTTTACTATTTCTTCATCGCCTCAACAATTCTTTTGATTGCTAAGACGTAGGCGGCGTCGCGAAGGGTAATTTTGCGCTTTTGACTTTCGTTCCAGATATCATTAAAGGCTTTAGTAATCTTTTCTTTTAATTTTTGATTAACCTCTTCTTTTGACCAACGCTCCTCTTTTTTATTTTGCACCCATTCAAAATAAGAAACAGTCACGCCACCTGAGTTGGCCAAAACATCAGGCACAGAAACAATGCCTTTGTTTTGCAAAATTTTGTCAGCTTCTGGTGTCACTGGTCCATTAGCCAATTCAATGATCGCTTTAGCCTTAATTTTATCAGCATTTTCCTTAGTAATCACATTTTCCAAAGCGGCTGGCACTAAAATATCAACCTCAAGTTCTAAAAGCTCTTCATTACTGATGGGCTTACCATGAGAAAGATCGCAAACTGAACCTATACAATAACAGCCGGCGACTTGACCGTTTTCTTTTTTACAATTAAGAGTGGCGATTGGATCTAAACCGTCAGGAACCAAAACCGCTCCTTTTGAATCAGAAACAACGATCACTTTAAATCCGGCTTTGTGAGCCAAAAGCGCAAAATAATAACCAACATTGCCAAAACCCTGAATGGCAATAGTTGTTTTTTCTGGTTTAAGGTTTAACTTTCTTACCAATTCTTCTAAGATATAAAAGCCGCCCTGACCAGTGGCCTCTGTTCTTCCTTCTGAACCACCTTCATTTATAGGTTTTCCTGTGATAACGGCTGGTGTCTTTTTTCCTACTAATTTCTCATACTCATCAACCATCCAAGACATGATTTGAGGATTAGTATTAACGTCTGGCGCCGGCACATCTAAATCAGGACCAATATCTTTATGAATGGCTTTTATATAAGCCCTGGAAAGACTTTCTAGTTCTTTTTCTGAAAGTTCTTTTGGATTAACAATCACCCCACCCTTGCCGCCGCCAAAAGGAACATTAGCGACCGCGCATTTTATCGTCATCCAGGCTGACAAAGCTTTAACTTCGGCTAAATTAACCTGAGGATGAAAACGGATTCCGCCCTTATAAGGACCGCGGGCATTATTAAATTGAACCCTGAAGCCTCTAAAATTCTTAGTTTCCCCGCTATCCATTTTGACAGGAAAATTAATATCAATAATGTTTTGAGGAGTTTTTAATTGCTTCTTAACATCACTGTCAAGCTTTAAAACTTGATCAGCTTTTTCAATTTGGGTTAAATAATTTTTAAAGGGATCATTCATGATTAACTCCTTTCTTTAATTAATGTTTTTCTATTATAACTTAGTTTTTCTATTATACTTAACTATCTTTTATTGGTAAAGAATTAATTTAAACACCATTTTTTTATTCTTTCTTGATATTTTTTCAAAACCCAAACTCTGGCATCTTTAGGATGAAAACGAATAATGTTGTCAGAGATAACCTCGGTGGTGCGTCTTTTCCTCATGTAGAAAAGTTGAAAATGTTTTAAGGCGTTTTCAAAAAGTGCAAAGCTTAAAGTACAAAGCTTGCAATTCCAACTTAAAGCTAAAAATTTCTTGTTTTGGAATTTTGGAATTTTGGAATTTTGGAGTTTTACTATTGCATTTCCCAAAAACTCTTCCACCCATTTATTGGCAATCAAAAATTTCTGATAAATATTATCTTTTTCCCAAAGAGGTTTTAGTTGAATTACTTCATGAGCAGTAAATAAATCCTGCTCTTTCTGGAGAACGGTTAAGTGCTCTTCATCTAGAAACATATTAAGACAAATTTTGTCAGTAATATTTTTATTCTTTGGTCGACGGCGTTTACCAAAAATTTCCATTAAAATCGTTGCTAAAAATCTTGTTATCCAAAGCCTGTTTTTTTCACTAACAATTAAAAAATCAATGTCGTCTTCTTTTTTAGAATTATTCATGGCTAAAGCACCAGTAACAGCCACCATTTTAACCGTGGGAATAATTTTCAAAAAACCAGCCGTTCTTTTGGCAATTTCAAGTTTTTTTCTACTTTCTTTTTCTCTTTTTTTCCGAGTTTCAACAATCTTTTCTCGCCCCCTCAAGAAGTAGAAATTGTCTTTTTCTTTAATCTTTTCTGTCTTAATTAATTTTTTCGTCCAAAGGACGACTTCGTCCAAAGGACGACCCCGCCCTGCGGGGGAATTTTGATATTTTAACTTTGAACTTTTTATCAAATACCTCACAATCTCTTCTTTTTTAAGAGGAAAATCAAAAACATCAGCATAACAAAGGGTTTTAAGAATAGCGATTCTAAGCTCTTTCATTTACTCAGAGGGCGGGGCAACAACTAAACCATAATTAACAAGAACTTGTTGAACACCTCTGGAGACCGTTTCTAAGGCTGATTGAGGACTGGTGCCTAAAGACAAAGAATTAACGGCGTCTTCATAGTATTTAATAATTTTATCATTAATACCGTCATCATAAGTGCGGGAACACATATAAAAGCTTTGGGCGTTTTGAGCTTGAGAAATAAAAGATCCAAGAAAAGGATCATCTAAAAGAGTCGGAGCAAGGTCTTTTCTTGAATAGGGCTCACCAAAGAGACGAATTTTGGCTGTTTCTGTATATAGAAACACCATTGTTTCTTTGGAAATTAAATATTTTAAAAACTCAAATGCTTCAGCTTGATGCTGGCTTTTACTGGAAACTCCTTCAACCCAATAAGAAGCCCAACTAATATTAACCCCATGAAGTTGGGGTACGGGAGCAACTTTAAAATTCAGATCAGGATTCATTGCCTGAATAACAAAAACTTCCCAAGATGGAGCAAAAATCATGGCCGCCTCACCAGCGGCAAAAGCCAAGACAGAGTTATCTAAAGTTTCATCCCAAGTGTTTTGGGGCGGCTCAGCAAACATTCTGTAAAAAGTAAGCGCTTCAATTCCTTCAGGCGAACTCGGGCTTTGAAGATCAACGCTATTTTGAAGCATGATTAAACCAAGAATGTCAGAAAAATGTTCAATGTTGCTGGCCGTTCCTAAAGCCGCTCCTGAAGTAATGATTTTACCGCTCTCATCTTTAACAGTTAAAGAAAAGGCTTGATTCTGAAAATCCTCCCAAGAAGCGGGCACTGAAAAACCAGCGGCGCTTAAAATGTCTTCATTATAAAAAAGGGCTAAACCATCAATTTCTAAAGGCAAGCCATAATATTTACCCTGCAGTTTTAAATCTTGAGAAACAACAGGGTAAAAAGTGCTTTCAAATTGAGAACTATCCATCACTTTTTCTGGCACTGGCGCAAGATAACCTTTCAACATTGGCAGCCAAGTATTATGAAAACGCAATATATCTGGCCCCTCTCCTGCTTCAATGGCCGCCATCACCCTTCCTCGAAAATCCTGAGGAGAATGTTTTTGATAAGTAATCTTAATATTGGGATTGTCTTTTTGAAAAGATTCAATAATCGGCGCCAAAGCTGATTCTTCTTCCCAAAGCCCCCAATAAGTTAAATTAACCTCGCCGCCTGATTTGGGCTTGCGTAAAATCTTAAAAAAGAAAAAAATCACGCCAATAATAATCAACGCGCCAATTATGATAAAAAGAGGTAAAGGAGGTTTTCTAATTACCTCTTCTTCCATTTCCGGCGGTGGCGGTGGCGGCGCTTCCCCCACGCCAAAAGGAGCTGAAGACGGAAAGCCTGATTCAGGCTCAGTTGTTGTTTCTGGTTGAGACTCTGGTTGAACAGGCTGAGCCGGCTGAGAAACCTCTTCTGAAACTGGCTGAGTTTCTTGTGGCTGAACCTCTTCTTGATTTTGCCAACTTTGATCTACCATATTCTTTCTCTTTCTATGTTATCATACTCTATACCCCTACGCATTCAAAATGTAAAATTAAATACCTAACGAAGCTTTGAATTTTGAATGAGATTAGCCAATATTGTTAGGCAATAGACCATTTTGAATGCTACGGTAGGTATATACTAAATTTTTGCAGATTCAAAGCGGAGTGGTATAAAAGAAAAACTATGGTCAAGAGGAAAAAGGTTTTAAAAAAGAAACAAAAAAAACAATCTCCAAAATTTCAAAAAAAGAGCTTTTTTTTAGGCCTTTTTTTAGGAATTTTAATTTTAACTGTAGCTGGATTTTTTCTCTTTGAAAAAAAATATCAAGGCCGAGTTTATCCAGGCGTTAAAATTTTGGGCTTTGATTTTGGCGGGAAAAAAACCAAGCAAGTAAAAGATTTTTTTGAAGCTAAAAACTATCCCTTTGAAAACTTAAAAATCATCTTTTTTCATCAAGATAAAATCGCCACCATTAGCGGCAAACTGATTAAATTAGGCTTTGACAGTGATCTTTCTGCTCAACAAGCCCATTTTATCGGTCGAGGCGGTGACTTTCTTTCTCAGTCCTCAATGAAATTCAGAGCCCTCACTCAAGGCATAGAACTCTCACCTCTTTTTAAATGGAGAAAAGAACCACTTGAAGAAACTCTTGATCTACTTAGTCAAACAATAAATATTGAGCCGCAAAATGCGCTTTTTAATTTCGAAGACAGCAAAGTAGTTGCTTTTCGTCTTTCAAAAAAAGGCCAGCGACTTAATACTAAAAAAACACTGGCTGATCTAGAAA
>JADHYG010000027.1 GCA_016782545.1 Candidatus Microgenomates bacterium
AATTACCCACCTCACCAGTTGTATCCCGCAAGTTTTTAGTCCAACCCTTATTACCTCCCCAAACCTCACCTGAAGTGTGGGTATAACCACCGTCTGTTGACGAATACCAGGCTTTAATTATCTCGCCGCCAGAAACCATCACTTCGCCTTCAGTCTCATTAACCGCCTGCTCCCAGTTGCCGCCTTTGGGTTCGGGTTTAAAAACCTGACACTGCTGGCTGGTGCAAATTTCGCCTTGACCATTATTGGTATAAGCCAAAACATAAGAGCGGGCGGCCACGGCTTGGGCTTTTAAGGCTTCCATCGGCCAGTTGTCCGGCATTTCGTAAATCCGCTTGGTGTATTCTTTTAAACTCATTTCTCCGTGTCCTTGAACTTTAATGGTCATGTTGGCATCTCTTTTCTCAAAACTAATGTTATTAAAATAAGCCTGCAAAATAGCATGATAGTCTTGTCCTGCCTGCGCTCGGCCATAAGCTCCATACTGATTCATGCCGACACGATGAGGAATACCATAAGTATAAAACGCAAAAGCAGGGCTAAAACCAGGGTTGCGCTGGCGGTCATCAGTACAATACAAAGCGCCAGCGCCTAAGCTGGTAGGCAAGTTTAAGCCGGCCAGTCTTGATGATAAAATCGATTGCTGGCGGGTGCTTAAAGCCGCAATTTTTGATTGAAGCTCTTTTTGATAAGTAGTTGCTTCAGCTAAAAGCTGTTTAACGCTGGCGGCTCGGGCGTCAATTTCTTTTTTTAAATTGGAAAGGGAGGCTTCTTCGTTTAAAAGAGTCTTTTTCTTTTCCTCCAAATCTTTGATGTAAAGGACAATGTCCACAATAATTCTTTTTTCTTCATTGGTAACCGCCTGTTGATAGCCCATTTCTTTAACAAAATCAGCAAATTTGTTTTGGGAAAAAAACATTAAAAAAGGGTTGTAAGAGGCGCTTTTAATATAAAGATGGCGGACGCGGGCGGCTAAAATTTCTTCTTTGGCAGAAAGGTCGCTTTCGCCTGCTTGAATTTCCTGAGCTTTTGTTTTCAGTTCCAAGCCAATCTGGGCCAAGCGGTTTTGAAAAGCTTCAATTTGAGTTTCCATTTTTTCTAATGATTCTTGATGGGGTTTTTTCGCCGCCTCCATCGTGTCCCAAGCCTGCTGGCAGTTTTCCATCATCTCATTAACCTGATCAAGATCCATTGAGGAAAGATTGTCAAGTTCGCAGGAGCCAGCGCCGACAGGCGCGGTAAAATAACGAAATAACGAAATAACGAAATAACTTAATAACCATATAACCATGCAGCCATGTAGCCATTTTCTTTTTCTCATCTTTTCCATTATAGCAAAACTCCTGTTTGCATTTTTCTTTTGATTTAGCTACACTAAAATTAATGAAAAAACTCCTGTCCCTTATTCTCATTCTTATCTTTCTTACCCTAATTACTAATTACTCAATTACTAATTACTGTTTTAGTTTTACTCCTGCCTGCGATCCCTGCGGTTTTTGTGTTGGCGCACCAGATCCGCCAGCTAATTATGATGCGTGTATGGATTGCCTTTTTAAGCCCGACGACACTCCAAAGGAAGGATTTACTTGGACAGTTTTAGGTTGTATCCCCTCAGACGCTGGCGGTTTTATCCAAATAATTCTCCAAACAGCAGTGAAAATGATCGGTGGGGTAGCTTTTTTAGCTCTTCTTTATGGCGGTTTTCTACTTTTAACTTCAAGCGGCGATATTCAGAAAATCAACAAAGGAAAAACCATTGTTGGTTCTGCCATTGTCGGCCTTTTAATGATTCTTTTCTCTGTCTTTATCCTAAGAACCATTGGTTATGAAATTTTAAGAATTCCGGGGTTTGGTGGCTGAAGTTCGGAATGACGAAATTTATTTCGTTATTCCTGATGAGGTTGGACCTCCAAGAGGTCCAACCTCTTAAGAAATCTTATTGAACAAGATTAAAAGATTATAAATCTTAAAATTTTGAATTTTAGAAAATGAAAATGAAGAAAATTCTGGTTCTACCATTTTGGCTAATAATATTCGTAATATTTTTTACCAAAAGTGTTTTCGCTCTTACCGATTGTGTAGAGTATAGATTCTCTACTGATACAGATTCTTTGGTGCAAGGAGAATTCAGTAAAATTATATTTTCAGTAAAAGTTAATGCTCTCGGAGACACTTATACTATCCGTGGGGGTGGCATTGCTCCATGGGATGAATTTGAAGCCCGAGGTTTAGAACCTGATGACGAAGGATGGCTTCCTGAACGGCATATTGCCACTGGCTATTTATTAAGCGCCGGAACCCACGAACTCCACATAATACGAGAACCTAAAAAGAACGATTATTGTACACCCTTCTCTTATACCATCACTGGCGCCCCAACACCCACCAGTGCCTATTCTAAATGTCGCTTAGAGGCGACTTCTGACAACGGCAAACTCAATGAAGAAAGCATAGTTACTATTAATGGTACCGGAATTCCTCCCCTCTATGGCCAGGCCTACTATAATCTTCGAGTTTACTCGAGAGACGGCGTATATAATAAACCTTTTCGAATCACACTAGATGGAGAAAATTTCTCACTTGTTCTTCCTGAATCATTAGACATTAATACTTATGATGTTGATATTATATGGATTGATCCTAACACCGGTTCTTCATCAGATGTTCTTTGCACAACTTGGTTTAGAATTGATCCGATCGAGGGCGAAGCACCAACACCAGTTCCTACAATCCCAGTCCTCAATTGTCCTCAATGGTGTGAGCAATTGCTTGAAGGGGATCATCCGGACTATGCATGTCTTATGCATGAGGAATGTAAGGATAATTGTTATGATTGTTATATATCCGCCGATTGTACTAATGATAAAGACTGCTTTATTCCTGGAATTACTCCTGGCGTCACTCCTGAAATCGGCCTAATCGACTGCCAGCGGTGTGCTTATAAATGTCTCGCGTGTGAGCTAATAGGCACGCCTGTTCCCACCTACCCAGTTCCCGATCTTAAAAAGCTTTGTGATCAAGTTCCAGACAACCTCGACACTGAAGACTGGAATGAACATAGCGAATGTCTCAGATGTGTTAAAGAAGGCAAGCTTTATACTGCCATTGGCTGTCTTGAAGCCGATATTTCTCTCCTTCTAAGAGATTATATTTTAAAATATGGCATCGGCATTGCCGGCGGAATTGCTTTTTTGCTGATTTTATTTGGCGGGTTTACAATAATGGTTTCAGCCGGTAATCCTGAAAGTGTTGCCAAAGGAAAAGAAATGATCACCGCCGCTTTAACCGGTCTCTTGATTATCATTTTCTCTGTGTTTATATTAAGATTGATTGGGGTAGATATCCTACGCATTCCAGGATTTGGACCAACCCCAACAATTATTCCTACACCGACCAAATGAAAAAAACACTTTTAACTCAAAAGCTAATTCTTCCTGTCGGCCCTGGTACGCCTCCAATTGAAATTGAGGGGCCAGCAGGACTTGGTGACAAATTTCCTAATTTAGCCGCTATTGTCAATAAACTTCTTCCTATTATTTTTTCTGCGGCCGGCATTATTTTATTTTTCTATTTAATTGCTGGTGGCTTTGATCTTTTGCTTTCAGGAGGCGATCCCAAAAAAGCAGAGGGAGCTAAAGGAAAAATTACTAGTGCGGTCGTTGGTTTTATTATTGTCTTTATTGCCTGGTGGTTGACTCAACTTCTCTCCACCATCTTCGGCCTTGAAGGGTTTTAAATAAATCCTCTGTCATTCCAGGCTTGACCTGGAATCTATACTTATCCCTGCAAAAGCAGGGATAGATTCTGAATCAAGTTCAGAATGACACTATCGATCTTATTTTCCAAATCTTCTTTGTCTGTCGCTGTAGGCTAAAATTGCTTTTTTAAGATGTTGAGAAGTAAAATCAGGAAAATAATCTTTTTCAAAATAAAATTCCGTGTAGGCTGACTGCCAAAGCAAAAGCCCGCTCGTTCTCATTTCTCCAGAAGTCCTGATCATTAAATCAGGACAAGGATACGACTGTCCCGCAGTGTCTAAAAATTTACTAAAATATTCATTTCTTAATTTGGAGTTTTGGAGTTTTGGAGTTTTGGAGTTTTGGAGCAATTTCTTAATCGCTCGCAATATTTCATCCCTTCCTCCATAATCCAAAGCCAAATTAAAAATATGTTTTTGATTATTTTTTGTTTCCTCTTCTGCTTTTTTGATTTTTAGCAACAAACCTTTTTCAATTCTGTCTTTTCTTCCTAAATGAATTATTCTCACCTTATCTTTTTGAGCTTCTTTAAGATGCTGGTCAAGAAATTGATAATAAAGCTTCATTAAATAAGCAATCTCGTTTTTTTCTCTTTGCCAATTTTCAGTTGAAAACGCCCAAAAAGTTAAAGTATGAATACCAAGATGACGACAAGTGCGAGCAATTTTAATGCCGGCTTGAAAACCGCGACGATGACCTTCTAAAGTAGGCAAGCCTTTTTTCTTTGCCCAGCGGCGGTTGCCATCAGGAATAATGGCTAAATGATTGGGAATTTTTGTTCCCTTTGGTAAATCTGTTTTTTTAAGCATGGGTTTTTCCTCGATATAAAGTAAGTTGTTTAAGATCCTAATAAATCAGATAGTGCGCCTTCATCCACTTGCGCTTGAGCCCAACGCGCTGCTTCTTCCGCCCACTCTTCAACAGTCTGCCCAGTCTTTCTTTGAGGAGACTGATCAATATCGCTTCCTGCTCCTTGAGCAACGTCGTTTCCGTGTTCTGGACATGCCATTCTCTTCACCTCCTATTCTTTAGATAACGAACTCTTGTCCTGAGTCTTCCGAAGGAAAAGTTCGTCACTCCAATATTACGAAATAATTTTTTTAATTTCTGTAATCAAACTCACAAACATTTCTTTTTCTTTCACTGTTCTTATTACCTCTCCCCTCACAAATAAAGCACCCATGCCTTTACCACCGGCGATGCCCACATCAGCTTCTCTGGCTTCACCCGGTCCATTAACCACGCAGCCCATGACCGCCACTTTAATTGGTTTTTTAATTGTTTCCAAATACTGCTCGACTTTTTTGACCAAGGGCAGCATATTATATTGAGTCCGGCTGCAGGTTGGACAAGAAATTAAAATTGGCCCTGACTGCAAACCTAAATGTTTTAAAATCTCTCGACCGACTTTAATTTCTTCTCTTGGATCACCGCTTAAAGAAACTCTAATCGTATCGCCAATTCCTTCAAGTAGCAAACTGCCAATGCCAATGCTGGATTTAATTGTGCCTGTTTTTGGTAAACCGGCTTCGGTGACACCCAAATGCAAAGGATAATCATATTTTTGAGAAAAAAGCTGATAAGCCTTAGTCATAAGCTGAATATCTGAAGCTTTTAAAGAAATCACAATTTGATCAAAATCTAAATCTTCTAAAATTTTTATATGTCTTCCTGCTGACTCAACCATGGCCTCGGCGGTCGGATGGCCATATCTTGCCAGCAAATCTTTTTCCAAAGAACCAGTGTTAACCCCAATCCTGATGGGTATTTTTCTTTCTTTAGCAATTTTAACAACTTTTTTAACTTTATCTGCTGAACCAATATTGCCCGGATTAATCCGTAATTTATCTACTCCCTGCTTAATGGCTTCAATCGCCCAGAGATAATTAAAATGAATGTCGGCCACAATCGGAATCTTGATCTGCTTTTTGATTTTGGCAAAATTCTTAACGCTTTCCATGTCTAAAACATTCATCCGCGTAATATCACAACCAATTTCCTCTGATTCTTTAATCTGGCGGACAACGGCCTTAACATCGTGCGCATCCACCTTAACCATTGTCTGCACGGTAATAGGCGCGTCACCACCAATGGTAATTTTGCCAACCCTGATTTTTCTGGTTTTTTTTCTTTTAATCATAATCATACTTGTCATTCCAGGCTCGACCTGGAATCTATATAGATTCTGAATCAAGTTCAGAATGACAAAGTGGTTTAACTAAAAATGTTTTTTTAAAATCTTTTTTTAAAACTTGTTTTGCTAATTTTGCTTTTTCTAAATTATTAAAAATTCCAAAAACAGTTGAACCCTTACCGCTCATTAAACTTCCTAAAGCACCATATCTTAACATCTGCTCTTTGATTTTTCTAATTAGAGGAAATTTTTTTAAAGTCCAAAGTTCAAAATCATTATGCAGATTTTGATTAATTTCTAAAAAATCTTGGTTATTAATCGCTTTAATTAAATTAGCTAAACTATTTTTATTTATTTTACCATATTCAACCCGCTGATAGGCCCATGGACTGGTGATAAAAAGATTAGGAAAACAAAGAACAATCAAGGTTTCTTTTGGCAGGGCTTTTAATTTTGTGAACTGGCCAGTTTCCTTGCCTCCTTGAATTTCCAACTTGACGCCACCCTGAAGCTGATAAGCAACATCCATGCCGATTTTTCTGGCTAGTCCTGTTAGCCTTTCCAAACTTAGACCCAAATCCCAAAGCTTATTTAAACCAATTAGAGTTTGAGCCGCGTCTGAACTGCCGCCACCCAATCCCGAACCAACAGGAATGTTTTTTTCAATGAAAATCTTCAGCCCTTTTTTAATTTTTGTTTGATTTTTAACCAGCTCAACTACTTGATAAGCTAAATTATTTTTATCAGTGGGAATGTTTTGATCATTACAGTCAATCTCTATTTTGTTTCCATCTATTTCTTCTATCTTTAGCTCGTCAAACAAAGACACTTGTGTGTAAATAGTTTTTACCTCATGATAATGGCTGGGTAATTTTTTAAGAATAGAAAGGCCTAAATTAATTTTAGCCGGAGCTTTAAGAATAATTTTTCTCATTTAAAAAGTAAAACCGTGGAAAAAACTTGGATGCCTTTGCCTTTGCCAAAAACAGTTAAGTCCTGACCAGTGGTAAAAGCAATGCCAATGTCCTCTTTTTTAATTTCTAAAAGTTTGGCCAAGGATTTCTGCATTTTTTCTTGGTATTTTTCTAATTTTGGATTTTGTCCTTCAAGCATAATGGCCACATTGCCAACTTTAAATCCCTGATTTTTTACTTTTTGAAAAATAACTTTTAAAAATTCTTGGCTGTCAGTAATGCCTTTTTTAAACATTGGCCCGGCCCAAGTATCCAGCGAGCCACCACCAATCGCGGTTGAAAGAGCATTGCAAAGAGAGTGAATAATTATGTCTCCATCCGAATCCGCCAAAGCATAATAATCTTTACTAACCTCAACACCCCCAAGAATTAAGTTTTTTTTGTTTTTTCCGCCAGAGGCGGACCCCGCCCTGCGGGGAGTTTTTAATTTTATTCTGTGACTGTCAAGGCCAATGCCAATTCTAAACATTCTTACTCCTTTTCTGTATTTTGAAAAGCTGTTCGACAATAATTAAGTCAGAGGGGATAGTAATCTTCATATTGGTCCAATCTCCTGGTACTATCTTTACTTTTATTCCTAATCTACTAACTAATTCACAATCATCCATACCATTAAATTCTTTGTCTTTAATTGCTTTTTCATAAGCTTTAAGAATAATTTCTCTTTGAAAAGCCTGCGGTGTTTGAGCAACCCATGTTTCTGATCGAGCCAAACATTCTTCAACATTAAAGTCTTGCCCTCGCTTAATACAAGTAAAGGGTCTGACAGCGGTAATTACTGCTTGATTTCTCTTCACTTTTTCAGCTATTTTATCAATTAACCATACTGGAACAAGGGGCCGGGCGCCATCGTGAACAAGAATAAAATCACCTTTGCTCATCTTTACGCCATTATAAGCAGAATGGTAACGCTGTTCACCGCCCTCAACCAACTTTATCCTTAGTCTTTCTTTTTTAAGAAGCTTCTCATATTTAAGAAGCTTCTCATAAATTTTTCTATCCTCTTTTCGAATCGAAATAACAATTTCGTCAACCTGCTTTGCTTTATTAAACTGCTCCAGCGTTCTAATAAAAATAGGCTTACCTCCTAAATCAGCTAAAAGCTTGTTTCTGCCAAAACGAGAATGATTGCCGGCACAAGTAATAATTGCTGAAACCATTATTTTTTCTCCTTTTTAATTAATTTTTTGGCAAAATCCTGCCCCCATTGTTCTGCTTTAATTAATTGCTTTAAATTAGGATTTTTAACCACTTGATGAGACTTCATAGTGGCCAGAATAATTCGATAAATATCAGTGAATTTTATTTTCTTATTAACAAAAGCGTCAACCGCTGTTTTGTCAGCGCCGTGTAAAACCGCCGGCATGGTACCGCCGGCTTTTAAAGCCTGATAACCAAGTTGCAAGCAGGGAAATTTGTCAAAAGGCGGCTTTGCAAAAGTCATTTTTTTGCCAACCAAATCAACATATGAGCTGACCTTTGTTTTTTTTCTGTTGGGATAAAAAAGCGCATATTGAAGATAGCGCCTCATATCAGGAGAGCCTAACTCTGTCATGATTGATCCATCCACAAACTCTACCAAAGAATGACAAAGATATTCGGGATGAACCACGACTTTTATTTGCTTTGGCGCAACGTTAAACAACCACTTGGCTTCAATAATTTCAAAAGTTTTATTGATACAGCTGGCGCTGTCCACGGCAATTTTTTGCCCCATGCTCCAGGCCGGCCGATTAAAAACATCTTTAATGGTCACTTTTTCCAACTGACTTTTATTCATCTTGGCAATTGGACCCTTGCCCATGGTTAAAATCAATTGTTTGATTTCTTTACTTTTGCCTGAATGTAAAGATTGAAAAAGAGCTGAATGTTCACTATCTAAAGGAATAAGCTGAGCTTGATGTTTTTTTACTTGCTTCATCACCAATTCGCCAGCAATCACTAAAACTTCTTTAGTTGCTAAAGCGATATTTTTCCCTGCTTTAATGGCCGCTAAAGTCGGCGCCAGTCCGGCCAAGCCAACCACAGCCACGACGACCATTTCCACTTCAGGATGAGTGGCCACTTTAATCACACCTTTTTCACCGTCCTTTTGAGCAATAGCAATTATTTGAGGTTTAAATTTTTTTACTTGCTGATTAAATTTTGCTGATTGATGACCACAGGCTAAACCAACCACTTCAAACTCCTGAGGATAACTTTTGACAACCTCTAAGGCTTGAGAGCCGACTTGACCGGTTGAACCTAAAATAGCAATTTTTTTGGTCATTAAAAACTCCTTATCCTTTCAATTACTTTTTCTAACAGCCATTCTGGCGTGCTCGCCCCAGAACTAACCGCTATTTTTTCTATTCCTTGAAACCAGTCTGGATTTAATTCTTCAGCAGTATCAACAATATAGGCTTTTGCTCCAGTAATTTCCGCCACTTCTTTCAAACGATTGGAGTTTGAACTGGTGGGCGAACCAACAATAACAACAAAGCCTATTTTTTTAGCCAGCTGAATAACAGCTTGTTGTCTTTGTGTTGTGGCTAAACAAATATGAGGTTTAATTGTCAATTTGGGGTATTTTTCTTTTAATTGAGTAAGTTTTTGTTCTGTTTCTAAGATTGAAAGCGTTGTCTGGGTTAAAACAACTGTTTTCTCTGGCTCTGTTATTTTTACTTTATCCAATTCTTTTAAGGTTGTTAAAGTCACTGCTTCTGGCGCCTCACCAGCCACACCTACGGCTTCATGATGATCTTTTTTACTGGCAATGTAAAGAATTTTTTTACCCTCACTGGCCAGTTGTTTAACTTCTCGATGCGCTTGAAGCACCAAAGGACAAGTGGCGTCAACAATATTCAAACCTTGCTCTCGAGCTTTTTTATAAGTTAATGGCAATTCACCATGCGCTCTAATCACTACTGTTGCTCCTTGAGGAATTTCATCCAGGCTATAAACAGTTTTAACACCATATTCTTTTTCTAACCAATCAACAACATGTTGATTGTGAACAACTTCTCCTAAAAGATAAGTTTGGCTGGGATGTTTTTTTGCTGTTTCTTGAGCAATACGAATCGCCGCTTTAACTCCAAATCTGTCATTACCACAATAACCATGAGGCTCAGCCATAATTATTTTTTTTGCCATTATTTATTTCCTTTTTTTAACCTAATAATCTTAACCAACCAGTAGCATAAATAGAGAAAAATAAAAAGAGTCCAAATAACTAATCCTGTTAACAGAGTTTTAGCCAACCAGCCCCATTGATGAGGGGCGCGAATTAAAAATCGAGCCACAATAATAAAAGCTAAACCAGCCATAAAAGTGTAAAGAGGCAAGCCAAAAATTAAAGTTGCTTGTGATTTGTCTTTTTCTCTTAAGATTACTCTTAAAGTTTTAAAGGGATGAATAGCTAAACCAAGAAGATTACGAAGAAAAAGGTAGCCTTCCTTGATAAAAAGAAGAATTGAAAATTTGGTGATTTTCTTTAGCATATTGTTTTTGAAAAGCAATTCTGGCTCGAAAAAGCTTGGATTCAACTGCTTTAAAAGTCATGTTTAGTTCTTTGGCAATTTGAGCCACAGAACAACCCTCAATATACTTTAGTCGTAAAATCTGGCCATATCCTTCGCTCAGCTTTTTAAAAACAAGTCTTATTTGTTTTTTAATTTCTTTTTTCATTAGTTTTTCTTCTGGTCCCAAAGCCTGACCAGCTAACCCTTCTAAAATCGGCAAACGGGAAAAAAGAATAGTTTTAATTTTCTTTTTCCGATAAAAATCAGCCACTTCGTGTTTAGCAATGGCGCCAAGCCAAGTATAAAGTGAGGAGCGGGCAGAAAAAAGAGGCAAAGAATCCATGGCAGAAATAAGCGTGTCCTGCAAAATTTCTTCGCCATCAGCTGGATCACTGATTTTTAAAAGAATAAAATTAAGCAGTTTTTGGGAGTATTTTTTAAAAAAATACTCGGCTGCTTTTTTATCTCCGGCTAGAATTTTGTTAACTAATTGTCTGTCATCTTTAACATGCATATCAATCACCCATGGTTATATGGCTAGATGGCTATATAGTTAACTAATTATATGACTAACCATTTGACCATGTAGCCATATAGCCATTTTCTTTCTTAAACCATATAGCTATTTAACAATTTAACAATTGAATTTTTCTTAACTCTTCTATCTTCTTCACTCCCACACAAAACATGGTTAATTTTAATTCATAAATTAATTTTTGTAAAACTTTTTCCACTTCTTTTTCATTTTGCTGAGCTGGTTTTAAAAAAGGCAAACCAAGACCAACCAAATCTGCTCCCAAAACAATGGCTTTGGCAATTTCAATTCCATTTCTAATCCCACCCGAAGCAATGACTTTTAGACCGTTAATCTTCTTGCATTCAATGAGTGAATCTACTGTCTTAATTCCCCAGTTTCTGAACCTCGAACCTCGAACCTCGAACCTCGAACCAGAAGCGCATCGCGCTTCTATCTCTGCCCATGAAGTGCCGCCGGCGCCGGCAATGTCAATAATTTTAACACCAGCATTATATAGTTTTTTTGCTGTTTGATAAGAAATTCCATTACCAACTTCTTTAACAATGATCGGAAAATTAACTGCCTTAACAAGTTGTTTGATTTTATTTAAAAGCCCTTTAAAATTTGTTTCTCCGTCTTTTTGAAGCGCTTCTTGAAGAGGATTTAAGTGTAGAATCAAGCCATCGGCTTTAATCATGGCTACGGCTCTTTTTGCTTCTTCTGCTCCAAATCCATAATTAAGCTGAATAGCACCAAAATTAGCAAAAAGCAGTATGTCCGGCGCCACATTTCTCAATTGAAAAGAGTTAATGATTTCTTTACTTCTTAGTCTCAATTCTTTAAAATTGGCACGCGATCGCTTGTCCAAATTAAATGATTGTTTTTGAAAATTTGGAGATTTTAGATCTTTTAGATCATCGTCTTGCTTATAATCATTTTGTTCTTTATGCTTGAAGTCTTGAGGCTGTAACGCTACGCGTTGCGATCCTACTCCCATGGCAACGCCAGTTTTCTGAGCGGCTTTAGCCAAATTCTGATTAATCATACCTGCGCTCGCTGTCCCGCCAGTCATTGAAGAAATTAAAATTGGAGCAAAAAGTTTTTTTCCTAAAAAATTTATTGAGGTGTCAATCTCAGCAAAATCAATTTCCGGCAAAGCCTGATGAACAAACTGATATTTTTCAAAGCCATTAAAAACATCCATCCCCACATCTTCTTCTAAACAAACTTCTAGTTGTTTGTCTTTTTTCTTTGCTAAATTCTTCATAAGTTTTTAATTTTAAATTGCCTGCCCGCATGCTTCCGCGAAGCGTGGCTGGCGGGTCGTTTTTAATTTTTAGTTTTTCATTTTTAGTTTGTCTTATTATATCTTATTTGACGCTTCGACTCCACTCAGCGTAAACCTAAAACACATTGAGAGTTGACAAATGTTCATCTTCTACTCTAAACTAAAATTAATGGTCTACGCAATTGAGATAGGCGATGTTTTTGCTCCATCTAAAAACTTTGGCACTCTAGCTGATTTTTTTAATATGATTGTTCCCAATATCCTACTTTTAGCTGGTATTATTTTTTTTGTTCTCTTAGTAGCCGGCGGCTTTATGTTTATTGCTGGCGCTGGCGGCGGCGACGCTGATCAAACCAACAAAGGCCAAAAAGCAATTACTTATGCCTTGATTGGATTTGTGATTGTTTTTGTGTCATACTGGATTATTCAGATTATTGAAACAGTAACGGGGATTGATATTTTTCAGCCGAAAATAGAGTAAAAGCGAGCCAAGGAAAAAAGCTTAGCTTTAAAGAAGTTTCAAAGCTAAAGCGAAGTCCCTCCTCCGAGGTGGGCCTTGACTCCTCGGATGGTGGGACGAAGCGGATATTTAGAACCTACCTATTACAGGCAGGAATTGGCGAACGAGAAAAAATGAAAAAAACTCTTTTAGCTGGTCCTAATGACTGGTGGGGCGAAATTAGCCCCCCTGAAGCCATTAATAAATGGGGAGATCCTGGTCCGGGCGGATTGATTTTGTTTTTAAATGTCATTTTAAGACTTATGTTTGTTGGGGCTGGGCTTTTTGCTTTTTTTAATATTATTATTGCCGGCTTTCAATTTATTTCCGCTGGCGGCAACCCAA
>JADHYG010000028.1 GCA_016782545.1 Candidatus Microgenomates bacterium
TGGCGGTTTGAAAAATTTAAAATAGCCACGAGGACTTTTTTGCTTTTTTTTATTGTCTCAATTTTGATAATTGTTTTTAAATGGCAAAAACTCCCTTCTGAAGTCCCTCTCTATTATTCTCTTCCCTGGGGAGAAGAACAATTAGTCACTCCCCTAAGTCTTTTCATTTTACCTTTGACATCTTTTTTTGTTTTTATTTTCAACTTTTTCTTAGCCAGTATTTTTTTAGAAAAAGAGCCTTGGTTGTGTCGAGTTTTAATCTTAACGGGAATCATTTTTTCTTTTTTATCAATGTTTACTTTGATTAAAATTATTTTCTTAATAACTTAAAATATGAAAATGGTTATGATTGCTTTTCTTTTTTCTTTTTTGATCTCATTTTCAACCACGCCTTTGGTAATAAAACTAGCTAAAAAATTGAAATTAGTTGACGATCCTAAAAAAAGAAAACACCCGGCCCACACTCATAAAGGTATCATTCCTAGAGGCGGCGGCCTCTCTTTATACTTGGGTATTGCCATTGCTTCTTTATTTTTTCTATCTGTAAATAAAGTCCTTTTAGGAATCCTGCTGGGTGGCGGTTTAACCACTCTCATTGGCTTGCGCGACGATAAAAAAGACATTAGTCCTTATTCTCGTTTTTTCATGAATTTTCTTGTTGCTGGTTTGGCGGTTGCCGCCGGCGTCGGCATTCCCTATATTACCAATCCTTTTAATGGTATTATTCCTCTTGACACTTGGCAAATAAGTTTTTCTTTTTTTGGCCCTCATACAATTCTAGTTTGGGCGGATATTTTTGCTCTTGTCTGGATTGTCTGGACAATGAATATTATTGGCTGGTCAGGCGGTGTTGACGGTCAAATGCCCGGCTTTGTCGCTATTGCGGCGGTGGTTTTAGGAGTTTTAAGTCTTCGTTTTTCAGCTCATGACATTTCCCAACAAACAATTACCATTTTATGTTTTATTACCGCTGGCTCATTTTTAGGATTTTTGCCTTTTAATTTTTACCCTCAAAAAATTATGCCCGGCTATGGAGGAAAAACCTTGGCTGGTTTTATGCTCGCCAGTTTATCAATTTTATCTTGGGGAAAAGTAGGCACCGCTCTTTTGGTTTTAGGTTTACCAATGATTGATGCCGGTTATATTTTTTTAACCAGAATTGCTAAAGGACATTCACCTGTTTGGGGAGATAGAAACCACCTTCATCATCGGCTTTTAGAAATTGGCTGGGGAAGAAGAAGAATTGCAGTTTTTTATTGGTTTATTTCCGCTCTTTTGGGAATCATTGCTTTATCTCTAAATTCTCAACAAAAACTCTTTGCTTTTATTTTATTGGCTTTATTTATCGGCGGCTTTATCCTCTGGCTTAATTTTTTAAAACTAATAAGGGGGTAGTTACTCTACTTTGTCAGCGTATTGTCCTGAAATCCAACCTTCTTTTCCTTTTTCATACTCAATCTGATACCAACCGCTTTCTTCATCCAAAAAAGAATAGGTTTCACCGGGATTAATCTTAGCCGCCTCAGTAGCCGTTGTTGTTGGCTCTTCTCTTACTCTTAACCAGCCAGTGGGAGTATCTAAAATTGTCACATAAGGCTTTTCTAATTCTTTTTCGCCTGTTTCTCCATCTCCATCTTCATCTTCATTAGTATCTCCTTCTTCGCCGGGAATCAAAGCCAATTGAAAATCAGCCATTAATTTATAGCCTTGAGCGGCGTGAACTTTAATTGAACGAGTTACAAAGCCAGGTGCAGAAAGAGAAATCTCATGATCACCGGGAGTAATGTTTCTTAAAATTAAAGAAGCCGCACCTTTATCTTCTCCATCAAGAGAAATTTTTGCTCCTTCAGGAACTGAAGTAATCGCAATTTCTGGAGTTTTTCCGGAGATTTTCTCCAAGCTCAAAGTTTCACCAGCCGAAGTTAAATCTGAAGAGCTCAACTCACGATTAACATAAGTTAAAACATTAGCAGAGATTTTAATTTTTCCCTGCCACGAAGAAACTGATTCTTCACCATCTTCAGGAATTAATTTTAAAGTATAGTCGCCTGGTTTAATTTTATCTTCAAAAGGAGTCCTACCTATATTATCAGCGTCTAAAAAAATGCTGGCTTGGGGAATAGAAGTAACTTTTAGTCCACCCATCGCTTTCTGTCCTCTGGTTAAAAAAAGCCTTCCTACAAAAACTATACCAGCAAGGAAAATTAATATAATCACAATAAGAACTATTTTCTTCATCACGCTCATAATATATCACAAAACAAGATTGATGACAAGAGTTAGTGTTTCTTATTGATAAAACTCTGTCTCTGGTTTAAAATTAAAGATGAATAATATGGTAAAAAGATTTTTCAACAAAACCTTCTCTTTATTTTCCAGGAAACAGGGAAGTATTCTTTCTGCGGCAGGCATCATCATGATGGCTGTTTTTTTATCCCGAACTTTAGGACTTTTGCGTGACCGGATGTTAACGGCCCGTTTTTCACCTCAAGAACTTGGTGTTTATTTTGCCGCCTTCCGTCTTCCCAATCTCATTTTTGAACTTTTGGTGATGGGTGCTCTTTCTACTGCTTTTATTCCTGTTTTCAGCAAATATCTTTCAAAGAATAAAAAAGAAGAAGCTTTTAAAATGGCTTCTTCTGTCATTAACATTGGTGTTTTTATATTTATTTTGCTTGCCTTGCCATTGCTTTTTTTTGCACCGCAGATTTCCTATTTAATTGCTCCCGGTTTTTCAAAAGAAGAAATTCTTTTAATGGCTTCTTTTACCAGAATAATGATTCTGGCTCAAGTTTTTCCGCTTATTATTGGTAATTTTTTAACTGGAATTTTGCAGTCTTTTAATCGTTTTTTAATTCCGGCTCTGGCTCCAGTTACCTACAATATTGGCATCATCTTGGGAATTGTGTTTTTTTCTCCTCTTTGGGGTCTTTACGGACCAGTTTGGGGTGTGGTTCTGGGCGCCTTATTTTTTATGATTATTCAAATCCCTTTTGTCATTTTCTTAGGTTATCGCCATTCTTTAATTTTTAATCATCAACAAAAAGAGGTTAGGGAAGTTGGTCGTTTGATGCTCCCTCGAACTCTAGGATTAGCTGTCTCTCAAATTGGCATTACTATTGATTTAATTCTCGCTTCAATCTTGGGCGCTCGATCAGTAGCGATTTTTAATTTTGCCCAACATCTTCAACAAATTCCTATTGGGCTTTTTGGCGCCCCCATTGCTCAAGCCGCCCTACCTTCTTTAACCCAAGTTTGGACAAAACACGACAAAGAAGAATTTAAAAAAATATTTCTTGCCTCATTTCATCAAATCCTATTTTTAGTTCTTCCGTCTTCAATAATTTTAATTGTTTTGCGTATCCCTATCGTCAGGCTAGTTTTTGGCGCCGCCCGCTTTGATTGGGAGGCAACGGTCATGACCGGAAAAACTCTCGCTTTTTTTTCTCTTTCCTTGTTTGCTCAAAGTCTTATTCATCTTTTAGCCAGGAGTTTTTATGCATTCCATGATAGTAAAACACCAGTCATCATAGGAACTTTTTCTATTCTTGTTAATATCGTTTTAAGTTTTTTATTTATTAAAGTCTTCTTTCTCCCCATTCATACTTTAGCTCTATCTACTTCAATTGCCAGTTTTCTAGACTGTCTTCTGCTTCTTTTTTTCTTAGATAAAAAAATTGGCGGTTTTAAAAAAATAGAGCTTTTTTTGCCTGCTTTTAAGATTTTTATTGCTTCGGCAATCACTGGCGTTGCTTTATATGTTCCTTTGAAACTTTTAGATCAACTCGTTTTTGACACCACTAGAACTATTAACCTTTTAGCCTTAACAGGCACCGCCTCTTTTTGCGGCTTGTTCTGCTATTTGTTTTTGGCCTGGTTTTTAGAAATCAAAGAAATCACTAGTTTTTTTCATGTCATAAAAAAGTTTGCTAAAGTTAAAAAGGTATTTTTTGAAACCTCAAGAGAAGTTCTTAATGGGGCGGAAAAAAAGATTTAATTTCTCCTTGACCCACCGAAACTCACCGTTCAAGTACTATTTTCTTCGACTTCGCTCAGAACGGACGTACACGACTCAAAGAACGGTCTTAGAAAGGCCAAGATGAAGAATTTTTCTGATTAAAACAATCCAATCATTGAATAATAATTAGTTTTCTTAGTTAATTTCCTTAACAAGAATGGCCATGTATAAACTGTATCAATGATTCAATTCATTGATTCAAAACAAGTCCCCACCCAAGACAACACCCATCAACATCTAAACATGGTAAAGAGGGATAGTAACTATGAAGAGAGGGTTAGTAGTATTCGCAAATACGAAATACATAACACGAAATAAATCCTTGACAGGAAAAACTCTCAATGATATTCTTGTATCAATGATTCAATTCATTGATACAAATTATGACTCAAGTTTCTAAACATTTATTACCAAAGGAAGTTGAGGAAAGATTGTTTGATGTTTTTTGGCAAACTATTGCTGATTTAAAAACCAAACAGTCAGTCAAAAAATTTCTTCATGATCTTCTTTCTCCAACAGAAAAAACAATGCTCTCTAAACGACTTGGTATCGCCATCCTTCTTCTTAAGGGCTATGATTACCGATCAATCAGTGAAATCCTAAAAGTTTCAACCGCAACCATTATGCTCATTAATAACTGGCTAAAAACTGAAGGCGATGGCTATAAAATAGCCATTAAAAAAATTCTCAAAAAAGAAAAACAAGAAGAATTTTGGGATAATTTGGAAGAAAAGCTAGCAGAATTATTTCCACCTCGCTATGGAACTAATTGGAAAGGAAAAAGGAAGGATTATTATGAAAGATTAAGATTAAAAAGAAGAGGTCGAAGTATCTTATAAGCATTTATTAGAAACTTGACGATCATCACCGCGAACCAAGTCTTTTTACTACTGGTATTTTGTATCAATGAATTGAATCATTGATACAAAACTCAATTATAAACTTTGTAGACATGAATTTTAAAATAATCAATGGTTACTTCCCTGTCTTACTCTCTGCACCTCATGCCGCACCTCATGTAAGACCAGAATTTGACATTAAAAACCCAAAACTTAATGAACCAAATACTGATTTAATTGTAGAAGTTCTTTGCGAAAAAACTGGCTGTTTTGGAATTTATACCACTAAGGTCCAAAAAGTTGATCCGAATTGGTATAAAAATTCCCCCTATAAGAAAACTCTCCAAAAACTGGTAAAAAGGAATTGTATTAAATTTATCTTAGATATTCACGGAGCAAAAAAAGAAAAACCCTTCATACTTGAATATAAAGATTTTCAAAAAGAAAAAGGTTTAAAAGGAGTTGAAAAAAATCTTTTGCGATGTTTTAAAAAGTTTGGTTTTTGTAAAAAAGAAATTATTAGAGGACACCGTCAAAAAAAAGAACAGATGACAATTGCTGAATTTTGTGTGAAGGAACTTAAAATTCCCGCTCTTCAACTGGAAATTAACCGGAAGATTCGTGAACCGGAGAACCCAAGATTCAAATCTTTATTATCTGCGCTTGAATGCTTTTTGAAAACCTTTTAATCCAAAAAAATTGCGAGAAAACAACCTCCAGCAAACACCAGACAACAAAAATGTATCAATGATTCAATTCATTGATACAAAAATACAGATAAGTATTCTTTGATGTTTGACTGTTTTCTGTTTTATGTTTTCTGTTTTTAGATATCACTTCTCTATTCTAGTTTTTCTGCAGCAATCGTGGTTGATTCACCGTGGCCAGAATAAACACAAGTCTCTTTTGGCAGAGTAAAAAGCTTGTTTTTAATGGAACTTGTTAATTGCTCGGAAGAGGAATAAGAAAAATCAGTTCTGCCCACGCCTTGACAAAAAAGAGTGTCTCCTGAAAAAAGAATATTTTTGGAAAAAAGACAAATGCTCCCTGGTGTATGACCTGGCGTTTCCATCACTTTTAATTTTGCTTTGCCAAACTTGATAATGTCATCCTCTTTTAAAAACTTATCAACTTCAGCTGGCGGATCAGCTTCAAAACCAGTGAAAAACTTGGCGCTGTCCTGCATACGGCTAAGAATGGACAGATCAGCTTTGTGCATTAAAAAGGGAATATTAAAATTGAGTTTTAATTCTAAAACAGATAAAACATGATCAAAATGTCCATGAGTGGCAATAATCGCTTGAAGATCAATCCCTAAATCTAAAATCTTTTGACTGAGAAAATCTCCTTCATCAGCCGGATCAATCACTACCCCCTCCAAAGAGATTTCATCATAAACCAAATAACAATTTGTCTGCAGCTGCCCCAAAACAAAACATTCAATTTTCATTTTTAAATTATGGATTGACGAATTTAAATTCGTTATCTTACTAAGATAACACAATAAATTGTATCACTCCAAAACCTTCGCTTTCTCTAAAACCTTCTCATTCATCATTCTCATAAATCATTACAGGTTTTCCTTTATCTTTTTGATGACTTTTCCTTTTTTGGTTATACATAGCTCTATCTGCTCGTGCTAATAATTCATCAATAGAACAGGGATCCTCAGGATCATAAACTGCCGTACCTACACTTAGCCACACATCATATTGACGATTTGCTTCTTTTTTTTCTTCTCCATTATATTTTTCTAATCTTTCCTGGAAACGAGCAATAAGAATCTCTGCGGGCGTTGCTTTTTCTTCTCCAAAACCAATCCCCATGTCTTCTGCAACCTCACTCCCTTCAGTTTGATAGGCAAAAAAAACTACAAACTCATCTCCACCAATACGAGCAATAATGTCTGATTCGCGATAAACCTCTCTGAGAATATCAGCAGCAGCTATCAAAGCCTTGTCTCCTTTAGGATGACCGAATGTATCATTAATCAATTTCAAACCATCAAAATCAGCGAAAAGTAAAATCATTTTCTGCTTTGATCGTTTGGCTGTTACTAATTCTCTTTCTGCTAAGTGAAAAAAGCCTTGCCGATTGTATAGTCCAGTTAAAATATCATTAAAAGCCATTCTGCGTAGTTCTATTTCCTCTCTCTTTTTTTCAATTGCTCTTTCAACACATTGCCGTAATCTAGCCACTCCATCAGATCCCTCTAGGCAGTCAAAAACATCACTACTAATTGCTTTTTGAAACACTGTTTTTGGAACACTCTCGCCAAAAAGAATGCATTTTGTCATTGGCAGGACTTCAACAAGCTCTCTAACCAAGGCTAAACTAGTCATTTCATCTTTTTTTAAAGTATGATTAATTAAAACTACATCAGGCCTAATTCTCGTCTCTTTATCTTTAATCATCTCTAAAGCTTCTTGTCCACTCAAAATGGTCGCGACATCATAATCCCCACCCTCTTGTAAAACATTAGGAATGTTTTGACAAGCTCCTTCACCACCACCAATAACAAGGATGGCTGGTTGACGAAGACTTAGGTTTTCTTTTGAACCAACCAATCTCTCTTGAGAACGAAAAGACCTTAAAACAGGTTCATGTTCACCAGTCATATTAATGTTTTAACTAAAAACTATTTATTAACAATAAAAAAGAGTCACGCTTTTTTAGTCAAGGATGACTCTGGGCATATTATAGGATGTTATTAGAAAAAGATCAAGAGGTAAAAATAAAAAAAACAGTAAATTACAGATTTTTGCTTTTGTTTAAAACCGCCAAGAGGAAAAAACTGGCGCCAAACATTTCGGCGCCTTCTTCAAGAGCTACCAAGTAAAGATAAATGTGCTGGCCAAAAGCTAAAGCTCCTAAGATTTCTAAAATTAGAACAATGGTAAAGAAAAAAGTGCCTATTGCTAAAGGTGATTTAATCTGAGATTTTTTTTCATTGAAGATTCCCCATAAAAAAATGGCAAAAAATGAACCAATCACCAAAAACAAAGGAAAAATCCAAGAAAGATGAGCCAATTGAGATGCTAAACTGTTCTTTTTTAATATTAATTTCACTAAGGTATTAATATATTCATGAATTTCCAGATATTCATCAATTGACAAAATCAAAAAAAATACTCCCAAAGCAGACCAAAATAATTTTTCTTTTTGATTTTTCAACTTATCAATAAACATTAAGCACCAAAAGCCAGTTAAAAAAGAAGTGACAATTGAAAAAAAAGCAGCTAGCGTCACTTTTTCATCCAAATAAAAAATGCTTGTACTCATCCCCAAAACTCTGATGGGATGAAAAAGAAGATGAAGCAAAACAATTAAAAATGCCAGACTGAAAAAAATAACAAAAACGACATTGTTTTTAGCCATATTACCTCTGTCATCCTGAACTTGATTCAGGATCTATATAGATTCCGGGTCAAGCCCGGAATGACGTGGAAGATTTAAACCACATTCAATAAGTAATTCTCTTCACTGTCTTTTGTTTCTCGACTATTTTAAAAACTCTTAAACTTAATAAAATTTTAAACATCAAGGGCACAATTAAAGTTAGAAAGTCTATTAAAAAACCAATGATGAATCTAAGAGTGAAAAATAAAGATAATATTCCCAAAAAAGGCAGATATTTTAAAAACGGCTTAATTTGCTTTTCAAGCTGGGCTTTTAATTCTGACGGCGTTGGCAAGAGTGAAGTAGAAGCCTCTTCAGCCATTTTATTGTTAATTACTCCCTCGAACTTATCTCCCATTTGATTTTTCAAGCCCCTCTCAAAACTTTGATTAAAAATCTGATTGATGGGTGTCATTATTTTCTCAAGAAAAGGTTCTGGGATAACAAATTCATCATGAATTACTTCTCTCTGTAGACTCAAAAAGAAACCCAAACAACAAATCAGCGATAAAATTGAGAAAAAATTTCTTAATGGTAAAGGAAAAATATCTGCAGGAGAAAAAGAAAGAAATTTCTCCGATTGTTTCTGAACATCTTTAAAAAAAGAGTGTTGAGCAAGAAAAAATAAAAGAATGAAAAAAACAGCGGCGGTTAAATTTTGCCAGCTTGAAAAAACTAAAAACCCAAGCAAAAACCCAAAACAGTTAAAAAGAATCGCCGTAAACATCTTTTGCTTTTTCAAAAAAAGGGCCGGCAAACAAAAGAAAATCCCTGCCAAAATAAAACTAAAACTAACCTTAAAGCAAAAAGCCAAGGATTTTTCCCAAAACTCAAAAAAAGTGCTGGTGGAAAAAAAACTCACCACTCTTCCTAAAAATAACGAAGCTAAAAAAGTTAAGCCTAAAAAAACCCGAGTTTTTATTAATTTTTCTTTTTCCATGTTTTATCTCTTAATTAAAAATTCTCCTCTAAATGGATCTGTCTGAATTTTTTCTTTTTCAACCACCTCTACTTTTTCTATTTGAGAAACAGACGAACCCTGATAAAGAAATTCTATCATTTTTTCAATTTTATTTTTTTCACCCACAAAAACAGCCTCTACCCGGCCGTCAACTAAATTTTTAACCCAGCCAGACAAGGCTAATGATTGAGCAATCTTTTGTGTCCAAGCCCGATAAGAAACGCCTTGAACCAAACCAGAAATAAAGACATGAACTTTAAGCATTTGCATTGATAGTATATAATAAAGGCTATCTTATGAGAAATCTAATTGTTGCCTTAATTATTATTGCTCTGGTTGTTGGCGGTTATCGCTTTATTTCCAGTCAAAGAAAAAAAGGAGAAACACAAACAGTAGAAACAATTGAGGCCGAAACAACTATTGTTCCAACCATAAAAAGTGAACAAGAAATAATCAGTTCAGAAAAAACAGATACAGATAATGATTTGCCTTCATCTGGAGTTTCTACTGAAGACAAAGAAGCAGAAATTCCTTCTCAAGAAGAAATTGAAAAAATCATTCAGGAGTTTCGACAGTAGGTCTTTAATCTAGACAAAACCCTGCACCGTCTGGTGTCGGGGTAAAAAAAGATTAATACCCTCCGCCAGGCATTCCTCCAGGCATTCCTCCAGGCATTCCTCCAGGCATTCCAGGCATTTCTTTTTTCTCAGGAATATCAGTAATCAATCCCTCTGTTGTTAAGACCATGGCACCAATACTGGCCGCATTTTGCAAAGCCAAACGAGTAACTTTAACTGGATCAACAATGCCTTTTTTGAGCATTGATTCAAATTTCATTGTTAAAGCATTAAAACCAAAGTCAGCGCTTTTTGATTCTTGAACTTTTCTCAAAACCCAACCCGCATCAGCACCAGCATTGGTAACAATCCATTTTAAAGGCTCGGCTAATGATTTATACAAAATGTCAACGCCTGTTTTTTCATCATCATATTCAAGCGTTTCTTTTAGTTTGGGTAAAACTTCTCTGGCTCGCAAAAGAGCGACGCCGCCGCCAGGAACAATACCTTCTTCAATCGCCGCCTTAGTCGCGGAAACAGCATCATTAACTCTTTCTTTTTTCTCTTTTAGTTCCACTTCAGTGGCCGCGCCAACATTAATAACCGCCACGCCGCCAGCAAGTTTTGCCAGTCTTTCTTCAAGCTTTTCCCTGTCAAAATCAGAAGTCGAAGCACTAATCTCTCTTCTAATCTGGCTAATTCTGGCTTTAATTTGGGCTGTGCCACCCTTACCGCCAATAATTCGGCAATTTTCCTTGTCTGCCCAAACCTTATCAGCTTGACCGCAGTCTTCAATGGTGACATTTTCAATTTTCCGGCCCATATCTTCAGAAATCACTTTGCCACCGGTTAAAATAGCAATGTCATCAAGCATTTCTTTTCTTCTGTCGCCAAATCCCGGCGCTTTAATGGCCAAACAATTAAATGTTCCTCTTAGTTTATTAACCACTAAAGTTGCCAAAGCCTCGCCTTCTATTTCGTCGGCAATAATAACAATGTTTTTAGAAACTTTAACCAGATTTTCTAAAAAGGGAAGCAAATCAGAAACAGCAGAAATTTTCTTATCGGTAATTAAAATATATGGATTCTCAATCTCTGCCTCCATTTTTCCCGGATCAGTGATAAAATAAGGAGATTCATAGCCTTTATCAAACTCCATGCCCTCTTTATATTCAATTTCTACTTCTAAACCCTTGCCTTCTTCAACAGTGACCACACCGTCTTTACCAACTTTTCCCAAGGCCTCGGCAATTTGAGAACCAATTTGAGCGTCAGCCGCAGAAATAGTGGCTACTTGAGTAATTTCATCTTGATTCTTAATCTGCTTGGCCATTTTTTTAATCTCGGCAATGACGGCTTTAACTCCTTCTTCAATGCCTTTTTTCAAAATCATTGGGTTGGCGCCGGCAGTAATATTCTTGACTCCAGCGGTAACAATAGCTTGAGTTAACAGAGTGGCGGTCGTAGTTCCATCACCAGTATCATCATTAGTTTTGGAAGCCGCTTCTTTAACAAGTTGAGCGCCCATGTTTTCAAAAGGATCTTCAAGATCAATTTCTTTAGCAACGGTAACACCATCATGAACCACATTGGGAGCACCCCATTTCCTGTCCAAAGCAATATTTCTTCCTTTTGGTCCTAAAGTAGTGATCACTGCTTTAGCGACCACATCAATACCTTTTAAAAGCGCTTGTCTTGCTTCTTCTGAGAATTTTAATTGTTTAGCCACACTTCCTCCTTTCAGTCGTCAGTGTAAATAAATTATTTAACGATTGCTAGAATGTCTTTTTGTTCGACTAATAACCATTCTTTTCCATCAACTTTAACCTCATTACCACCCCATTTTTTATAAACCACTTTTTGACCGACTTTAACTTTCATAGAAATTTGCTTGCCTTGATCAGTAAGACCTCCTGGACCAACGGCCATGATTTCACCAATTTGAGGTTTTTCTTTAGCGGTTTCCGGCAAAAGAATTCCTGAAGGAGTTTTCTTTTCCTCCTCCATTGGTTTGATTAAAACATTGTCAAATAGTGGTTTGATCTTGGATTTTTTCATAATTAAAATTAGCACTTAAAACTGATAAGTGATAACTAATATATATACCATAAATTTTCCTAATGTCAAGTCCTATATAGCATCTTTTAAAAGTCTGGTTGTGATTTTTTTCTTTATTAAAAATTGACATATTTTGACATCTTGACAAAGTTTAAAAAAAATTTTATATCTAATTTAAGTTTAATTATTATTGAAACTGGAGGAGGTTTTAATAAAATGTTAATTTGTCCAGAATGCGGCGGTGAACTAGATGAAGAAAATGTCTGTATTGACTGCGGGTTTGAGGCTGATGAAGAACCAGAGGAAGATGAAGAAGAATGGGAATCTGATGAACTTGATAAAAAAAACTGGGAAGAAGAATAGAGCTCAATCTTCAGCAAAAAAGCGTGGTCAAAACAACCACACC
>JADHYG010000029.1 GCA_016782545.1 Candidatus Microgenomates bacterium
AACAATTAACAATTAACAATTAACAATTTCTTTTCTCTACATCTTCTCCAAAGTCTTGATGCCTTTTAGCAAGCACATTTTTTATCATTTTTGACTACAACCCTTTTTTTTAGTAAACTAGGTCCATCAATGAAAAAAGAAACTAAATTATGGCTTGATCATGCCAAAGAAGATCTTAAAAACCTTGAGGTCATGTGGACTGCTCATCGTTACGGGCCAACTGCTTTTTATTGCCAGCAGGCAGTAGAAAAAATTATTAAGGCAATCATCGTCGAAAAGAAAAATCAAGCACCAAGAAAAAGCCATGATTTGTTAAGACTTTTAGAAGACAGCGGCTTGCTTGATGATTTTCCCAAAGAATGGGTGCCTGAATTAAAAGAAATGAGCCGCCACTATTTCAGGGTTCGCTATCCAGATCTAAGCAAAAAATTCTATTCGAGAAGAGAAGCTGTTAAAAAAATGTTAACCATAGCCAAGGAGATATACTCATGGTTTCTAAAAAAGCTAAAAAAATAATTTCTGTTTATAAAAACTCATTAGAAAAAAAAGTCAAGATTGATAAATTGATCCTTTTCGGCTCTTGGGCGAGAGGAAAACAAACTAAAGAGAGCGACCTTGATTTATTGGTTATTTCTCCTGATTTTAATAAACTTTCTGATAAAAAACGTTTTTCTCTTTTGTGGGATGCCAGAAACAATCCTCTGACTCGAAAAATCGATATGGATATCTTGGGTTTAACTCCAGAGGAATTTAGCCAAGCCTCGCCTTTAACTACTCTAGGAGAAATTAAAGAAACCGGAATAGAAGTTTAATCTTCAAATCAAATCTAAAACCCCACCCCCAATCTAAAAATTCACCCCCGCTCAACGGGGTCTTTTTTTAAGCTAAAACGGTAAATTAACTTTTTACCCCACGATCGTGGGTTAAAAATTGAGGCTAAAGTGAGAGTTTTTATGCTTTTTATTCCTGACTTACATCTTCTCCAAGGCCTTGATGCCGAGTAGATTGAGACCGTTTTGAAGGACTTGCGCAGTTGCTATAGTTAAAGCCAATCTAAAATCTCTTAAATCTTCATCTTTATATTTGTCATTTGGATTTTGGCATTTGGCATTTATAATGGAGTGTTTATTATAAAACCCATTAAACTTCTGCGCTAAATCAAAAAGATAATTACAAATCAAATTCGGCGCGTAATTCTTCCCTGCTTCTTTGACCACTTCTGGAAACTTATAAAGAGTTCTTAGAACTGCTATTTCTTCTTTATTTAGTTTAGAATTTCGAATTTTGAATTTAGAATTTGTTTCGGATTTCGAATTTCGGATTTCGGATTTACGCAGCACGGAACGTGCTCGAGCATATGCATACTGAAGATACGGCCCCGAGTCTCCCTCCATATTTATCGACTCATCTATATCAAAAACAATCTCTCTGGATGGGGAGAATTTTAAAAAAGAATATTTAACCGCCCCAACCGTCACAATTTCCGCTACCTCATCACTCATCTTAAATTCTTTAAGCAAGCGCTTTTTCACTTCATCAATCAGCCATTCTCCCAAAACCACATTACCCAACCGCGAGGCCATCTTACCCTTTTTTAACTTTACCCAGCCATAGACCAGATGATATTGCTTGTCTTTGAACTTCTCAGAATCCAAAAGCTCTTCCACTTTAAAAGTAACTTTAAAAAAACTTGTTTGTTCAGGTCCAACCACATGAATACACTTGTCAATTTCTCCAAATTCAGAAAATTCAAGCTGGGACAGTCTTAACTCTTTGCCTTCATAAGTGGGAAAGTCTAGAGAATTAATAAAAACTCTTGTATCTAAACCATACTTTTCTCCATCAAAAATAATCGCTCCCTCACTCTCTTTTAAAATTCCCTTTTTGACTGCTTCTTTAGCTACTTCTTTGCCGCTAACAACTTCACTTTCAAAATAAAGACGATCAAACTTTGAATAAACCCGTTTATAAATCCTGTCAAAATAATCTAAACTCCATTGTCTAGTTTCCTGCCAAAGAGGGATGATTTTCGGATCTTGATTGTAAATCTGACCATTGATTTTGATAATCTCCTCTTTTGCTTTTTCATCTTCTTCATAAGCTTTATTCCCTTCAGCATATGCTTTCCCCAAAAACTCAATCTTTTCATCCAAGGTTTTTAGTTTTTTGTTATCTGTTTTTTGTTTTTTTATTGCCCACAGGCATTTTGCAATATGAAGTCCCACATCACCTTGATAATTGGTTCTAATCACTTTCACCCCATTCGCCTCTAAAATCCTCACTATTGATTCACCCAAAGTAATATTGCGCAAATGACCAATATGAAAAGGCTTGTGGGTGTTAGGATGGGCGAACTCCACCATGATCTTTTGCTTTCCAAGCTTGCCTGATCGACCAAACATCTCTTTCTCTTTAATTATCTGAATAATTGAAGTGGCTAAATATGCTTTTGACAGCCAAAAATTAATAAAGCCGGGAGGAACCACCTCAACTTTCTCCAAATAATCAGTTTTCGGCAAATTCTTGACAATTAATTTCGCTAAATCCAAAGGGCTTTTAATTTTAAACCCTTCGGGTTTAAAAGTCTGCGCAAACATCGCCATCGCAATGTTTGCGCTGTAATCCCCATGAGATTCTTCTTGTGGATGCTCAAGATGAATATCCTCGACTTTTAAACCCTCATCAAACTCACTCGCCGCCCGCCAAACAAGTTCTTGCAGTTGACACACAATACTCCCTTTATCCACCAAATTGTCATTAACTTTTTTAAGTTTCATAACTTCTCAAACAAAGTATACCAGAATTTTTCTCATTTACATAAAAACTTTTTTATAAAGCCTAAGCGCCAATCCTTGAGAATCAATAATATCCACAGCAATTTTACACTTTGGATTGAATCTGCTTAAAACCGTCTGACCTCGACGACTTCCTTTAGTAACAACTTCCACTCCTGAAGAAGTCCATTTAGCTAATTGAGGGTAAAAAGTTAAATAAACCGCTAAAGGATCATGAAGCTCAAAGTTCATCTGTTTTTTATCACCATATTGTTGAAACCATGTCAATAATAGCCTCTTGGCCCACTTTTGATATGGCAATTTTTCAGATGCATCAAGAATCTGCTCTTTTGTCCAAAAAACCTTTGTGGTAACATCTAAAGGAACTATTTTTATATCATTACCGTTGCAGTGATGGAAAAACTTTGCGGCGGCATCTGGATCAAAAGCAATATTGGTTTCTGCATATTGAGTCTCATTACCGCCAACATTAAAAGCTCCACCCATGATAGTAATTTGCTTAATCTTGATTTTCTTTTGCATTTTGTAAACATCTGTCATTGGTCCTAAAGAAATTACATGCAAGTCTTCTGGATAATCCTCTAGTAGATAAACCTTTTCTATATCAACTTCTGGATGTATCTCCCAAACACCATCCGGACCATGAAAATAAGTGGGCCAGGAATGCTTCAAAGGTTTAAGAGGCTCTTTTGAACCATGAATAAATCTCCAGTTATTTGCCATAAAAACAATAAATTCTTTTGCGTTTTGAGAAGTAAACCGTTCTGGTGCATTCCCAAAAGTCGAAACAAGAACATTCTCTGATTTTGGAGACAATTCAAATAGCAACAATAAGGCTATTAAGTCATCAATGCCTGGGTCGGTAACTATGGTAAAGTTTTTCATATCTTTTTTATTTAAATTGTGACAAAATATCTATAACACCATTAATTGTTGGTTTGTCTGAGAAATAAAAAGCCTTCTCTTTTGTTTCTTCTGAAATTCTTGATCCTCTAACAAAAGCACACCTTGCTCCTGTTGATGGGCATACCCAATCAGATTGACTGTTTCCAATCATAATCACATTATAGCTAAACTGACTTAACAAAGTTAAAGTTTTACCTTTATTTTGTTGGCAATCTCCAGGATGAATAGCAAAATAATTATATTTAGGACTACAATCAATGCTTATGCCTTGAGTGTCAGTAAAAACTTTCCCTAATTGCCCTATAAATTCCGGCGGCCCAAAAACACTTACCGAAGTTTCTCGATTAGCGCCAAAGGCCCAAAAATTACTTGAGTAATCTGGAGTTTTACCTCTAAATTCAGGTGCTACACAATCCTTGTCTTGTTTGTAGCTCCCGGATGCAACATCTATTATCATTCCCTTAAATCCACTAATCCCATCTAACTCGTTTAGAATTATTTTTCTACCATTATTAGAAATTATACTGCCGTTTTCTGCTATGATTGGGCCATCAGCTAACCCAACCTGCTGGGAAAATTCGACAAGTTGCGGCAAGGGAGAATCTGAACAAAGACCGATTCCAAAACCTTGTTTCTTGAGTTGATCAACTGCCTGGCTGAATTCAAAAAGTGCTTTGTTATCAATACACCCATCTACTGAATCCTCGGCAATTAATGTTCCATTAACATCAATAAAGATCAAATTGGCTGGTAACTTTAATTTTTCTAACTCTTCATGGATTGCTCCTAAATCAGAATTTCTCTTCCAAAGAGAATCTAGATTTTCAATCGACCAAGCAACCACTTGACTCATAGGAGTGTTTGAGTCAAAACCATACAAATTATGCATCAATTGCACAAAATAACTATCCATATGCTTTAAAAGAATGGATTTATTAATCCTTTCTTCTGTTCTTTGAAAAAATTCAAAATTTGCTTGAAGCACCTTTAAAGCAAACTCCTTTTCTGTCTCATTGGGAATGCTTGCTCTTGCTGCTGTGCTCACGAAAGGAAGAACATAGGGAGCTCGACCATATCCTCCATCAGGAAGCTTAATCACTAAACCACTAGCTCCTAAAAGAAAATCTCTAGGATCACCAAGATCAACTTTGTCAAAGATATCACTACCATCAACTGCCTTATATTTCACAACTGGATCAACAACAATCTCCATTTCTTCAAGTTTAGTTGGATTTCCAACCTGAATACCAGGAATAACTTTTTGAATGATAACACCAGCTTTTAATAATGCTCCCAAGGCTTTAATAAGACTCCCACCGCTGAAAATATCATCCTCAACTACACACACGGGAACGACTCCTAACTCCTCTGCTAATTGTTTGGCTTGATAATCAAGCCATTTAGAACCAGGTCGATTAACCTGACCATGATCTTTTTTTCCGCCACTATAATAGCCTCTGGAAACTTCAAACTCATGAACTCCTTTAGTCATTAACGGATCTAAACTGATAATTGGCAAGATTCCTGCTTTTTCTTTTTCTTTCTGATCAAGAATATCAGGATCATATAAATGAAGTTCAATTTTGCCTTTACTAGAAAAAGCCCATAAAAAGACATCTGCCAATTTGCTAAAGAAGAGATCATATTCTTCCAAAAGAATTTGTTTTGTCTGTTCCTGATCAAGCGAATACTCACTGGTTAAACTTTCTACTATTGGCGTCATCGTGAAGTTTCCATCTTTTCTCATGATGTAGACAAAATCCACATCAGGATCAACCTCGACAACTTCTGTTTGAGGTTTTAAAATTTCAGCCCAACTTAATGCTCCTGAAAAAGTAAGATTTTCTTTTGCCATTTTAGTTTGCTTTTTTGACTAAAACCATAAAATGTGATAAAAACCAAACAGGGCGTGACAGTATGCAATCGGCCAATGGCCGATCGATCTTCCCGGATCAAATGCGTATTTGCTACGCCCTATTATATTTTAATATTTATATTTACATTAATTTATAACCAATAAAAAAACCGTCCCTAGAGGGACGGTGAGCTTGTCGAACCGTGGTACCACCCTTTTTCCCCCGCTAAGCGGGGCTCATTAGTAAAGCCTACTTGCCATAACGACTTTCTTCGGCCTCTGGCTCAAGGACTCGTTCACTGAGTCTTTCAATCTGGCGCTTCCACCATCCGCCAGTCTCTATCATCTACTCAACTCAGCTACTATTCCCCTTCATCGCCTATGCAATTGAAATTAATATATCATACTTGTCAAATTCTGTCAAGCAAATTTATCTTATCTGCCAGCTTTTTCCGTCCGTCACAATCTCAATTTCTTTTTCTTGATCTGTTCTCAGTATCTCAATATCTAAATATCTCAACCTCTCTAATATCTCTTTTGTCGGATGTCCCCAGCGGTTTTTTCCCACGGAAATGACGGCCAATTCAGGACTCGCGCTTTCTAAATATTCATCAATCATCCCTGTTTTTGAACCATGATGAGGAACTTTAAAAACCTTGACCTCAGACACAACCGACGCCTCCATAATCTCATCCTGAACCCGTTCATCAGCATCACCAGTCAAAAGTGCGTCAAACTGGCCGTATTTTAAATGAAAGACCAAAGAAAAATCATTGCGGTTGTTAGAAGTTTGCGCGCCTAAAACTGCTTTACCCGCCGAAGCGTCAGCGTAGGCGGGCGCTGCTAACTCTGAAGAGTCCAACTTTGATAATAACCATTCTTTTTCCGGCCACAAAGCAAAAAGCTCAAGCCCTTCAAAAGAAATTTTGCCACCAGTATATAAATTTTTAACAGGAATTTCTTTTTCCTCAATCAAGCTTTTTAATTTTTTAAATCCAGCTGAGGTATTTCCAGCTGGTGAAGAAATAAAGTTATTGACCTGATATCTTTCCAAGACCGGAATCAAACCGTTCAAATGATCAGCTTCAGGATGAGTCAAAACCATAATTTCAATTTCCTTGTCCCAAAAAGCCATATTTTCAGAAAGACAGGCAAGCACTTTATTGTCCGGCCCGCCATCAATCAAAATCTCAAAAGTATTTTTCCTGATCAAAATCGCATCCCCCTGCCCCACATCACAAAAAATCAAATGAACCTCGCCATCACTAAATCCCTGCCCCTGCCATAAAAAAAGCCCGCCCAATCCCAGGCTGGCCACCACCAAAACTCTGGCAATTTTCTTCCTAATCTCTTTCCAATCCGGCTCCATAAAATTTCTTTCAACAATAAATCAACGATTAATCAGTAACTAATCAATAAACACGTTAATAAAAAAACTTGAAACTTGTGAATTAGCCTCAATTTTTGACCCCGCTCAGCGGGGTCAAAAATGTAATTCAATCAGTCTCAATCCTTCAAAATTCTGCTTAAACTTGCTGGCTCTTTTTTCTAATCTCTCTTTCAACCTTTTCTCTCAACCAGTCTTCTGGTAAAAGCTCAATCGGTAAAAAGGGATCAATTGACAAGGCTTCTAAATAGAGAGACTTTATCTTTTTTAGCTCTTTTTTGTCAATCTCTTTTTTTTCAAGTCGTCCTAGAATCTTTCTATATTCTTTATTAATCCTATCAAGATCCCAGATTTTTTGAGCTAAACCTCTTTCATCCCCTGTTATAAACTTGGTTGAGACCAAAAGATAGGTCTTCCCTTTCAATCCCAAGGCGTTAATAAATTCTCTCATTTCCCGCTCTATAGAAAACGGAGAAATATAGACGCTCTTTTGAAGCTTGCCAAAACCTAACTCACATAATTTTTCTCTAAACCGATCACGTAAGCCTCTATTTTTCTCTTCTATATCAAAGAAAATAACTCTCCATTTTTGATCCCATTTTTTCTTTTGAAACTTAAAAAGAGGAAAGTACTCTGTCAATTTGCTTTTCCCTCTGGAGGTTAGTTTTAAATGTGGTTGTCCTTCTTTAATTTCCCTATTAATGTCTCCTACTTTTAAAGCCTTTCTTATCGTCGTTTCAAAATTATGCTTTTTATATTTTTGCGGCACATACCCATAAACCTGCTGATAAGAAAAGCTCATTAACCCACCAGCATCAGCCAGATCTTCAAAAAGATCTCCTAACATCGCTAAAATAAGCAGCAGTCTTTTTTGTCCTTTAATCATATCTTTTGACTTTATTTTTTTACTTTTTTCCTAAAAACTCAAATTTAGCCTCAATTTTTGACCCACGATCGTTGGTCAAAAATTGCAACTATCTTCTTTTATAGCAGAAAATTAAGATTGATGTCAAGAGAAAATAATAGCCTAAAACAAAGAAAAAAGATGGCTTGCTTATTCCAATTAAAAAAGGCTTACCCTGTCCCTTTAATAAAGACTCACCCATTCTAATTTCAGCAAAAGGAAGTTGTCCAAAAAACATCACCATTTTTTCAAAATAAAAAAGAAATGGATAAGCTAGAAAGGCAAAAATCTGGCCTAAAGGTGGAAAAATCAAACCTCCCAACACCACTGCTCCACCAAAAACCATTAAAATCGGCGTGGTCCATAAAACCAAAGTATTAACCAAAAGCGACAAAGGCTGATATTGACCAAAGTTAATTAAAAGAATTGGCAGAGTCACCAGTTGAGCACTAAAAGTAGTCAGAAAATCATCTTTAAGCAAGTAAAGAGAATCGGCTTTATTAAGCCTAAAAAGCGGCTTGATAAACATTAAGCCAGCCGTGGAAATAAAAGAAAGTTGAAAACCCAAATCATTAATTAAACTAGAGCTTAAAAAAAGCATTAAATAGCCAGCTACTCCTAAACTTAGCACTCTAAAATTTAATCTGCCAAAAAACTCTCCAAGAATAACAATAATTCCCATGATCACCGCTCTGACTATCGGCGGATCAAAACCAGATAAAGCCGCATAAAAGACAATTGCTAAAATCGTTAAAAGACCTGCCCAGCGCCTTTTTAAAATCAAATTTAAAAACGTCAAGGAAAAACTAGCTACCATGGCCACATTCATTCCTGAAGCAACAATCACATGCAAGACACCGGTCCTCCTGAGCGCTGAATAAAAGTCTTTTGGCAAGGTTTTTTTCACTCCTAAAAAAATTCCTAAAAAAAGTGAGCTTGACGGTTCAGGCAGAAAAGACTCAAAAAGCTTAATTAAACGCTCTCTAAAATTATAAACTTTTCTTAAAATCCAACTTCCCTCACCCTTTTCAAGCACTTTAATTTGGGGAAAGATTAGCACTCCATCTTTGATAGTGCCAACGATTTCGAGTTTATTTCCATAAAAATACTGGGGAAAAGCCGGAGCAACAACTACTGCTTCTTGAATATTAAATCGCTGACTTTTTTGGTAAGTTTGGGGTTGAGCAGTTAAAACACCAGTGAATTTGACTTTTTGACCTTCTTTAAATTTTGGCTTCTCAGAGCCAAAACTAACCAAACGAAAACAAAGGGCAAAAAATAAAAAAATTATCAGCAAAAAATGAAGCTTAGTAGACACTTATCTTGTCTTTAATTTTTTCAAAAATGGAAGATGAAATCACTTCTTTGTCCAAAAGATCTTCGGTCTTAGAATAGGGCCGGGCATCAATAATGTCTTGTGAGCGCACCTTGCCAATATCCGGTAAAGCCTTAAGTTCAGCCGCCGAGGCTTTATTAATATTTATTTTGCCGGTCTTTGCTGTAGTAACGCCTTCAACTTCGCCTTCCTGAGGAATAAAGTATTTTTCACCGTCTTTTAATTTAGCGGCTTGATTTAGATTTTGAGCCACCCAATCAGAATCAGCTTTTTCTGATAAACCGCCAGCCGTCATTAGCAGATCCTCAACTCGACTGCTAGATGATAGTTCATAAACACCAGGATTTTCAATTGCTCCCTGAATATCAACTTTAATTTTTCCTGCTTCTTCGCTCTCTTCCTCAATTAAAACTTCTTCTTCGGGCTTAAAATAACTTCCCTCTCTCACCATCACCACGCCGCCAATCACTACTAAAACAAACCCTCCCAAAGCCAAAATCACACTCAACCAATTCTCTTTGAAAAGATCTGCCAACTCTTTTTTATTCTCTTGCTCACTCATCTTATATCACTTATCACCACGTCAATTTAGCCTCAATTTTTGACCCACGATCGTGGGTCAAAAATTAAACCTATTTAATCGGTGACGAAGTTGATTAATTTACTAGGAACAAAAACAACGCGCTTGATCTTTTTATCTTTCAAGTATTTGGCTACTTTAGGCTCTTTTTTGGCTAACTCTTCTATCTCAGCCTTAATTGTTGATTGTTGATTGTTAATTGTTAATTGTCCGCGCACTTTACCATTGACTTCAATAACAATCGTCGCTTGTTCTTCTTTAAGTAATTTTAGATCGTATTGAGGCCAAGGATGTTGGTGAATAGACCAATGCTTGTCAGGGTCCAACCCTGTCTCCCCCGAAGCGTCGGGGTCGACTAAACGACTCGCTTCGCTCGTCTTTCCTAGAGGGTTGGACCCTTTAAGACGCTGCCAAAGTTCTTCAGTCATGTGCGGTGCAAATGGGGCTAAAAGCAAAAGCAGGGTCTTAATAGCTTCGCTATTAATTGTTGACCCGCCTTGACCGCCGTCCGCCTCGGATCGACCGAGTCGAGATGGGTCAGGCGAGGCGGGTTGCTCATTGTTCATTGTTAATTGATTCAGATAATTCATAAGAGCGGCAATGGCGGTGTTGTAACTAAGATTTTCAATGTCTTCAGTGACTTTTTTGATTGTCTGATGCATTAATCTTTCAAGTTTTCCTTCCACCATCCGCTTCGTCCCACCATCCGAGGAGCCAAGGCTCACCTCGGAGGAGAGACTCCGCTTCAGGCTTATCTTTTTTCCTTGGCTCGCATTTACTAGTCTCCATGCTTTCCCTAAAAACCGATAGATGCCAATAATCCCCTCATCTCTAAAATCTCCTCCTTGTGAAAAAGGACCAATAAACATTAAATACATTCTCAAAGTATCAGCGCCGTATTTTTTAATATACTTATCAGGAATAACCACATTACCCTTGCTCTTGCTCATTTTTGAACCCTCTGAAATCAATAAACCATGAGCTCTAAAAGAGCTAAAAGGCTCTTCAAAGTCAATCAAGCCTAAATCCTTAAAAACCATCGTCAAAAATCTTGAATACATCAAATGTAAAACCGAGTGCTCGGCGCCGCCAATATACATATCAACAGGAAGCCACGACCTTGTAATCTCAGGATTCCAAGGAATTTCTAATTTCAAATTTCTAATTCCTAAGTGTTTTGAATTTTGGTCATTAGAATTTAGAATTTGTCCTTCGACGGGCTCAGGATGGTGAGCAAGGTCGAACCATTTCGAATTTCGGATTTCGGATTTCGGATTTTCTGCATCGATAGATGGATATCTTAAAAAATACCAAGCACTGTCCAAAAAAGTATCGCAAACATCAGTCTCCCGCTTAGCTTTTCCCCCACACCGAGGACATTTAACCTCATAAAACTCAGGTATCTTATCCAAAGGCCCTTTTCCCTCCCCTTCCGGCCGCCAATTCTTGACTTTGGGTAAAAGAACCGGCAGTTCGCTGTCCGAAACAGGAAACCAACCCGGCATCTCTTTTTTTTCACCCAAGGCTTTCTTAGCACACTTCTCACAATAAATCATAGGAATCGGCGCCCCCCAATAACGCTGTCTGGAAATACACCAATCACGAAGCCGAAAAGTAGTCACTCTTTTTCCCCAGCTTTTTTTCTCAAGATAAACCATCATCGCCTCTGTTGCCTGATGAATATCCATCCCATTCAAAAATTCTGAATTAACCATCTTCCCTTCTTCTTCCTGAACTTGTTCAATGCGAATAATTGGCGATTTGTCGCCATTTGAACCAACCACCACTCTAATCACAGGCAGTTTAAATTTTTTGGCAAATTCAAAATCCCTCAAATCATGTCCCGGCACACCGACAACGGCTCCGGTTCCATAATCCATTAAAACAAAATCTGAGATATAAAGAGGCATTTTTTGATTGGTTAATTGATTTAAACAATAAAAACCAGTAAAAACACCTGTTTTTTCCCGGCCTTCAGCAATCCGCTCAATGGTGGTTTTCTTTTTGGCTTGGTCAA